>CACNVV010000011.1 GCA_902624015.1 uncultured Pelagibacteraceae bacterium
TTAAGACCTTTTAAACCAGAGGGAGGAGCATATGGAATTGGTAGAACCCATAGCCATAGACACTAAAATAAAAGGTAAAAAAGATTTAAAAGAATCTTTACAAATTCTTCAAACTTGGTTTTCACCATCATTTCCTGTTGGAAGTTTTTCATACTCTCATGGTTTAGAGGCAATGATTAATGATAATTTTATTAAGTCAAAAGAAGATATTCTGGATTATTTAAAATGTATCTTAAAATATGGAACAGGTAAAAATGATATAATTTTAATGAAGTATACCTATCAGGGAGAAGAGTTAAATGAACTGGCCTTATCTCTTTGTCCATCCAAAGAAAGAAAAATAGAGTCTATTGAAATGGGTAATGCTTTTAGAAAAGTGTTAGCTGATAGTTGGGATTTTAATATTCAAGAAAACACTGCTTATCCAATTGCAGTTGCTAAAGCAGCTAAACATTTTGATATACCACTTAACTTAACAATAGTATCTTATCTACAATCGTTTGTATCAAATCTAATAAATGTTTGCATTAAACATATACCAATTGGACAAAAAATTGGACAGGACTGTATAATTAAAACTTACGAATTAATAAGAGAAATAGAAAAAGAAAATCAAAATTTAAATTTAGAAGACTTGGGTGGAATTTGTTTTAATAGTGACATCTACAGTATCAAGCATGAAAATTTAAAAACACGAATTTATAAAACATGAAAAATATAAATGGACCATTAAAAGTTGGAATAGGTGGACCCGTTGGTGCAGGGAAGACAAGTTTAACAGCTGAATTGTGTAAATTTTTATCAAAGAAAATTTCTATGGCTGTAATATCAAATGATATTTATACAAAAGAAGATGCAGAATTTTTGATGAAAGTCCAAGCTTTACCATTAGAGAGAATTAAAGGAGTTGAAACAGGAGGATGTCCACATACAGCAATTCGTGAAGATGCTTCAATTAATATGCTTGCTGTAGAAAATATGAAAAAAAAATTTCCTGATCTTGATTTGATTTTAATCGAATCTGGTGGAGATAATTTAGCAGCAACTTTTAGTCCAGAATTAGTTGATCTATCTATTTATGTTATTGACGTTGGTATGGGTGGAGATATCCCTAGAAAAGGTGGCCCTGCCATTCAAAAATCAGACTTGTTAATTATTAACAAGACAGATTTAGCTCCCCATGTAGAAGTTAATCTGGAAACCATGAAAGAAGACGTAAAAAAGGCCCGAAATGGCTTACCTTATGTTTTTTGTCAGATGAAAAAACAAATTGGTGTCGAAGATGTTGCTAAATTCTTATTTTCATCAGGTGGACTATAGAGTTTTTTTATTATGCTCTAATTGTTGGTAAACAATAGAAATCAGCTGTATCAATTTTAGAAGAATACTGTCTTCGCATATTCCACTTTTTATGAACTCCAGCGCTTGCAACACTCAAGGTAGATCTTCCGTATCGATGATTAGTGTTATCAATTGATCGCATTAAGCTATTTATTTTTTCATCCTTTTCAGATGTAAATAAATTTGTTTTATCACTAGCATTCGATAATCCTGTTAGCATCACACCTGCTTTTTGATAACGGTAACCGTTTTTAAAAATACTTTCTAATATTGAAACTGCTGTCTTAACTGTTTCAATACTATTGTTTGTTGCAATTGGAAAATCAACTGTCTTTGCATTTGAATAATAACCAAAGTTTCTTTGAAAAGGACTGGTTCTAACAAATACAGTAATTGCTTTTGCAACTAAAGATTCTGATCTAATTTTTTCAGATGCGTTTAAACAATAGTTAGCAACTGCTTCTTTTAACTCTTGAAACGTTTCAATTCTTTTTCCAAATGACCTTGAAACAACACAGCTCTTTCTTTTGGTGGTAGTTGTCTCTAAACCTATACAAGAAACTCCTCTCAGCTCCATTGCGGTTCTCGAACTTAGAACATTTGAAGATTTTTTGATCCAAGTGTTGGATTTGTTTTTTAATTGTTTAGCATTATAAATTCCATGCTTTTGATAAAACTTTGTTAGCTGTCTACCAACACCCCAGACATCATTGATTTCAACTTTTTCTAAAATAGGATCTAAGTTTTCTATTCCAATTAAGCTTGTCACCCCTGATTGTTTTTTCTTAGCAATATGGTTTGCAACTTTACTTAAAGTTTTTGTATTTGCTATTCCAATACTGGTTGGAATACCTGTCCATTGTAAAACTGTTTCTCTAATTTCTTTTCCAACTTTCTCCACTTCAGTGTCAGGAAAGTTTGATAAATCTAAAAATGCTTCATCAATTGAATAAACTTCTATTTCTGAATTAAATCTTTTGAGAGTTCGCATCACTCTTCTAGATAAATCCCCATATAAAGAATAGTTTGAAGAAAATACTTCAACTTTATTTTTAAGAATAATATCTTTTGCTTTAAAATAAGGCTCACCCATTTTAATGCCTAAAGCTTTTGCTTCATTTGATCTTGAAATAATACAGCCATCATTATTAGATAAAACGACAACAGGTTTTCTTCTTATTTTTGGATTAAATAATCTTTCACAAGAAACGTAAAAAGAATTACAATCAATTAATGCTATTTTTTTAGTAGGTTGAATGGATGACATAAGTAACAACCCCCCAAATAAAAATATCTTGTTCTTCGTTAATTAAAATTCTGTCAGAAAACTCTTTAGATCCGGAAGTTAAAAATTTTTTATCTCGTTCTTGAACTAAAGTTTTAACCACAAGTTCGTCATGAACATTTGCAATCACTGTTGAAAAGTTTTTTGGTTTTAAACTTTTATCAACTACCAATAAGTCACCATCATTAATCCCAACATCGACCATGGATTTACCTTGAACTCTGATGATGAAAGTTGCTGGAACATTTCTTATTAAATGCATGTTCAGATCAATATCTTCTTCGATATAATCAGTAGCGGGGGAAGGAAAACCAGCGCCTGCTTTATGTAGATAATAAGGGATTGTTAGTTTCATGTTCTTGTTTTGTTCTATTTTATAGACCATTTATACAATACACTCAAGAGGTTGTATTTTGAGTCCGTAATTGAATCAAAAGTGAATCAAAACGTGAACATCAAAAACAACATTTGGTGGACATGTGGATAACTTTTACAATAAGTAGTCTTAAAGTGATTTATAAAGGAAAATTATGATTTGTATTAAAGCCGATATTCCAGAAAAGTTAAACGAAATAGATGATGAATTAAAAGCAGTTTACCATAGCAAGGACGCTGTTTGTTTTTTCATATTAAAAACAAGAGAATTAAGAAATAAGTTTATAGAAGAAACCAAGGGAATGAACAAAATTGAAAGAGAAAAAGTTTACGAGGTATATAATAAATAAATCATGAATATTTTAGATTTTGTGATGGTTGGTTCTGATGATCATAAAAAATCAGGTGATTTTTATGATGCTGTATTTGAACCTTTGAAACTAAAAAGAGTTTTGAAAACACAAAAATATCTTGGTTACGCTCATTCAAGTGATCCAGAGAAAGTACAATTTTATGTAACACATCCTGTAAATGGAAAAGATGCTACGTTTGGCAATGGAACCCAAATAACTTTATTAGCAGAAAATAAAGAAGCAGTTGAAAAATTTTATGAAATTGCAATTTCCAAAGGAGCAACAGATGAGGGAGCTCCAGGAGTTAGAAAAGATGGAAATTATTATGGATATATTCGTGATTTAGATGGAAATAAGATTGCAGCTAAAAGTATTTTAAAATAAAAAAGGAGATATATGAAATTAAATTGTCATTGTGGAGCCGTAGAAGCAGAAATTAATGCTACAATTAATGAATTAGTAAAAATTGTAAGATGTAATTGTTCAATATGTAAAAGGAAAAATGCAACAATGGGAATGGTTAAAAACGAAGATTTTAAAGTTACTAAAGGACAAGATAAATTAAAACTTTATAAGTACCATACTAAAGTGGCTAACCATTACTTTTGTAATGAATGTGGAATTTACACCCATCACAATCCAAGAAGTGCACCTGCTATGACTGGTTTTAACTTAGGTTGTGTAGATGAAGTTAAAGTAGAAGATTTAAAAGAAGTAGCAAACTTCGATGGTTTAAACCATCCGATGGATCAAAAAAAATAAAAGTCTAATGAAATTATCTGAAGAGTGTTTTAAGAAAGTTAAAAAAGATTGTTTTAAATTTATTAAATCACAAGAAACTTCAACTGAAAAGTTTGGTAACAAACAGGGGATGATCAAAAACTATTTAATTCCAATATGTTTTTGGATTGCAAAAAAAGCAGATAACAAAAAACCTTACTTTGTTGGATTAGCTGGAGGTCAAGGAACAGGCAAAACAACGATAAGCTCAATAATTAAGATAATTTTAGAAAAATATTTTAAACTAAAAGTATTTAAAATTTCTATTGATGATTTTTATAAAACTAGAAAAGAAAGAATAGCTTTATCAAAAAAAGTTCACCCAATGTTGTTAACTAGAGGTGTTCCAGGAACACATGACATTAATATGATGTTGGATTTCTTTAAAAAATCTAAAGCAAAAAAATTTAAAAATATGAAGTTGCCAAATTTTAATAAGGCAATTGATGATAGATTTCCTAAAAACAAATGGAACACAATTAATAAAAGACCAGATGTTATTATTTTTGAAGGTTGGTGTGTTGGAGCAAAAGCTGAAGTTAACATGACATTAAAAAAATCTATAAATTCTATGGAAAAAGTTAATGATCATAAACTTGTTTGGAGAAAATATGTTAATCAGCAATTAAAGACTAAATATAAAAAGCTATATTCTCAGTTAAATTGTATGATTTACTTAAAAGCAAAAAACTTTAGTTTATTACAAAAGTGGAGATTAAAGCAGGAACATAAACTATGGTTAAAAACAAAGAAAAAGGGTGGTCATAAAATAATGAGTAAAGGGGATGTAATTAATTTTATGCAAACATACCAAAGAATTACTCAAAATATGTTTAAAAATATGCCTAAATATGCATCTATAATTTTAAATTTAAATAGTAACCATCAAATTAAAACTGCTGTATATAAATTAAAATGAAAAAAATATTTATAATAGTAATCACATCAATATTTTATTTTAGTAACGCTTTTGCAGTTACGCTTCTTGATGCATTAAATCAAACCTATAAAAATAATATTCAAT
The DNA here is from genome assembly GCA_902624015.1 of uncultured Pelagibacteraceae bacterium. Lineage (GTDB taxonomy): Bacteria > Pseudomonadota > Alphaproteobacteria > Pelagibacterales > Pelagibacteraceae > Pelagibacter. The sequence goes on from CACNVV010000011.1 coordinate 5,159, forward strand.
TAAATGCTGAAAGAGAAAATATTAAAGTTTCTGAAGAAGATGTAAATATCTCAAAGGCTGATTATAAGCCATCTTTAACTTTAAAAGGATCAAAAAGTTTTGAAAATACAAATAAGCTAACCAACCAAAGCGGAGGTAGTGCAAGTACTAATGATGTTGATCCATTTACTACTTCAATAAAATTAGAGCAAACTTTACTTGATTATGGAAGAGACTTAACTCTTGAAAAAAATATGACCGCCTTAGATTTAGCTAAAGCAAATTTAATTAAGAAAGAACAAGATACTTTACATAAAGCAATCGATGCTTTTACAAATTTAATTTTAGCTAGGGAAACTTTAGATATTAACGCCAAAAATTTAAATCTTTTAATTAGACAAGTTGAAAATGATCAAATTAGAAGGGACAGAGGTCAAATTACAAACACTGACCTTGCACAATCTGAATCATCACTTGCAGGTGCTCAGGCTCAATTTGCAAAAGCAAAAAGTGACTTATTAATCAGTAAACTTAATTATGAAAATATAATTGGTAAATTAAGTGATCCAAATCAATTACAAAAAAACTCAAATGCGATAGTTAGTATTCCAAAATCTTTAAGTGAAGCAATTAATCTTTCAAAACAAAATAATCCCGATATTCAAATTGCAAAATTTGATTTAGCTAAAGCTGAAAAAGAATTAGCAATTTCAGAGTCAGACTTGAAACCAACAGCCTCTTTATCCTTAGAAAGATCATATACTGATGACCTAAGTTCTACTTATGCTGAAAGAGAAAAAGATATTTTAAAAGCAGAGATTAGTTGGCCTTTTTATTCAGGAGGAAAAAAGAGATCAACTATTTCTAAAAATTCAAATTTAACTACAAGAAAAAGATTATTGTTAGATGACGCTGTCAGAACAAATGAAACAAATGTTTCAAGTGCTTGGTCTAGTCTAGAATCTTCAGAAAGTTTTTTAAATTCAGTTAGAGTTCAAGTAAAAGCAGCTGAAATAGCTAATGAAGGAATAGCTGCAGAATATGAAAGAGGTTCCAGAACTACTTTAGATGTTATCCAATCAAATGCTTTATTACTTTCTGCTCAAATTTCTTTAGCAAGTTCAGAGAAAAACTATCTAATGGCCCAATACAATCTGCTTAAAGCAGTAGGCTTGCTTAATAGCCAATATCTAAAACTTAAGTAATTATTTGATTTTTAGGGAGAAAAAATAAATATATTGCTAATGAGAACAAAATGTGTACATTTATTTTATGATTCGAGTGTTAAAAAATTTAAAAAAAGAGGCAAAAAATGACGAAAAATAACCTAAAAGTAGTTAAATCTACTAAAGATCAAGAAATGGACGTTAAAGAAAAGAACAAAGCGTTAGACGCTGCGATAGCTCAAATTACAGATAATTTTGGAAAAGGCTCTGTAATGAAGCTAGGTGAAAAAAGAGCGATGGATATCGAGTCTGTTTCAACAGGTTCTTTAAGTCTTGATTTAGCTTTAGGTATAGGTGGATTACCAAAAGGAAGAATTATTGAAGTTTACGGACCAGAGTCATCTGGAAAAACAACATTAGCATTACAAGTTGTTGCTGAAGCCCAAAAATCTGGTGGCATTTGTGCATTCGTTGATGCAGAGCATGCTTTAGATCCAGTTTATGCAAAAAAATTAGGTGTAAATACTGAAGAACTTCTAATTTCACAGCCAGACACTGGTGAACAAGCTTTAGAAATCGCTGATACACTAGTAAAATCAGGCTCTATTTCAGTAATCGTAATCGACTCTGTTGCAGCTTTAACTCCTAAAGCTGAAATTGAAGGTGAGATGGGAGATCATCATGTTGGTCTTCAATCAAGATTAATGAGTCAGGCTTTAAGAAAATTAACAGGTTCAATTTCAAATACAAATACAATGATGATTTTCATTAACCAAATTAGAATGAAAATTGGAGTTATGTTTGGAAGTCCAGAAACTACATCAGGTGGTAATGCACTTAAGTTTTACTCATCTGTGAGAATGGATATTAGAAGAATTGGTGCAATTAAAGATAAAGACGAAATTATTGGTAACTCTACAAGAGTGAAGGTAGTTAAGAATAAAGTAGCACCACCATTCAAAGTTGTTGAATTTGACTTAATGTATGGAAGAGGAATTAGCAAGATGGGAGAATTAGTTGATCTTGGTTCTAAAGCAGATATAATTGAAAAATCAGGCGCATGGTATGCTTATAAAGGTGAGAAGATTGGTCAAGGTAGAGAGAATGCTAAGACTTATTTAGCTCAAAATCCTAAAGTTGCTGCAGAAATTGAAATGGCAATTAGAGAAAAAGCAGGTGTGATTTCTAAGAAAATAGAAGGAAATCCAATCGATCCTGAAAAATTGGAAAAAGAAAAGAAAGTAGCTGAAAAAGAAGAAGCTGATAAAGCAGAAGCTACTCCTCCATCTAAAAAGAATTAATAGGTCATCTTTATTAATAAAAGGCGCTTAATTTAAGCGCCTTTTTTCCCTTCGATATCTAGACATAGAATAAAAAAGCTGTATTTTAAAAATATGGCAGACAAAACACTCAATGAAATAAGAAATACTTTCTTAAAGTATTTTGAAAAGAACGATCATAAGATTGTGGAATCTAGTAATTTAGTTCCAAATAATGATCCCACATTGATGTTTGCCAACTCTGGAATGGTCCAGTTTAAGAATGTTTTCACAGGGTTAGAAAAAAGAGATTATGTAAGAGCAACTACATCACAAAAATGTGTAAGGGCAGGTGGGAAGCATAACGATTTAGAAAATGTTGGTTACACACCAAGGCACCACACTTTCTTTGAGATGTTAGGAAATTTTTCTTTTGGTGATTATTTTAAAGAGCAAGCAATTCATTATGCATGGGATTTAATAACAAAAGATTTTGGAATAGATAAAAACAGGCTTTACGTAACAGTCTTCCACGAGGACGATGAGGCCTTCAATTTTTGGAAGAAAATAGCGGGTTTTAGCGATGATAGAATAATTAGAATTGCTACATCAGATAATTTTTGGTCAATGGGTGAGACAGGTCCCTGTGGACCGTGTTCTGAAATATTTTTTGATCATGGAGATCATTTACCTGGAGGATTACCAGGCTCTAAAGATGAAGATGGAGATAGATTTATAGAAATTTGGAACTTGGTCTTTATGCAATTTGAACAAGTTACAAAAGATAAAAGAATAAATCTTCCAAAACCATCTGTTGATACAGGAATGGGACTTGAGAGAATTGCAGCTTTACTACAAGGTACTCATGATAATTATGAAACAGATCATTTCAAAAAAATAATTAACTCAGCCTCAGAAATTGTAAAAGTTAAATCAGATAAATCTAATCTAGCTAGTTTTAGAGTAATAGCTGATCACTTGAGAGCTAGTTCGTTTTTAATTGCTGAAGGTGTTTTACCCTCAAATGAGGGAAGAGGATATGTTCTTCGAAGAATAATGAGAAGAGGGATGAGACATTCTCATTTACTTGGATCTAAGGAACCAGTTTTTTATAATTTGTTTGATACTCTTAAAAATGAAATGTCAGGCAACTATCCAGAGTTAGTTAGAGCAGAGTCTTTAATTAAAGAAACTTTAAAAATGGAGGAAGAAAAATTTTTAGTTCTATTAGACAGAGGAATAAAAATTTTAAATGATGAAATATCAAAAATTGATAAAGTGTTACCTGGTGAAGTAGCTTTTAAATTATATGATACCTATGGTTTCCCATTAGATCTTACCGAAGATATTTTAAGAAATAAATCAATGTCAATCGATACTGAAAAGTTTCAATCTTTAATGAAGGAGAGCAGAGAACTTGCTAAGAAAAATTGGAAAGGTTCTGGTGATGCAGCGGTTGAAGATATTTGGTTCGGAATAAAAGATAAAATTGAGCCAACTGAATTTTTAGGATACGAAACTAATCAAGCTGAAGGTGTCGTATTATCTCTTTTAAAAGATAATAAAGAGGTGGATCAACTAAAAGAAAACGATGAAGGAATGATTATAGTAAATCAAACCCCATTCTACGGTGAGTCTGGTGGACAAGTTGGTGATACCGGTGAAATAGTATCAAATGATTTTAAATTTGAAGTAACTGATGTCCAAAAAAAACTTGGAGATTTATTTGTACATTATGGAAAGGTTAAGAGTGGATCTATAAAACTACAGGAAAGTGTAGAGTTAAAAATTGATGTGGAAAGAAGAGATAATACTCGTGCTTATCATTCAGCAACCCATTTGCTACATGAATCTTTACGAAGAGTTCTAGGTACTCATGTAACTCAAAAAGGCTCATTAGTAGAACCAAGTAGATTAAGATTTGATTTCAGTCACATGAAACCTATTTTGAATGAAGAAATTGATAAAATAGAAGAGTTTGTAAATACAATGGTTTCAAAAAAATCTGATGTAAAAACTAGACTAATGACACCTGATGAGGCAGTTGAAAATGGCGCTTTGGCATTATTTGGTGAAAAATACGGAGATGAAGTAAGGGTTTTATCAATGGGAGACGAGGATGGAAAGTATTTTTCAACAGAGTTGTGTGGTGGAACACACGTCAAAAACACTGGAGATATTGGTAAATTTAAGATTGTCAGTCAGTCTTCAATTGCTGCAGGGGTTAGAAGAATTGAGGCTTTGAGAGATAAACAATTAGAGGAATATTTAAAAAATAAAGAAAAGTTATCAAACCTATCTGCAGAAAAAGACGAGGAAACAATTAAAGATTTAAGTCAGAAAATTATTAAATTGGGAGGAAAACCAAGTTTAGAAGAAACTGATCAAAAAACTTTAATAAAAAATTTAACTAAACAATTAGAGACTATCTCTGTAAATGCAATTTTAGAGGACAAATCAAAAAATATTATTAAAGACGAAGAAATAAATGGAGTTAAGTTAAGAATCCAAAAAATAGATGGATTACCTCCAAAAGAATTAAGAAAACTTGTAGATCAAGGTAAAAAAGATTTAGGTGAAGGTATTGTAGTAGTTTTTGCAAATAAAGATGACAAGGTTGGATTAGCTGTTGGAGTAACAGATAATTTAACCAGCAAGTTTGATGCAGTAAGATTTGTTAAAGTTGGCTCTGAAATAATTGGCGGGAAAGGTGGTGGCGGAAGAAAAGATTTTGCTCAAGCTGGTGGACAGGATCAATCAAAAATTGAAGAAGCTTTCGAAAAGCTTAAGAGTTTAGTTTAATTTCTTTTTTAAATTCCTATCAATTTCATCTAAAAATTGATTAGTAGTTAAGAATTTACTATTTGGACCAACAAGAATTGCCAAATCTTTTGTCATTGATCCACTTTCTACACACTCGATACAAACTTTTTCTAAAGTTTGTGCAAATTTGATTAGTTCTTCATTACCATCTAATTTACCTCTATGAGCTAATCCTCTAGTCCAAGCAAAAATTGATGCGATTGGGTTGGTTGAAGTTTCTTTTCCTTGTTGATGCATTCTATAATGTCTAGTTACTGTTCCGTGTGCAGCCTCTGCTTCCATTACTTTTCCGTCTGGAGTTAATAAAGTACTAGTCATTAATCCTAAAGATCCATAACCTTGTGCCATAGTATCAGACTGGACATCTCCATCATAATTTTTACAAGCCCAAATATATTTACCACTCCACTTCATTGCACATGCAACCATGTCATCAATTAATCTATGTTCGTAAGTTAAATTATTTTTTTCAAATTCACTCTTATATTCTTTGTCAAAAATTTCTTGGAAAATATCTTTAAATCTTCCATCATATTGCTTTAGAATTGTATTTTTTGTAGACATATAAACAGGCCATTTTTTAATTAACCCATAACTGAAACAAGATCTTGCAAAATCTTCAATAGACTTATCTAAATTGTACATTGATAAAGCCACACCAGGACCTGTAAAATTAAATACTTCATATTTAATTTCATCTTTTCCATCTTCTGATGTCCACTTCACTTCCATTTTTCCCTTTCCAGGAACTTTAAAATCTGTTGCTCTATATTGATCACCAAAAGCATGTCTTCCAATAATCACTGGATCAGTCCAAGAGGGAACAAGTTTTGGAATATTTTTACAAATAATTGGTTCTCTAAATACTGTTCCTCCAATAATATTTCTTATGGTTCCGTTTGGAGATCTCCACATTTTTTTTAAATCAAATTCCTCTACTCTCGCTTCATCAGGGGTAATTGTTGCACACTTAATTCCAACACCAATTTTTTTAATAGCATTTGCAGAGTCAATCGTAATCTGATCATCAGTATTATCTCTACTTTTCATGCCTAAATCGTAATATTCAATACCAAGATCTAAATATGGGAGGATTAATTTATTTTTGATGAACTCCCATATAATACGTGTCATTTCATCGCCATCCAGCTCGACGACTGGGTTTTTTACCTTGATTTTGCTCATTAAATAAAAATTATCTTATTAATTGAATTTGATCGTTTTATATACATATTAATCGAAAATTAGCAAATAGAAGAATATGTTTAGTAAGATATTTCCAAAGATTCACACAGAGGGATACAAGTTTATAGTCATAGCTGTATTCATAACTATTATTTTTCTAATTATTAATAATTTTTTAGGATTAATAGGAATATTAATGACTGTTTGGGTTTATTATTTTTTTAGAGATCCAGAGAGAACAATTATAGGAGATGATAGTTACCTAGTAAGCCCTGCAGATGGAGAAGTGATTAAAGTTGAAGAGGTTGATGGTCCAAAGGAACTTGGACTAGAAAATAAAAAATTTAAAAAAATAAGTATTTTTATGAATGTCTTTGATTGTCATGTTAACAGAACACCATGCTCAGGTATTGTTGAAGATATTTTATACAAACCAGGAAAATTTTTAAATGCATCTTTAGATAAAGCAAGTGAGGACAATGAAAGAAATTATTATAAAATAAAAGATAAACATGGAAATGATATTGTAGTTGTTCAAATCGCAGGATTAGTTGCAAGAAGAATAGTTTGTGAAACAAATAAAAATCAGGAATTAAATCAAGGTGATAGAATTGGAATGATTAGATTTGGCAGTAGAGCAGACGTTTACTATGAAAATTATGAACCACTAGTTAAAGTTGGTCAAACAGCAATTTCAGGAGAAACACTACTGGCTAAAAATTAATTTATGGAACAGCCAAAAAACAATTTGAAAATTGTTACAGATAAAAAAACAAACGCAAGAGTGATTTTACCTAACATGCTAACTCTTATTGGGGTTTGTATAGGCTTGTCATCAATTAGATTTGCATTGGATGGAAAATTTGAATTTGCAATTATAGCAATTATGTTCGCTGCTCTTATTGATGGATTAGATGGAAGAATAGCAAGATTAATTAAAGGGACATCAAAAGTTGGTAAAGAGCTTGATTCTTTAACAGATATGATAAGTTTTGGAGTAGCCCCAGCATTTATTATGTATTTCTGGAAACTAAATACACTTGGAAGGTTTGGATGGTTGTTATGTTTAATATATGTAATTTGTGTTGCATTACGTTTAGCTCGTTTCAATGTAAATACAGGTCAAACACCCTCTTGGAGAGATAATTTTTTTGAAGGGGTTCCATCCCCAGCAGGAGGCATATTAGTTCTTACTCCATTAATTTTTAGTCTTACAAGCTTCGATTTTATAAATATAAATTATGATATTGTTGTTCCAGTTTTTTTTATTGCAACATCTCTCTTACTGATCAGTAAATTTCCAAGTTATTCATTTAAAAAAATTGTAATTCAAAGAAAAGCAACCATTTTTCTTTTATTTGGAATAGTTTTATTTTTTGGATTACTTCTAATATATCCATTTAATGTTATATCTATTAGTGCAATCATATACCTAGGTATGCTTCCAATCAGTTTTATTCATTATCAAAAATTAAAAAAACAAAACGAAGATCAGAATTACAAAGATGAAGATGACGATCTTGAAGATATTTTGTAATGAAAAAAAATGTTATTGTATCATTAGCTGATTCAAATTATTTTCCTTTATTAAATGAGCTAATAGACTCTATTAAAAGATTTAAAGAGAGCTCTGAAATTGCAATATGTATTTTGGATGCTGGTTTATCAGAGGATCAAAAGACCGAATTATCATCAAAAGTAAATGAAATTAAATCTGCAGAGTGGGATATAAAAGTTCCAGATAGTAAAGTTAAAGGGCGTGAATGGTTAAAGAGTCAAGTATCTAGGGCTTTTTTGCCCAAATATTTTCCAAGCTATGAAAAATACTTATGGATTGATTGTGATGCTTGGGTAAATGATTGGCAATCAGTTGAGCTTTATTTTAAAGCGTGTGAAAATGGCAAATTAGGAATTACACAAACTATTGGGCCAGGTTACAAGATTACTTCCAAAGTAAATTGGGTTTTTGGAAAACTAGCAATTATTAAATCTCAAAATTTTAAACACGCTGTAAAATCTAATATTAATTTAAAAAAAGCTAGAAAGTTAGCCTTTGCTCCTCATATCAATATTGGTGTTTTTTCTTTAGAAAAAAATTCAACGTGCTGGAACTCATGGCAGGAAAACTTAAAGCAAACACTTAAAGGTGGGGAAATATTTGGCTCCGAACAATTAGCGATGAATATGTCTGTGTATGTTGATAATGTCGAAACTGAATTTCTTCCTTTAAACTGTAATTGGATCACTAGTAATCTTTTGCCAAAATTTGATGAGGATAAAGATACATGGGTAGAGCCTTATTTACCTAATTATAAAATTGGAATTATGCATTTAGCAGCTGGTATTTGGAAAGATAATGAAGATATGAGATTAAACAAGAATATTAAAATAGATATTCAAACTCTTACAGGTAAAATTTTAAATAAAAGTTTAAGATTTAATAATTAATTGAAAAAAAATAAAATATCCAAGAACTGGGTTAATAAGCAGCGTAGGGATATCTATGTGAGACAATCTAAAGTAGATGGGTATCGCGCTAGATCAGCTTACAAATTAATTGAAATTGATGAAAAATTTAAAATTTTTAAAGGTGGATTATCAGTAATTGATATTGGTGCAGCTCCAGGAAGCTGGTCACAATATGCTCTTAAAGTAGCTAAAAGTGGAAAATTGATATCTATAGATTTAAAAAAAATGGAACCCATAGGTAATAGTGTTCAAATCCAAGGAGATTTTACTGAAGAAAAAACTCAAGAAGAAATTAAAAAATATATAAACGGTAAAGTTGATGTCGTAATGTCGGATATGGCCGTAGATACAACTGGTATTAAAAATATTGACTCAATTCAAACAGGAGAACTATGCAAAGAGGCAATGATTTTTGCAAAAGATTTAATGAAAGAAAATGGATATTTTATTTCAAAAATTTTCATGGGAGGAACATTTAACGAAATCGTCGCAGAGGGAAAAAAATATTTTAAAGAAGTTAAGGTTTTTAAACCAAAATCTAGCAGAAAAGATTCAAAAGAAAGTTTTATAATTTGTAGAAAAATCCGATAGAGACTTTTAATTTAAAAGGAATCGTATATAAAAGACTATGGTTCCCATAAAAGAAGCACTTACCTTTGATGATGTCACATTAGCCCCAAAGTATTCTGAAATATTACCTTCTGATGCAGACACTAGTGTATCTTTAACAAAGCATTTGAAACTTAAAATTCCACTTTTATCATCTGCAATGGATACTGTCACAGAGAGCAGAATGGCAATAGCTATAGCTAAAGCTGGGGGTATTGGAGTAATTCACAGAAACCTTGATATAAAAAAACAAGTATCAGAGATAAAAAAAGTAAAAAAACAAAAACTAATTGTTGGAGCAGCTGTAGGTGCGGCACCAAATGAATTTATCAGAGCTAAAGAAATAATTAAAGAAGGTTTAGATTTAATCGTAGTAGACACAGCACATGGTCATACAAAGAAAGTTGCCGAAATAATCAAATATATTAAACAAATAAAAACTAACAAAATTGCTTTGTGTGCGGGAAATATTGCAACACCAGAAGCTGCAAAATTCCTAATAAAGTTAGGAGTAGATATAATTAAAATTGGTATAGGCCCAGGTTCTATCTGCACAACAAGACTGGTTGCTGGAATAGGAGTTCCTCAATTAAGCGCAATTTTAGCTGTAAGAAGTGGTTTAAAAAATAAAAATGTTAAAATAATTTCAGATGGGGGAATAAAATATTCTGGTGATTTAGCAAAAGCTTTTGCTGCAGGAGCAGATGCTGTAATGATAGGTTCGTTATTTGCAGGTACAAACGAAACCCCAGGAAAATTAATAAAAAAAAATGGACAGCTTTTCAAAAGTTTTAGAGGTATGGGGTCTGTTGGAGCTATGAATAAAGGGTCAGCTGATAGATACTTTCAAAAAAAACAAAAAGACTCCTCAAAATATGTACCTGAAGGTGTTGAAGGTTTTGTAAAATATAAAGGAGATGTTGGGAATATTATTTATAAATTAATTGGTGGATTGAAATCTTCCATGGGTTATCTTGGATCAAAAACAATCATTAAATTAAGAAATAAACCACAATTTGTGAAAATTACAAAAGCTGGATTTTATGAAAGTATGGTTCATAATGTAGATGTGGTAAAAAAAGATAGTAAATATTAATGAGCAAATTTTTAAAATTAACAGGAATAATACTTTTAACAGCTTTTTTTAACAGTACGTCTTTTAGTAAAGAAAATTTTTTTAATGAAGCTTTAGAATTGTTTAAAAAAGAAAAATATGAAGATGCGCGTTTTCTATTTGAGAGAAATATTGTTTTTAATCCAAAAGATGCAAACTCATATTTATATTTAGCAAAAATTTATAACCAAGAAGAAAATCAAAGAAAAGAAGAATACAATTTAGAAACGACACTTTTAATTGAGCCTGATAACGAAGAAGCTTTATTGATGTTAATGAAAATTGCTTTAGAAAAATCTAATTATGAAAAAGTCAAAGATCTTTCAGATAAGTTTGTAAAAGTTTGCAAAAATTTATGTGATGAAAACAAAGATATTCAAGAGTCATTAAAAAATATAGAACCTGAAAATAATGAGTCTTGATAAAAATCTTAACAAAATCCTAATAATAGATTTTGGTTCTCAATTTACTCAATTAATTGCAAGAAGAGTAAGAGAATTAGGTGTTTTTTCAGAGATAGTTAGTCACAAAAAAATAAAACTAAAAGACATAAATCACAGCATTAAAGGAATAGTATTATCTGGTGGTCCATTAAATGTTTATCAAATAAAAAAATATTCATTTGATAAAAAAATTTTACAACTTAATGTGCCAGTTTTTGGAATATGTTTTGGACATCAAATTTTATCAAAACTTAATGGTGGAAGGGTAAAACAATCAAAACACAGAGAATTTGGTTTAGCTAATGTTTACAAAAAAAATACCAGTCTTTTAACAACTAATTTTTTTGGAAATAAAAAATCCAAACAAGTTTGGATGAGCCATGCTGATCAAGTTTCAAAACTTCCTAAGAGTTTTAAAGTTGTAGCATCAAGCACTAATTCAAAATTTGCAATTGTTGAAAATAAAATTAAAAAATATTATGGAGTACAATTTCATCCTGAAGTAACACATACAGAGAATGGAAAGAAGTTAATAAGTAATTTCATTTTTTTAATTTGTAAAATTAAAAGAAATTGGTCTTCTAAGGATCAAAAAAATCAGCTTATTAAAGATGTTAGAAAACAAGTTGGAAATAACAAAGTTATTTGTGCTTTATCAGGAGGTGTAGATAGCAGTGTAGTTGCTCAATTACTGAATAAAGCTATTGGTAAAAAACTTTATTGTATTTTTGTAAACACAGGCCTTTTAAGAAAAAATGAGGAAGTGCAAGTAGTTCAAACTTTTAAGAAGCGTTTAAAAATGAATTTAATTTATGTAAATGCTGAAAAAGAATTTTTAAAAAAATTAAGAAATATTTCTGATCCAGAAAAAAAAAGAAAAATAATTGGTAATTTATTTATCAAAATATTTGAGCGATACGCTAAGAAAATTAAAAATGTTAAATTTTTAGCTCAAGGAACTCTCTATCCAGACTTAATTGAAAGTAAATCAGTTACCGGTAGTCAAACTTCTAAAATTAAATCACATCATAATGTTGGTGGCTTACCAAAAAAAATGAACTTAAAATTAGTAGAACCACTAAAATTCTTATTTAAGGATGAGGTAAGAAAATTAGGATTAGAGTTAAATTTAAGTAAAGAAATTATTTCAAGACACCCTTTTCCTGGACCCGGTTTAGCTATTCGAATGCCAGGCATAATAACTAATGAAAAAATTAAAATTCTAAAAGAGGCTGATTATTATTTTATTCAAGCTTTAAAAGATCACGGTCTTTATCATAAGATTTGGCAAGCTTATGCAGCATTGCTGCCAGTTAAAACTGTGGGTGTTATGGGAGACAATCGAACTTATGAATATTTATGTTTGTTAAGAGCAATTACATCTGAAGACGGAATGACTGCAGATTATTATGAATTTAAAAAGTCTTTTATGCAATCTATATCAAATAAAATAGTGAACAGTATTAGAGGTATCAATAGAGTTGTATATGATGTTACATCAAAACCACCAAGCACTATTGAATTAGAGTAATTTTTAACTATAAATATTGAAATGAAATATTTACATACCATGATTAGAATTAGCAATGTTGATGCATCTCTAAGATTTTTTTGTGAAGGTCTTGGACTTAAAGAAACAAGAAGAAAAGATAGTGAAAAAGGAAGATACACTTTAATTTTTCTTGCCCCACCAAATGACAAAAATACAGAGATTGAATTAACATATAATTGGGATGGTGATGATCTAGGTGAGGGATCAAGAAATTTTGGTCATCTAGCTTATAGAGTAGATAATGTTTATGAGACATGCCAAAAACTTATGGACATGGGTTATACTATCAATAGACCGCCACGAGACGGTCATATGGCTTTTGTTAGATCACCGGATAAAATTTCAATAGAATTACTTCAAGATGGATATTTAGATCCCCAAGAACCTTGGGCCTCAATGGAGAATACTGGTACCTGGTAATATTTTTCTAATGTGGATTGCTAAGTTTAACAAACCATATAAGGAAAAAATTAAAAAATTAACTTTTAATTTTGCAGATATTAAGAAAGGTGAAACGATGCTAGTTTCATCCCCAAGTTCAATAGCAAAATATATTCATAAAATTCCTAAAGGTAAAAAAAAGACAGTTATTGAAATGAGAGAAGCTTTAGCTAAAAAAGCCAAAGCTAACAAAACGTGCCCAGTATCTACAGGGATTTTTTTAAGAATTGCTATAGAGGCATCATTAGAGGAACAAATTAAAAAAAAAACTAAAAAACCAAAACTTCCTTTTTGGAGAATTATTGACGAAAAATCTCCTATTGCAAAGAAACTATCTATATCTAAAAAGCTTTTGAAAGCTTATAAGAACCAAGAATTTATAAATGAGTAAAATTAAAAAATTTATTGCAAAAAAAAATAAGTCAAAAATAGTTAGTCTAACTGCCTATTCAAAAAATATTGCTTCTATATTAGATAATTATTGTGATTTAATTTTAGTAGGAGACTCACTTGGTTCGGTTTTATACAATTATAAATCTACAAGAGAAGTAAATTTGAGCACTATGATTGAACACTCTAAAAGTGTGAGAATGGGTATAAAAAAAAGTTTAATGATTGTTGATATGCCACATAACACCTATCGAACTCCTAAAGAAGCAGTAAAAAATGCAAAACAAATAATGAAAAAAACAAAGTGTGACGGTGTAAAATTAGAAGGTGGAAAAAAAGTTTATGAAACAATCAAATCTTTAATTAAAAACAAAATTCCAGTCATGGGCCATCTAGGGTTGCTTCCTCAGTCAGATAAAACTTTCAAATTTAAAGGAAAAAAAAAGTTAGAGAGAAACAACATTATAAGAGACTCACAATTATTAGAAAAAGCTGGAGTGTTTTCAATTGTTTTAGAATGTGTTGAAACTTCTTTAGCAAAGCTTGTCACACAAAATTTAAAGATACCAACTATTGGTATAGGAGCTTCTAAATATTGTGATGGTCAAATATTAGTTTTTGATGATTTAATTGGTCTAAATCCAATGAATTATAAGTTTGTAAAAAAATATGCAAATATTAGAAATGATATTTCTAAAGCTGTTTCAAATTACTCAAAAGAAGTTAGAAAAATTAAATTTCCTAATAAAAAAAATTCTTTTTAGTTAAAAGTATTTTTTAAATTCTTCATTAATTTTTAGTATTTCAAGGTCAACTAACCCACCAATTATTAATTGAAGACCAACGATTAAAATAAATATCAAACCAACATAAGCAATCCATAGATGTTTTTGGATATAATTTGCCATATACGTTGCTAAAGCACCAGTAAGGACCACTGATAAAACAAGCCCAAAGATCATAAATCCAAAATATCCTTTAGCAGCTCCAACAACTCCAATGACGTTATCAAAACTAATTGTAATGTCTGCAAATAAGACTTTATATACACTTTTTATAAAAGATGGTTCTTTAGATGTTTTAGTAGGTGATTTAACTTTTTTAATTTCCATAAGATCTTTTCTTAAATCATTAACAATCCAGATCAAAAGAAGACCTCCAAGAATTTTAATAAAATAAAATTTAAATAAGTAAGTTGCAAAGACTGCAAAAATAATTTTGAAAACTAAAGCACCAGCGACTCCCCATAAAATTATTTTCTTTCTATTTTTGGGGACAAAGTTCGCTGCAATTAGACCTATAATGATCGCATTATCTGCAGCTAAGATAATATCAATAAAAATTATTTGGGTTAATATAATTAGCTGTTCAATCAAGATACCTTTATATTAGTATAATCTGTCAAATTTTCAATGAGACCAATATGATAATTTTATTGATTTAATCTTTGAGAGATAATTAAATATAAATTTTAAAAAGGAGGATAGATGAAATTATTCAAATTATTTATATCTATAATTACTTCAGTATTGTTATTTGCAAACGTTTCTTTGGCTGAAAAATGGGATATGGCACTTGCTTATGGTGCTGGAAACTTTCATTCTGCTAATGCAACGGAATTTGCAAAGAATGTAACTGAAAAAAGTGGTGGAAAACTTACAATTGTTACTCACCCAGGTGGTTCATTATTTAAAGGTGGTGAAATTTTCAGAGCTGTAAGAACAGGTCAAGCACCTATCGGTGAAAGATTTATGTCTGCTCTTGGAAAAGAAGATCCTTTATATGAGATTGACTCATTACCTTTCTTAGCAACTACTTATGATGATGCTATGAAATTATATGAAGCTTCAAAACCATATATTGTTAAGAGTCTTGATGAAAAAGGGCTGGTATTTCTTTATGCAGTGCCATGGCCTGCACAAGGGCTTTACAGTAAAAAGCAAATTAAAAAAGTTGGTGATCTAAATGGATTAAAATTTAGAGCATACAACTCTGCAACAATAAGAATTGCGGAGTTAACAGGAATGGCACCAACTAAAATTGAAGCAGCAGAAATTAGCCAAGCATTTTCTACTGGTGCTGTGGAAAGTATGATTACTTCTCCTACAACTGGTAAAAATAGCAAGATTTGGGAAAATGGTGTTAAATATTTTTATGATATAGCAGCATGGTTTCCAAAAAATATGATCATAGCTAATAAAGCAGCTTGGAACAAACTTGATAAAGCAACTCAAGATCTAGTAATGAACCAAGCAGCAATTGCTGAAGAAAAGGGTTGGGAATTATCTAAACAAGGTAATACTGGAGACAAGAAAGCTTTAGCAGATGCTGGAATGGAAGTAGGCGAAGTTAATTCAGCTTTGAAAAAACATTTTGAAAAAGTTGGAGCAACAATGTCTGAAGAGTGGAAAGCAAAAGCTGGAGACAGAGGTGCTGCAGTTTTATCTGCTTACAAATAAAATAGTCTTAAAAAAAAGGCCAACTTGTAGTAAGTTGGCCTTTTTATTAAATGTTTCAATCAATAAATAATAATCTAAATAAGCTCTATAAATTTTCAGGATATTTAGCCGCTTTTTTTTTAATACTTGTCGCAGTTTTTATTTTAATTGGAATTTCCTCAAGAATATTTGGTTTTTACATAAGAGGTTTGGCTGAGTACTCAGGTTACTGCATGGCTGCAGCTTCCTTTTATGCCTTAGCATTTACTTTTGTTGAGGGTGGACATATTCGAATTACACTTTTCTTAGAAAAAGCCTCTTCATCCTATAAAAGACTTTTAGAAATATGGTGTTTGATTGTAGCAACAATTTTTTCAGGCTACTTGTCTTTTTACTTATGGAAAATGTTATTAATCTCTTATGATTTTCAAGAGAGAAGCGAAGGTGCAGATGAGATCTTAATTTGGATACCTCAAACTAGTGTTGCTATTGGATCTTTAATTTTTTTTATAGCTGTTTTACATAAATTTGTTTTAACAATTTTAAGCAAGAATGACTGAAATATTTCTCATAATATTTTTTATAAGTGTACTTTTATTCTTTCTCGGATCTGGCATCTGGGTAGCGATAAGCATGATAGGAGTTTCAACAATTGGGATGATGTTATTTACTTCACGACCAGTTGGGGATGCCATGGCAACTACGATATGGGGAACCTCATCATCATGGACATTAACAGCTTTGCCATTGTTTGTTTGGATGGGTGAAATATTATTTAGAACCAAGTTATCTGAAAATTTATTTGCCGGACTATCACCATGGATGCAAAAATTACCTGGTGGATTAATTCATGTAAATGTTGTTGGTTGTGCACTTTTTGCTGCAATCTCTGGCTCTTCTGCTGCAACCGTTGCAACAGTAGGCAAGATGTCTATCCCGGAACTAAGAAAAAGAAATTATCCAGAAAAAATTTTGTTAGGTAGTCTAGCAGGCTCAGGAACTTTAGGACTTCTTATTCCTCCTTCAATAATATTAATAATTTATGGAGTAACTGTCCAAGAGTCTATAGCAAAGCTATTTATTGCAGGAATTATTCCAGGGATAATGATTGCACTTATATTTATGTCTTACGTGATTATTTGGTCTTTAATAAATAAAAAAAGCATGCCAAAGTATGTAGAAAATTTTTCGTTTTTAGAAAAAATAAGAAAATCAAAACAATTATTACCAGTAATTATTTTAATATCAGCTGTGATTGGATCAATATACACTGGAGTTGCAACAGCAACTGAGGCTGCTTCTTTAGGTGTAGTAGGGGCTTTAATTTTATCTTACTTTCAAAAGAGCTTAACTATTGAAACATTTAAACAATCCTTATTGGGAGCAACTAAAACTTCTTGTATGATTGCTTTTATTTTAGCTGGCTCTACATTTTTATCATTAGCTATGGGATTTACTGGTCTTCCAAGAAATCTAGCTATCTGGATACAAAATATGGAGCTATCACCTTATGTATTAATTTTTGTATTAATGATTTTTTATATTATTCTTGGAATGTTTCTTGATGGAATTTCAGCAGTAGTATTAACAATGGCAATCATTGAACCAATGATTAGACAGGCTGGTTTTGACATGATTTGGTTTGGAATATTTTTAGTTATTGTAGTTGAGATGGCTCAAATCACACCACCTGTAGGATTTAATTTATTTGTTTTACAAGGAATGGCTAACAAAGATATGGGGTTTATTGCAAGAAGTGCTTTTCCATTATTTTTATTAATGATACTTGCAGTAATACTTGTTGTTATTTTCCCTGAAATTGCATTGTGGATGCCTCAACAAATGGTTCAAAATATTAGTTAATATTTTGATTGTTTTGTTCCATCAATAATTTCTTTTAATTCAGTGTACTCTTCACAATTACAACTTTCTAATACCTTTAATCTTTCTTTAGCTAAATCTAATCTATTTGTGACAACATATAATTCACCTAAATATTCATTTATACCAACGTGATTTGGATCAATTTCTAAACCTAAAAGATAATACTTTTCTCCATTCTCAAAATCTCCAAGTTTCCTAGTTGTAAAACCAAGATAGTTTAAAGTGTCTGCTTGGAGTGGTTTTTTTTTGTTTGATTTGATTAATAAGGCCTGAGCTTTTTCATATCGTTTGTTAGCTTTTTCTATTTTTCCTTTTTTTTCATATTTTTTAGCTGCTTTAATTAATGTAACAGCCTGAGTATAATCTGATTTTACTTTACTAGTATTGTCTGATCCTGCAGAATATGAATTTGTTGATAGTAAAATTAAAAACAAAAGTGAATAAAAAGTTTTTTTGATCATATAAATTTCTTCATTTGGTTAAGTGGTTTTAGTTGCAGCCCATTTTCTATTAAATTTTCTCTAATTGATTTTGCAGTAGACAATGAACTTTCATTATCCCCATGTATACACACAGAGTCTATTTCACAAGGTATCTGCTTTCCACTGTGACAATTAAGTGACTGATTTTTTACCATATTTAATACGTGTTTTTTAGCTTCTTCTGGATCAGTAATAAGAGCGTGTGGTTTTTTTCTAGAAACCAAATTGCCATCATCCTCATAATTTCTATCTGCAAAAATTTCACAAGCTATACGCATGTTTAGTTTTTTAGCTGCTTCTTCCATCTTAGATCCTGTAGGAACCAAATAAATTAAATCTTTACTTATCTCGTTTACAGCTTTTGCTAAAGTAGTAGCTAAATCTATATCTTCACATGCCATATTGTTTAAAGCACCGTGTGGTTTTATGTGAGTAACATTCTCTCCATAATCTTGAGCAATTTTTTGAAGAATTTCATATTGATCAATAATTAATTGCCTTACCTCATTAGGTAGAAGATTCATTCTTTGCCTTCCAAAATTTTCAGGGTCATTAAATGACGGATGCGCTCCAATACTAACACCATTTTTTTTTGAAATTTGAACTACTTGATTCATCGACTCATCATCGCCTGCATGATAACCACATGCGACATTTGCAGAATTAACTATTTCTAGTAAATCTGGGTCATACTTGTTTGAATGATGTTTTGATTTTTCACCTAAATCGCAATTTATATTAATTTCCATAGTCTCTAATGTTAAGTATAACATGACATGATAAAAAATATATCAAATCTTGGTGACGCAGCTTTGTACTGTGACTTTGGTAATGAAGTAAACAAATCAATTAATTCACAAGTAATAAAATACTTTAAAACTATTAAAGAAAAAAAATTTGAAGGGATCAATAATTTAACACCTTCATATAATAAATTAATTATTTCTTATGATCTAAAAAAAACAACTTTTAAAGAAGTTAAAAAATTTATAGAAAAAATAAATATTGAAGACTCAAAAAAAACAAACTCTAAAACATTGGAAATACCAGTTTGTTGTCACGAAAATTTCTCTATGGATATTAAAAGATTGGAAGAAATATTAAAATTAAGTAGAGAAAAAATTTTAGAGAATTTTTTAAATAAGGAATATTTCTGTTACATGACAGGTTTTATTGCTGGCATGCCTTTTCTTGGTGATTTAGATGAGAATATGCGAGCGCAACGTTTAGAAACCCCAAGAGTAAAAGTACCTAAAGGATCTGTTGGTTTAACTGAACAATTTGCAAATATTTATACATTTGAAAGTCCAGGTGGATGGAATATTTTAGGGAATACACCTTTGGATGTTTTTGATAGTTCAAAAGAAGATAAACCAAATCTAATTAACCCAGGTGATACAGTAATTTTCAAGGAAATTACTTTAGATCAGTATAAAAATTTTAATGACTAATAATTATTTAGATATAATTAGACCTGGAATTAATACTACCTTTCAAGATAAAGGCAGGGACCATCTTTATCATATTGGTATACCATTTAGTGGTGCTATGGATAACAGAAATTATCTTATAGCTAATAAACTTGTTAATAACAATTTAGACTCTGCAGTGGTAGAGTTTGCATATCAAGGCCCTCATATAAAATATTCAGGAGATAAAATTAATTTTGCTGTTACTGGAGATGTAATTTTTTCAATTAAAAAAAATAATGCTGAAATTGAGGGCAATTGCTATCAAAGCTATCAAATTGAAAATGGAGATGAGATAAATATCCTTTCTACAAATAAGTCAGTTTATGGATATTTAGCACTAGGTGGAGAGCTCGATTTAAAATTTCAATGGAATAGTTGTTCTATAAATACAAAAGCAAATATTGGATCAAATGATGGAAAAAAATTAGACACAGGACAGAGAATTAATATTAAAAAAATAAATTCGAATAAAGATTTAAAAAAAATAAATTATATAAATAACAAAATAGAAAACATTAGGGTAATGAAGGGTACAAATTTTGATTATTTTTCAGAGCAAGGAAAACAAACTTTTTATGAGAAAGAATTTATCGTTTCAAAACTTTCAGACAGAATGGGCATGAGGCTTGAGGGTCCTAAAATAGAAAATATCGTTAATACCAATATTAAATCAGAGGGATTAACCAAAGGTGTTATTCAGGTACCTGCTGATGGTAATCCAATAATAATGCTTTCAGATCATGGCACTGTTGGTGGCTATCCAAAAATTGGTGCTGTCGCAAGTGTTGATTATGATCGATTGGTACAAATGGCACCAGGATCAAAAATAAAATTTAAAGAGATTAATTTAGCTGATGCAGAGACTCTATTTAAGTTATATGAAATGGAAACTCAAAATTTACTTTCACAAATTTAATGAACTTTTTATCAAAAATACCAGGCCCTTTTTTAGTTTTTTTGGGAGCATGTGCACTAAGTTTTGGTGGTCTAATAGTAAAATCTTTTGAAGGATCTACCCTTTGGCAAATATTATTTTGGAGATCACTTTTCTTTATAGGAGTAATTACAATTTTTTTAATGTTTAGCTACAAAGGGAAAGTTTTCAGTGCTATTTATAAATCTGGGGTTCCAGGTTTAATTGGAGGTATAATTTTATCCATTGGATTTGCTAGCTACGTATTTGCTATGTACGAAACAACAGTAGCTAATGCAAACTTCATAATACAAACTCAAGCTTTGTTCTTAGCAATATTTGGTTATGTGTTTTTAAAAGAAAAAATTTCAAAAATTACATTCACCTGTATTATTACAGCAGTAGTTGGCATAATTTTAATGTTGGGAAGTTCTTTAACACCGGGTCAAATGACTGGAAACTTAGTTGCATTCATTATGCCAATATCATTTGCGATCTTAATTTTAATTGTTAGAAAATATCCTAAAGTCGATATGATACCTTTACAACTTGTTGCTGGAATTTTTGCAACATTAATAGGTTTGTTCATGTCACCAAGTATTATTATTTCATCAAACGATATTTTTTTAGGTTTTATTGCAGGATTTTTTCAAGTTGGACTTGGTTTTATACTTATAACAATTGGAGCAAGATCAACTCCCTCAGCATTTGTTGGAATAATTATGTTAACCGAAGCTGTCCTAGGACCTTTGTGGGCATGGATGTTTGTAAATGAAAACCCACCACTTTCTGTACTTTTTGGTGGAGCAGTAGTAATAACAGCAGTAGTTATACAGTTTTTGTCTCCATTACTTGTCAAAAAAGTAGCTAAATAAATTTCACATAAACATTTTAAATGTGCTATAAATTTATATACGGGAGAGACTACTTTTGTAGCGCCGAAGGAGCAACCACCCCGGAAACTCTCAGGCAAAAGGACCGTACATATTAACTCTGGAAAGAGAATTATTCTCGCCGAAGGAGCAAATCTCTCAGGCACCAAGACAGAGGGGGCACAGAAGAGTTAATATGGAAATAAAAAAAACATCGCTAAATAAACTTCATCAAAGTAACAATGCTAAATTTGTTGAATTTGCGGGCTACGAAATGCCGATTCAGTATAGCAAAGGTATTATTGAAGAGCATAAATTCACAAGATCGAATTCTGGAATATTTGATGTATCCCATATGGGCCAGCTATTCATATATGGTGATGAAAGTTTAACAGAAGAATTAGAAAAGATTTTTCCATTAGATTTAAAAAATCTAAAACAAAACTGCTCTAAATATAGTTTTTTAATGAATGAAGATGCTGGAATTTATGATGATTTAATCATCACTAAAATAAAGGAGGGGTATTTAATTATTTTAAATGCTGCATGCAAAGATCAAGATTTTGAGATTTTATCTAATTTACTAGGTCCGAAATTTAAAATGAATTTAGATAACAATAGATCTTTGATAGCAATTCAAGGACCTAAGTCTGTTGAAATTTTAAACTCAATTTTAAATGGGGTTGATCAACTAAATTTTATGACAGGAAATTGGTTCGATTCTGATAATCAAAAATTATTTGTCACAAGATCAGGTTATACAGGGGAGGATGGATTTGAAATTTCAATTTCTAACGATAAAGCGGAAAAATTCGTTGAAAATTTAATAGAAAAGGGAGCACAACTTATAGGACTTGGGGCAAGAGATACCTTGAGAATGGAGGCTGGATTATGTTTATATGGTCACGAATTAGATATTAATAAAACACCAGTTGAGGCAAACCTTAGATGGGCAATCTCAAAATCTAGATTATCTAATGGAGGTTTTATTGGATCAAAAAAAATTATGAACCAAATGCAAGATGGAGCAAGCCAAATAAGAGTAGGGATTAAGCCTGAAGGAAGACTGATTGCAAGAGAAAAAACAAAAATATTTGATGATACAGATAAACAAATTGGTGAGATTACTAGTGGAACGTTTGGACCAAGTGTAAACGGTCCTATAGCGATGGGTTATGTTGATAAAGAGTTTTCAAAGGTTGATACTAAAATTTTGCTTGAGGTAAGAGGAAAAAAACATCCGGCAAATGTTTGCGCATTACCATTTTATAAAAAAAATTATGTGAAAGGAGTAAATTAATGAGTGAAGTAAAATTTTCTAAAGAACATGAGTGGATTACTTTGGAGGGAGATGTAGCCACAATAGGAATCACAAAACATGCAACAGAAATGCTTGGAGATATAGTTTTTGCAGAACTGCCTGAAAAAGGATCTAATGTTGAAAAAGATGGTACTGCAGGAGTAGTAGAATCTACGAAAGCTGCTAGTGATGTTTATACTCCAGTAAGTGGTGAAGTGGTAGATACCAATCAGTCTATAGTAGATGATCCTGCCATAATTAATGAGGACCCTGAAGGTGGTGCATGGTTTTTTAAATTGAAAATTAAAGACATATCTGAGCTAGATACTTTAATGAACAAAGAAGAATACGATAAATTTGCAAAGGAGACATCAAACTAATGTTACATAATTCACAAAAAGATTTTATTAGAAGACACATAGGTCCATCTGAGAAGGACCAAGAAAAAATGCTTAAAGATCTTAACTTTAAGTCATTAGATGAATTTATTAATAGCACTATTCCAGAAAAAATTCAGTTTAAAGGTGAATTAAATATCGGTGAGCCAAACTCAGAATATGAAGCTTTAAGAAAATTAAAAGCAATTTCAAAAAAAAACCAAATTTACTCAAATTTTATAGGCATGGGTTATTATGGAACTTACACACCATATGTAATTTTAAGAAATATATTAGAAAATCCTGGATGGTATACATCATATACGCCTTATCAGCCTGAAGTAGCACAGGGTAGATTAGAGATGCTATTAAATTTTCAACAAATGATTGTTGATTTTACAGGCATGGATATAGCAAACGCCTCTTTACTTGACGAGGGAACAGCAGCTGCTGAAGCTATGGGTTTAAGTCATAGACTTAATAAAAATGATAGTAATTTAGTTTTTGTTTCAGAGAATTGCCATCCTCAAACAATTGATGTTATTCAAACTAGAGCAGAGCCAATGGGCCTTAAAGTACTTGTTGGAAATGAGGATAAAGTTCTAGAGCAGTTAAAAGAAGATATTGTTTGTGGAGTTTTACAATATCCAGGAACTTTAGGCGATATCAAAGACCCTAGTGAGGCCATAAGTAAAATTCACAAAAAAAATGGAAAAGCAATTTTAGTTTGCGATCTCCTTTCCTTGTCTATGTTGAAAACACCAAGAGAACTTGGAGCTGATATTGCGGTTGGTAGCTCACAAAGATTTGGTATTCCAATGGGTTATGGCGGACCTCATGCAGCCTTTTTTGCAACAAAGGATGAATATAAACGATCTATGCCAGGTAGGATTGTTGGGGTTTCGGTGGATAGGCATGGAAACAAGGCTTATAGGTTATCATTACAAACTAGGGAGCAACACATTAGAAGAGATAAAGCTACAAGTAATATTTGTACTGCTCAAGCTTTACTAGCGATTGTTTCGGCAGCATATGCTATTTATCACGGACCAGATGGAATTAAAAGTATTTCTGAAAGAGTATCTCAACTAGCAAAAAATTTTGCAGATAAAATAAAACAATCTGGATATGAATTATACTCAGATTATTTTTTTGATACTGTAACTATCATTACCAAAGAAAAAACTGATCAGATTTTCAAAAATGCTTTAGACCAAAAAGTTAATATTAGAAAAGTAAATTCAGAAATGCTGTCTGTTTCATTCGACGAAAGAAAAAATGTTTACAGAGTAAATCAGTTACTAAAAATATTTAATGCTGCAGAATCAATTAAAAAAGAGGATCCTACTGTTAGTCTACCAAATCTACCAAAAAATTTATTAAGAACTTCAAAATATTTGGAACACCCTGTTTTTAATTTGTATCATTCAGAAACGGAAATGCTTAGATATCTTAAAAAGTTAGAGGATAAGGATATAGCTCTTAACAGAACAATGATCGCTCTAGGTTCATGTACTATGAAATTAAATGCTACTGCAGAAATGATACCTATTTCGTGGAGAGAATTAGCTGAGCCTCACCCATTCGTACCTGTCGAACAGATGGAGGGTTATAGAGAAATGTTCACAGATCTTAAAAATTGGTTAAGATCTATCACCGGTTTTTCTGGTGTTTCACTTCAGCCAAATGCGGGAGCCCAAGGTGAGTATGCAGGCTTAATGGTAATAAGAAAGTATCATTTAGATAGAGGGGATGAAAATAGAAATATATGTTTAATTCCAAGCTCAGCACACGGAACTAATCCAGCAAGTGCAC
>CACNVV010000012.1 GCA_902624015.1 uncultured Pelagibacteraceae bacterium
TTAATTAAATTTAAAATTTTTTCCTCGTACACAGTTCCTCTAAGACTTGCTAATGCAGAAGGATTTTTTTGATAAAAATCCATAACCATTTTTTCTTGTCCTGGCATCATTCTTAATTGTTTTTGTACTTCAGCTTGAACCTCTTGTTCTGTAACTTTAACCTGATTTTTCTCACCAAACTCATTTAAAATTAATCCAGTCTTAATTCTAGTTTTTGCCTTATCCACAAAATCCTTTTTATTTTTCTTAGCTTCTTCCTCTGACATGCCTTGGGAAAGAATTTTTACCTCTTCTTCAATTAAATTTTCTGGCACCTCATCTACTTTGATTTTCTCAACTTCTTTCAAAATTTGATTTTTAGATAATTGATCTAAAGAATTTTTGTATTCGTCATTAATTTGTTTTGAAATTAATGTTTTTAAATCTTTTAAATCTTTTGCTCCTAAATTTTTTGCAAAATCATCATTAATTTTTACTTCTTCTGATTGTTTAACACTTAAAATTTTGCAATTAAATTTAGCTTTTTTGTTTACTAATTCTTTTTCTGGAAAATTTTCTGGTAAAGTTGCTTCTACAACTTTTTCATCATCCTTCTTAACTCCAATCAATTGATCGTCGAAACCTTTTAAGAATAAATCTTTACCTAGAGTCAATTGAGTATTTTTTCCTTCACTTCCTTTAAAATCTTTACCATCAACTGTTGCCTTGTAATCTAAAGAAACTAAATCACCTTTTTTAGCTTTTGTATCAGGGCTTACTTCCTTAAAATTTGGTTGGTTTTTTGCAATTTCTTTTATTCTTTTATCAGTTTCACTCTCATCAATTTTAACTGTGTATTCGTCAAATTTAATATTTTCTAAAGATTTAATTTCTACTTTTGGTAACTCTGTAACTGATAAAACATATTCTAAATCTTTGTCTTCACCGTAAGTCTTTAAATCAAGTTTTGGTTGACCAGCTGGTTTTATCTTTTTTTCCTCTAGTGCTTTAGTTGATGTTTCTTTTAAAACTTTATCTAAGACCTCTCCAAAAACTGCTTTACCAAATTGTCTTTTTAAAATTTCTTTTGGAACTTTACCTGGCCTAAATCCTTTGAGGTTCACACTACCTTTAATCTCTTCATATTTTTCATCCATGTAAGAGTTCATTGTCTCTTTATCGATAAAAATTTTAAGATCTTTGTTTAAACCTTTTTTATTTTCTACTGTAATTTTCATAATATCTTAATGGTAGGGCGAAAAGGACTCGAACCTTCACATGTTGCCATATTGGTTCCTAAGACCAACGCGTCTACCAATTCCGCCATCGCCCCACAAATTACGAGGTTTTATATATTATTGAAACTATTTGTCCAATGACAATTGTTAAATAATTATCTATTTATCTAATAAAATTTATACTATTTTATAAAAAATGATTATTTCACCTTGTATAAGTATTTGTAAAACTGATCCAACAACAGGCTATTGTTATGGTTGTGGAAGAAGTAATGAGGAAAAACGACTTTGGAAACTTGAAGAAACAACTGATGATTGGAAAAAAGAAAATATAATTCAAATTGAAAAAAGGCTGACTGGTTGGCAACTTGAAAGTTTTAAGGAATCTTATTCTTATAAAATCAAGAATGGTATGTCTCTTTTCAAGAAAAACTTAATCAGAGAGTAGTATAAAATATGAGTAAAGTTAAAATTATAAGTATTATATACGCTATAGGTATAATTATTGGTGCTTTATTCTTTGATGTTTGGGGAGCTGATACCACCCCTTTTAAAACATTGTCTGTATTTGCATGGACTGTAATCTTTATTATAGCTTTATTTTTTGTAGATAAGAATGAGAGAAAATAAGTTTTTAATATTTTTTTTATCATTTTTTTTTATATCCTTTAATTCTCACTCAGAAATAATTGTGTTGAGCAAATGTGATCATAAAGAGGACAGTTTTTTAAAAAATGAATATATTTTAAATCTTAATGAATTAATTATGACACGTAATTACGTTTATAATGAAAAAACTTATCAAAAATATAAGATCACCGATTTAAGCGTTAAAAAGAAAAACTCCTATGTGAGAAATATTTATGAGGAAAATGGAAAAATACTTACTTTAAAACATGGGTATCCTCAGTTTTATACTCAAATTTTATTTGAAAAAGATAAACCAGAAATATTTGTTAAGGCTGTTTTGAATGATGTCGAAAGTTTATCTAAAATCTCTACTTGTAAAAAAATAGAGAAATTTGATCAAGAAAGTTAGTTTTTATTTTTTTTTTCTTCTTTGTTTTTGGTAATAAATTTTTTCTTAAGTTCAAATCTGCTATTTGTAATATTTGAACGATGCTTTGCATATGCTTGTTTTTGTGCTTGTCTCATTGCTCTTTTAGATGACATGATAATTTACTTTAATATTCAATTTCTAAAGTATCAATAACTTTTAAACTTTTATCCGAAACAACAATCTCTCCAGATGATGGTGCGTAATTCAAAATTTCAGAAATCACTACATAATGTGTAACAAAAACTAAATTTTGATCTTTGTCCCAAGTACTAATAAATTTATCAAAATCAATAATTTGCTTTTTTCTATTATTGGCAAATTTTGTGCTAAAAAATGAGTTTAGAAAATTTTTAGTTTCATATTCTTTAAAAGCAATAGATGCTGTTTCTTTACATCGACACCATTCACTAGAATAAACTTTTCCAATTGAAATTTTATTTTTCTTAAAAAAAATACCAATTTTTTGTGATTGAGTTCTACCACTATCACTTAAATTTCTTTGAGTTGTACAATCGTTAATATCAAAATTATCTGGATCGCCACCACCAGGGGCATAAGCATGTCTTATGAAAATTAATTTTCCACCCTTTTGTAATTCATTAATTAATGTTTTATTTGAATCTGCTTTAACTGAGGGATTAATACATATAAATATTATGACTAAATAATTTAAAATTTTCATTTATGAATATTAAAATAGATAGTTTAAATAAAACAATTCTAAAATGTAAAAAATGTCCAAGGCTTGTTAATTTTGTAAAAAAAATTTCAACAGAAAAAAGAAAACAAAATATAAATGAAACCTACTGGGGAAAACCAGTTACAGGTTTTGGCGAAATTGATGCAAAAATTTTAATAATTGGATTGGCTCCAGCAGCACATGGGGGCACACGAACAGGAAGAGCTTTCACTGGTGATAAATCTGGAGACTTTTTATTTAAATGTTTATTTAAAGCAAAAATTTCTAATCAACCAAATTCAGAAACATTAAATGATGGTCTTAAATTAAAATCAACATATATAACTAATATTTTAAAATGTGTTCCTCCAGGAGACAAACCTAAAATAGAAGAGCTTAATAATTGTTCAAAATACTTTGATAGTGAAATTTATAATTTAAAAAAATTAAAAACTATTATTGCATTAGGAAAAGTGGCATTTGATAATTGTGTTAAATTTTATAAAAAAAAATACAATTTAAAAGAAAAGATAAAATTTATTCACGGAAAATCCTATTTACTGCCAGGAAATATTAAATTAATTGCCTGTTATCACCCTAGCCCTAGAAATGTAAATACTAAACTTATATCTGAAAGAATGATTGTAGACTTATTTAAAAAAGCTAGAAAAATATCTATGAACTTGAAGTATAAGGTTTAAAGTCTGATAATATTTTTTCTGGAATTTTAACTGGCTTAAATTTTTCATTTATAAATACTAGATGAATTTTAGCTTCTACGATCAATTCCTTATCTTTAAATATTGATTGATTCATTAAAAAAGAAGTTTTTGAAGTAGAGTCTACAAAAGATTTAATTTGTAAATCATCTTCTAAATATGCGGATTTTTTATATTCAATATTGCAAGATTTAACAATTATAAGAGCACCAAAATCATTTTTTATTTTTGTATTGCTTAATCCAATAGTTGATAATGCTTCAGTTCTAGCTCTTTCTAAATATTTTAAATAATTAGCATAGTACACGACTCCACCAGCGTCTGTATCCTCATAATACACTCTAACATTATGAGTAAAGTTTTTATGCATAAGTTAATAATATCAAATAAATAAAAATTTAATATAAACTAAGATATAATATCTTTAATGAAAATTTATTTAATTTGGTTAATTGGTGTAATTTTATGGAACTTTGGATTTCCAAATGCAATTCCAATCGCTGATGTTATTGCAGCTATTTTATTATCGTTTTTAAGTATTGGATTAAAAAAGTATTTAAAATGGTAATTAATCTGCTGAAAAATAAATATTCTGAAAATAAGAAACTGATTTCATTTTAGAATTATCAGTATCAGCCATTATAGCTAAGCCATCTAATTCATTCACATCTAAATCATGAAATTTTTTAAAATCTTCCTTAACATTGGCTTTCACTGTTACCCAAACATTCAGATTATCTTTTGTAGTTGCTAATACATTATCTATTGATTTTTTTGTATAAGGGCTTGGCCAACTCTGGCCAACTGCACTATTGCTTGAAAAAACGTAATTAATTGCTCTATTTGAAAGTGGTGTTGCTCCTGTTTTTTTTACAGCAAAGACTCTAGCTGCAAAATCATGACCTTTTTTTGAATTCTCATTAATGCCTTGCAAATCTTTCTCAATTTTCCAGGTAATATTAATAAAAGGTGTTTTATTTAGATCGATTTTAACCTCTTTTCCAAGGCCAGAAGCAGCGTTATCAGCTACGGCTTTTAAAAAATTACCATTCTCATTTGATCCAACAGTATAAACTGTTTTATTATCTGCTCCTCTAACCTTACGAACATCGAGTTCTGAAAGCTCTTGCTCTGTAAATTTAAAAATATTTATATTTTCAGCCAGTGCAGAATTAAGAAAAATTAATGATGTAATAAAAATATAAAAAAATTTAAACATGGTCTTCTTATAGATAAATTATTTATAAATTCAATATTCAGTCACAATTTAAACATTCTAGATACAAGATTGATTGCTAAATGAATAATATGAAAATAATTTATGTTTTTATACTTCTTATCTATTGGTCAATAATGATCACAGCTCCTGTTATGGGTAAAAATTCTATTAAAAATGAAAATAAAGATCTAAAAATAGTTTCAAATTTTTGAGACTAATATGTTGATCTACCACCACTGATATCAAATACTGCAGCTGTAGAAAAAGTGTTTTCTTGTGAAGAAAGCCAGCAAACTAATGAAGTAAACTCATGTATTTCAAGAAATCTTCCTCTTGGCACCTTTGACAGCATTCTTTGCACGTGCTCTTTACTCATTTGATCTAAAATTCTAGTTTTAGCACCTGCTGGAGTGACAGCGTTCACAGCTATATCTTTATCAGCTAATTCTTTGCCCAAAGCTTTAGTTAACCCAATTGCGCCAGCTTTTCCGGAGCTATACGCACTTGCATTCGCATTACCATCTTTACCTGCAACGGAAGCTACATTAACGATTCTTCCATAGTTATTTTTAATCATATTAGGTACAATTGCTCGACAGCAGTTAAAAGTACCCATTAAATTTATCTGTACTATTTTATTCCACATATCGACATCATACTCCCATAGAGGACCTGTAGGACCTGTTATCCCAGCATTATTGATCAAAATATCAATATTTGTTTTTGAGGTTATGTCTGTAACGTTTTTCTCTACATCTTGATAATTTGATATATCAACGACACTGTAAAATAAATTAGGGTTTTTTACTTCATCAACTGCTGATTTAAGAAGCTTTTCATCGATATCCCATATAAACACTTTAGCACCAGACTCTAAAAATCTTTTTGCAACATCCAAACCAAACCCTTGAGCTCCACCAGTAACTACAGCTGTTCTATTTTTAAAATCAAATGTGTGCATTAAAATTATTTTTTTGCTAACAAGTAGTATGTTATCCAGGTAACAAATGCACCTATTATCCAAGCATAAGATTGTAAAAACATTAAATTAGTATTCCAAATTGTTGACGCTGAAAAAATAAATCCTAATATTAGAGAATAAACACCTTTTATATGCCAACCACCTGAATAATAATAAGCACTCTCTTTATCTATAGAATAAAGGTCTTTATTACTTAATTCTTGATTTTTAACTAAATAATAGTCAGCTGCCATCACTCCAAATAAAGGACCAAAGAAAGCACCAAAAGTATCAACAAATGATAAAATTCCTATTTGGCTCAATATAGTCAACCAGAAGATGGCGATCAACAAACCAAAAAAAGCAATTAAATAACTAGCGCTTTTTAAACTTAATATTGAAGGAGCAAAATTTATTAGAGAGTACTGAGATGGGATGAAATTGGCAACTAAATTTGTAGAAGCTGAAGCAATTATAATAAAAAATAGAACGACTATTGTTATTTGTATATTATCAAATTTTCCTACTATATCTGTTGGATTGGTAAAAATTCTATCTATATCTGAAAATTTTTGATTAAGAAAAACATCGGACCCTATAACAATGAAAACAGATAAAAATGAAAAAATAATTAAATTCAAAACTAAACTTAAGTTTCCTTTTTTTAATTCTTGCTCATTTTTTACATATCTAGAAAAATCACCAAAACTAATTATTAAAATTGAAAAATAGGCAAATATTGTTCCAGCAACAGTCAATAAAGGTGCCAAATTATTAACATCTAAAAAATTATTTAAATTAAAAATATTTGAAAAAGCTTTGGTAGTTATTTTTACATCACTTAATAAAACAACAAAGAAAAAAATCAATAAACCAGCATAAACTGTCATTGCTGAAAAATTAATTATCTTCTTGTTGTACTGCATCCCAACAGTAAAAAATGCAGTTTGTAAAATAATTGTGATTATTATTGCAGACCAATCAATAATATTCATACCAAAATAATAAAAAATAAATATTTCCTGCTGCAATAAAGAATTGTCTATAGAAAAAATTACTATTCTAATTAAGTAAACTAAAATTTTAGATAAAAAATAAGTTTGAATTCCAAATAAAAATATTCCAACCAAACTTCTGATTAACCCAAAAAATTTAGCACCATTAAATCCTAGTGAGGATCTAAGTAGTACTGCAAATGGTAAACCAAATTTTTGGGAAGGTTTTCCAATAATATTTGAAAATAAATAAACAAAAAAAGATCCTAATATGATTCCAAAAAAAACTACAAAAATATTTAAACTATACATTAAGTATAAAGAAGATATTAATGAGAAACCAATTACACTCTGTACATTTGCTCCCCAAAAACAAAATAGATCTTTCCAATTCCAAGTTTTATAATTTGGATTAACTGTGACTAAGTCCCAATTAGATAGAGAGTATTTTACTTTAAGTTGATTCACATAATTTATTTTAAACTAATAAATTCTACTGTCCATATAAGAGAGTTGGTAGCCATAAGGCAATTTTAGGAAATATGATTATTAAAATTAAGCCTATAACTTGTAGAACCATAAATTGCATCATTCCATAATAAATATCTTTTAAATCCCATTCAGGTACTACACCTTTTAAAAAATAAGCAGACAAAGCTACAGGTGGAGATAGCCAGGCGGTCTGGAGATTTACGGCGACCAATATTGCAAACCAAGTTAAATTAAAGCCTAAAGCCTCAATTAATGGTAAAAGAATTGGGACAATAATCATAACAATTGGTACCCATTCTAATGGCCAACCTAATAAAAATATTGCAACCATAACAATTCCTAGGATTAAATATTTATTCATTTCTAATCCTAACAAAAATTCAGTTAACAATGTTGGAGTACCAAGTCTTGCAAATACAGCACCAAAAAAGTTTGATGCAGCAACTAAAACCATTATTAAAGCAGTAATCTCTAAAGTTTTAACTAGTGCTTCTTGGAGTTTAGATAGAGTTAATTTTTTATATGCTAATGAAAGCAACAATGCTCCCATTGCACCACAACCAGCAGCTTCGGTTGGAGTTGCAAAACCAAATAAAATACTTCCTAACGCAGCAAAAACTAGAGCTGCAGGAGGAACCAAACCTAAGAAGAATTCAATCCAAACTTCTTTCATGCTCGCTGCTCTCATTTCTTCTGGAATTACAGGACCTAGTTTAGGATTTATCATACATCTTATTGTTGTGTAGCCAGCGTATAAACTTGCAAGAAGTATTCCAGGAATTATAGCTGCAGCAAATAGATCAATTACAGGAATTTCCATAATTGGACCCATCACAACAAGCATAATACTTGGTGGAATTAAAATTCCTAAGGTTCCGCCAGCAGTAATTGTACCAGCTGCAAGTCTTACGTCATAACCAGATCTATTCATTGATTTTGCGGCCATTATTCCAAGAATAGTTACTGAGGCACCAACAATTCCTGTTGCAGCAGCGAAGATGACTGAAACAAACAAAACAGCATAATATAATGCACCTCTTACTCTAGCCAGCATCATTTGAAATGACGAAAATAATCTTTCCATCAGTCCTGCCTGCTCCATCATAATACCCATAAAGACAAAGAGCGGGACAGCGGCTAGTGTTTGTTCGGTCATCACCATCGAGAACTGAAGGGTCATTAAATAAAAGACTAGTTTTCCAAAACCTAGATACCCAAATACAAAACCTAAGAAAATTAATGTAAATGAAATTGGAAATCCAACAAAGATAGCAAACAACATTACTCCTACTAAAATAAAACCTAAAATGGCTGGATCTATAAATTCAGCTATCATTCATCTTCTCCTGGCCACTTACCTCTTGTAGCAGCCCAATAACTTTTTAATAATTCTGAAATACCTTGGATTAGTAAAAATATTATACCAATTAGTAAGCAAGTTTTTATTGGCCACATATATGGCATCCAAGTTGTATCCATTCCTCTTTCGCCTCTTTGAATTGACTCACCTACATAACCAATCGTCATATAAAGAAAAACAAGTAGGCCTGGAAAATAAAATAAAATATATAACCAAAAATCAATTGTGCCTTGATTCTTAGTTTTGAAATTTCTGTATAAAAAATCTGCTCTGATATGAACACCTTTAGAAAGTGCATACCCAGCACCTAACATAAACAGTGCACCATATAAAAATCTACTGATGTCATAAGCCCAAATAGTTGGGGCATGAAATAATTTTCTAGCAAGAACTTCATAAGTCATTGCAAGAATTAACGGCATTAATATCCAACAAACAACGTTACCAACCCATTTGCTAAATTTATCAATATTTACAATTGAACTTGCCATCCATGGTGGCATATCACTTGGCATTTTTTCTGAACCACCACGCCTTTCGGCAATCATTTCATCTGATATATCTAATTTACCTGGTTCGTCTGCCATAAAATTTTATATAAAAAATTAGAGCGGACTATTAAGTCCGCTCTAATGTAAAGATTATTTAATGATTACTTTAATGTTGCTGCGTGAGCCATTCCTAGCTTCGCATTAGACATTTGAGCACCACTCCAGAAAGGAACTGCGATATCAGCAAATTCTTTCATAGAGTCCCAAACTTCAGC
This sequence comes from uncultured Pelagibacteraceae bacterium, assembly GCA_902624015.1. Lineage (GTDB taxonomy): Bacteria > Pseudomonadota > Alphaproteobacteria > Pelagibacterales > Pelagibacteraceae > Pelagibacter. The sequence continues at coordinate 9,469 of CACNVV010000012.1, forward strand.
AAAGAATGCATTTTTAGCTGCGTTTGTTTCCAAACTTTTCTTAGCAGCTGCCATGTATTCTGTGAAGTAATCAGAAGGAGTATCTTCTAATTTTACACCATGAACTTCTGTAAGCTCTTTTAAAGCTTTTCCGTTTTCATAGATTCTGTAACTTAGAGATTTCGCTAGAGATGCATTTGCTGCAACTTCTAGAGACTTCTTCTCATGAGCACTCATAGCTTCATATGTTTTTCCAGTAATATAAAAGTCAGCATTTACGACTACTTGGTGTAAACCTTGTAGGTAGTAGTGCTTTAATACTTTTTGGAAACCAAACGTTAAGTCTGGTTTTGGACAACACCATTCAGCAGCATCAATAGTTCCTGCTTCTAAAGCTGGTAGAATATCTCCACCACCCATAGCAACAGATGCTATACCGATGTCTTTATAAGTTTGTCCTGGAATTCCTGGAGGAGTTCTGAATTTATATTTTCTAAAATCAGCCATATCTTTAATTGGTTTTGGAAACCAACCTAAAGCTTCAGGACCAACTGGTTGAATCATAAATCCTTTAATATCTCTTCCCATTTCTTTCCATAGTCTGTCGTATAGCTCTTTTCCTCCACCATACTGAAACCATGATAAGAATGCGATGTTGTCAATACCAACACCACCACCTGCTACTGGCGAACCAAATAACATAGCGGCAGGATGATCACCTGACCAATAGTGTGTCCAAGCAAATCCACAGTCGATAAGTCCTTTATCAACAGCATCTAAAGTTTCTTTTACACCAACAACTGCTCCTGCAGGCATAATTTCAAACTTAAGAGATCCACCTGTCAAAGTTGTAACAGTGTCAGTAAAGTCTTTTAACATTTTAACTTCATCAGCCTTAGTGTTAAGAACTGTCTGACATTTTAGTGTTTTTGCAGCATTAGCATTCGAAATAAATCCAAATACCATTGCAACTGCAAATAACATTGAAATGATTTTTTTCATTTGTTTCCCTCTCTTTATTTTTAAAAATGAAACCTTGTCAAAGAATGAAATCTAAAACAAGTGCTAATATTGGATTATTTGGATAATTTTGTGTACAGAAATATAACAAATAAAAAAAATTTAATTTATAAGAGTTCTAATATGGATAATTTTGATTTTATAATTTTAGGTGCTGGATCAGCAGGATGCGTACTTGCTAACAGGTTATCTGAAAATCCTTTAAATAAAGTGCTTTTAGTAGAAGCTGGTGGCAAGGATAATTATCCGTGGATTCATATTCCTGTTGGTTATTTCAAAACAATGCATAACCCAAAGACTGATTGGTGCTACAAAACAGAACCAGATGAGAGCATGAACAATATTTCTATTAGGTATCCTAGAGGAAAAACATTAGGAGGCAGTTCTTCTATCAATGGTCTACTTTATATTAGAGGTCAACACAGAGATTATGATATTTGGAGACAATTAGGTAATACTGGCTGGGGATGGGATGATGTTTTACCTTATTTTATAAAAGCAGAAAATCAAGAAAGAGGGAAAGATGAGTTCCATGGAGTTGGAGGCCCTTTATCTGTTTCAGATCAAAGAATACATCTGCCTCTTCTAGATGAATTTCAAAATGCTGCTGAGGAATTTGGTATTCCAAAAACAAAAGATTTTAACACTGGTGATAATCATGGCTGTGGTTATTTCCAAGTAACTGAAAAAGATGGCTTTAGATGCAGTACAGCTGTTGGATATCTAAACCCAATCAAGAGCAGGAAAAATTTAAAAATTTTAACTCATTCACATGTCAAAAAAATAAATTTTGAAAATAAAACTGCCAAAGAAATTGAGTATTGGGAAGGAAATGAATTAAAAAAAGTTAAAGCAAATAAAGAAATTATAATTTCATCAGGGGCTATTGGTTCGCCTCAAATCTTACAAGTATCTGGTATAGGAAATCCAGAAAAACTTAAAAATCTTGGAATTGATATGGTGCAAAATTTAAATGGGGTTGGAGAAAACTTACATGATCATTTAATGCTTAGACCAATTTATAAAATTAATGGATTAAAATCCTTAAATAAAAAAATCAATAGTTTATTTGGAAATTTAATGATTGGCTTAGAATACATTTTTAAAAGAAGCGGCCCAATGACTATGGGTGCTAGTCAACTTTGTATGTTTGCTAAAAGCGATCCATCTTTAGAACTACCAGACTTACAATGGCATGTTCAGCCTATGAGCATGGATACTTTGGGAGCTACAAAAAATCATGATTTTCATGCATTCACCCCTACTGTTTCAAATATCAGACCAACAAGTAGAGGGCATGTTAGCATTGTTGATAAAGACTCAAGAACTTATGCAAAAATAAAACAAAACTATCTATCAACTGATCACGATAGAATGATTGCAGCTAAAGGACTTAAATTAACTAGAAAAATTATAATGGAGTCGAAAACTTTCAAAAAATACACTCCAGAAGAATACAGACCTGGCATTCATTTAAATGACGATGAGGAATTAGTTAAAGAAGCCTCTAATTATGCTCAAACTATTTTTCACCCAGTTGGAACTTGTAAAATGGGTCAAGATGATATGTCTGTAGTAGATGAAAAACTTAAGGTTAGGGGTATTAATAATTTGAGAGTTATAGATGCATCAATAATGCCAAACATCACTTCAGGTAATACAAATGCCCCAACAATAATGATTGCAGAAAAAGGTGCAGACATGATACTACAACAATAATGTTTGCAGAATTTTTTACACCTGAGCAAATAGCAATATTAACACAAATTATTCTTATTGATTTAGTTTTAGCTGGAGACAATGCAATTATAATTGGAATGGTTGCATCTAAATTTCCACCAGAACAAAGAAAAAAAGTTATTTTCTGGGGAATTGGTGGTGCAGTTATTTTAAGAATTATTTTAACATTGCTTACCGCATATCTTTTACAAATTACAGGTTTGAGGTTAATAGGAGGATTGCTGCTCCTTTATATTGTTTACAAACTTTATGTGGATGTAATAAAAGGCTCGGAGACTGAAGAAGACATTAAAGTAGATAGCTCTAGTTTTTTAAAGGCTATTTGGACTGTTCTATTAGCTGATTTTACAATGAGTTTAGATAATGTCCTGGGTGTAGCAGGTGCAGCTGGTGAACATTATGGACTTCTTGTTTTTGGGTTAGTTTTATCAATTGTTTTAATGGCAACTGCAGCAACTTTAATTTCTGGATGGATTAAAAAATATAGATGGATAGCTTGGCTTGGATTATTAGCCATTTTAATAGTAGCAGTTGAGTTGATTTACACAGATATTAAAATATTATTCTTTTAATGTATCTTCAAAAAATAAATCTTAAAAATAAATATGCTTTAGTTACTGGTGCAGGAAAAGGACTTGGAAGAGCGTGTTCAATTGCATTAGCTGAAGCAGGTGCAACTGTTATAGCTTTAAGCAGAACATCCTCTGATCTTAATAAATTAGAAAAGGATATCAAAAAAGTTAAAGGTAAAATTATTAAAGTTTCGTGCGATGTAATGAATTATGAAGATTTAAAACAAAAATTAGAAAAAATTAAAATTATTGATGTGCTAGTAAACAATGCAGGGACTAATATTCCAGAGCCCTTTGAAAAAATTAAACAAAAAAGTATGAATTACCTTGTAGATTTAAATTTAAAAGCAGCATTTAACGTAGCTCAACTTGTAGTAAAAAAGATGCTTAAAAATAAAAAAAGACCTGGTTCAATTATAAATATGTCGTCACAGCTGGGCCATGTTGGTATGGGTGGGAGAAATGTCTACAATATGACTAAGTTTGGAATTGAAGGATTAACAAAAGGTATGGGTGTAGAGTTAGCTAAAAAAAATATCAGAGTTAACACGGTAGCGCCTACTTTTGTTGAAACGCCTATGGTTAAAAACTTTTTTAAAAACAAAAAATTTAAAAAATTAGCTCTTCGAAATATTCCAATGGGTAAAGCAGCTACTGAAAGTGATGTTGCTACAACTGTTTGTTTTTTAGCATCACCAGCATCTTCAATGATAACTGGAACATCAATAATTATAGATGGTGGATGGACAGCTCAATAATTTATAGACTTTTTTTTGTTTTTTTAATTTTTATATCCCCAGTTAAAGCTATTGAATTCCAAGGTAAATTTCTACAAGGTCATTTTATATTAGGTAAAACTAACCCTAATGCCAAAATTTTGGTTGGAAAAAAAGAAGTTAAAGTCTCAAAAGATGGTTTTTTTGTCTTTGGTATAGATCGAGATCAAAAATATGACCTAACATTTACAAAAATTATTAATGGAAAAAAATCAATAACTACAAAAAAAGTTTTAAAACGTAAATACAATATACAAAGAATTGACGGTTTGGCAGAAAGTAAAGTCACTCCGCCTGAGTCTGTTTATAAAAGAATTAAAAAAGAAAATAATGCAATTGGGAAAGCAAGAGCAATTAATTCAGATCTACAATTTTTTAAAGAAAAATTTATTATGCCAGTTGAAGGAATAATCAGTGGTGTTTATGGTAGTCAAAGAATTTTAAATGGTAAACCAAGGTGGCCTCACTATGGAATAGATATTGCTGCTAAACAAGGAACGATGATTAAATCTTCTGGCTCAGGTGTCGTTACTATGGCTGAAGATGATTTATACTATACTGGTGGCACAGTTATAATGGATCATGGTCATGGGATATCAACAATATATTCTCATTTAGAAAATGTATTAGTCTCAGTTGGTGATCAGATAAATCAAGGAGATGTAATAGGAACGGTAGGATCAACAGGAAGATCAACTGGGCCTCACTTAGACTTTAGAGTTAACTGGTTTCAAACACGACTGGACCCAATGTCAGTAATTAATTGAACTAAGTTTCCTCAGGTACCTGGCAATTAATCTAATTTGCAAAAGGATAATTAATCTTGCAAAACAGAATATACTAACCTGTAATAGTCGTAGTGTCTGTCGGTTGAATGAATGGTAATAATTTTGTTATTGTCAAAATCAATCACCACTTGTTGGCCAGCAAACCCGTCCATCATTAAAATAGGTCTGTCCTCTAAACCAATAGCATCCCATAGAAACTGACCACCATAAGTTTGTGCAACTTTATGGTTACCATCATTATCTCTGTACTCATCATATTGTCTATCCACTCTATTTTCATACATTGTTTTTAAATACTTACCAACGCAAGTATCATTCTTCCAATGTTTCATAATCATGTTAGCAATTCTTAAATAATCGTATCTGTCAGCATAGAAAGAATATCTTCCGTATTCACCAGATTTTCTATTACCAGTTTTATCTTTTCTTAAAGTTTTATGAAAATAAACTCTTTTAGCAACTTTAGCGTCTTCAATAAATATCTTATGTAATAATTTTTCCCAATCATCACCAGTTTTGTAAATGACATAGTTCATGATAACATTGGTTGTCATGGCACTATAATTAAAATACTTACCAGGTTCTAACCCACTTTTACCTTTAAAGTATTTCTTCATAGCTTTTTTAATGGGTATAGTGTTAACACTTTGTTTATCTTTTGTTATTTTACTATCCCAAATACCAATTCTATCACCAATTATTTCGTCATCACCTGCTTGCATGTTAAGCAAGTTTATTAATTTTTGATTTTCATATAAAGTGTCAGCAACAGTTGGATAATCAATTCTATCAAAAACTGTATGATTAATATAACCACCACACATGGCATAACCAGTCACAAGACTTACTAAACTTTTACCTACAGAATGTGAAGGATATGGTCCCCGATATTTACTTTTTCTATTTTGATCAACTAAAATTTTGTTGTTTTCAAATAAGATGTAAGAAACTAAACCAGTTTTTTTATCTTTAAGTTGTTTTTCAACTAATTTAGATAAATCGTTAGTCTGTATTCTTCCGACACTGTTTCTGGAATTAACTAAGATGGGAGTTTGTAAATCAAACTCAAACTCATACGTATCATTTTCTTTATCACCGATTTTGTATTTATAACTACAATTAAAACAGTATTTTTCATTAGCATGATGAGCAAACGTTACGCCGATCATTATAAAGTAAGAAAGGATAAAATAAATAATTCTAATCATTCAAATTTTGTATATTGTAAATTTAACTTAACTCTAAAATTTAGTCACCTTCATTTTAAATTTCAGATCTTGCTCTGAAACGTTCATAAATCAACCTAGCTCTAACTCCTAAACTTAAAATTGGATCAGGAGGTAGCCATGTAGGTTCATTTCTTGCTTCAATAGTTTCTATCTCTTTTGTGTTTTCATTACTTGCTTTGATTGCTATTTGCTCTCCAAATAAAGTACCAACTCCAATACCAGAGCCATTATAACAACCTGCAACAAATATATTGTCATCTATTTTTTCAAAAATTTGAGAACTATTTCTAGTTCTTGAAACAATTCCTGACCACGAAGATTGAACAATATCATCAGGTAATTCTGGAAATCTTTTTTTAATACCTGTTTTTTGTTTTAAAGATCTTTTGGTTAATTCAGATTTAGACATTTGATAAGGATTATAAACTTCTGCAGTATTTCTAATTAAAATTCTTCTATCTTTAGTCATCCTGATAGTGGCTCCCATAGGTTTTACAGGTAATACCCCCCACTCTTTAGGCTCACCAAGAGATCTAAACTCTTCATCTGATAAACATCTGGTCATGCTAGCTGTTAAAGTAATTGGAAAATTATAATTTGATTTTATTCCTAATGACTTTAGAAATCCGTTTGTAGCAAAAATAATCTTTTTAGTTTTAATTGAACCATTTTTAAATTTACAAATGACTGTACTATTTTTCTTTTTCCAATTTAATAATGAAGAATTTTCATAAAGACTTACATTTTCTGGTAATGTATCAATCATAGCTCTAACTAATTTACCAGGATGTAATAAAATACCTCCCTTTGTATGAAGAGCAATATTGTAAAAATTGGTACCTAATCTTTTTTTAAGTTCTTTATTTGATAACAAATTGTGTTCAAAACCTAGTTTTAATAAGGTGCCTGAAAAATTTTCTAATATTTTTCTATCTTCTTGCTTTGATGATGCAAAATATTTTCCGCATTCATTCCAATCACAATCTACCTGATATTCTTTAATAAATTTTTTAATAACGTCTATTCCCAATTTATAGATGTCTGCTTTTTTTTTATAATTATCTAATTCTTTATTAGAGGTGAAACCATCATTAAGTGTTGTATCCACTAAGTATCCCGAGTTTCTTGAGCTAGCACCCTCGCCTGCTAGCTGAGCATCAACTAATAATATTTTTTGATTTGGGTAAAGTTGACCTAATTTTCTTGCTGCAGATAATCCTGTATAACCCGCTCCTATAATTAACCATTCACAATCTATATCAGATGAGAGTGTTAGAATGTTATTTCTTGGACTTAAATCATTGATCCAACTACAGCTATTATCGTTCAATACTTCCATGAAAGAAGATTACGATAATTGGTTATGATTTAAAAGATTTTAAGAATTTAAAGAAGGCTGCTTCTTCATATCCTCTTTTTTAATACCAGCTACTCTTACTGGTTTTTTCATAGCATCTCTTCTAAATGGTTCCCCAAGCTCTTGATTTAGAATTACCTCAATAAATGTTGTAATACCCTTCTTCTGATCTTCACAAGATTGCTTGATTGCATTTGTGGTTTCTTCCATTGTTCTAACAGTTACACCTTTTAAACCACATGCGTCAGCAACTTTAGCATAACTTAATTCTGGATCTAACTCTGTACCAACAAAGTTATTATCAAACCATAATGTTGTATTTCTTTTTTCTGCTCCCCATTGATAATTTCTAAAAATAACCATTGTTATTGCGGGCCACTCTTCTCTTGCACATGAACTCATTTCATTCATACTTATTCCAAATGCACCATCACCAGCAAATCCTATAACTGGAGTATCTGGACAACCAATTTTTGCTCCCAATATCGATGGGAAACCATAGCCGCAAGGACCAAACAAACCTGGTGCTAAATATTTTCTTGGCTTTTCAAATGTAGGGTAAGCATTACCTATCGCACAATTATTTCCAATATCACTTGATATAATGACATCGTCAGGCATTCCTGCTTGAATTGCTCTCCAAGCTTGTCTTGGTGACATTCTATCTGCATCTCTTTCTCTAGCTTCTTTGTTCCAAACTGTTCCTTCATCATCATCTTCATGATCTAAACTTGAAAGTTTTTGTAACCAAGCTGACTTGGTTTGATGAATTAAGTCTTTTCTGGCTTGTCTATCAGTGTCACCTGCATTTGAGGATAATTTTTCAAAAATTTGTTCAGCAACTAACTTTGCATCACCACTTATTCCTACAGTAACTTTTTTAGTCAAACCTATTCTGTCAGGATTAATATCAACTTGAATAATGTTTGCATTCTTTGGCCAATAATCAATTCCATAACCAGGTAAAGTAGAAAATGGATTTAATCTAGTTCCCAAAGCTAACACTACGTCGGCTTTTGAAATTAATTCCATTGCAGCTTTTGATCCATTGTATCCTAGAGGACCAACTGCTAAAGGATGGCTTCCTGGGAAACTATCATTATGTTGATAACCTGAACAAACAGGTGAGTCTAATTTTTCAGCAAGTTTTTTTGTAGCTTCTATGGCTCCTCCAATAACAACACCTGCTCCTGATAAAATTACTGGAAACTTTGCTTTAGATAACAATTCAGCTGCTTTAGCTACTGCATCATTCCCTCCCCCCTGTCTTTCAAGTCTTACAATTGGAGGAAGATCGATATCAATTACTTGACACCAATAATCTCTTGGAACATTAATTTGTGCTGGCGCTGATCCTCTTATAGCTTTTTCTATAACTCTATTTAGTACTTCAGCCATTCTTGACGGGTCTCTTACTTCTTCTTGATAACAAACCATGTCTTTGAATAAATTCATTTGCTCTACTTCTTGAAAACCACCTTGTCCCATTGTTTTGTTTGCTGCTTGCGGTGTAACTAATAAAAGAGGAGTATGATTCCAATAAGCTGTTTTGATTGGTGTAACTAATCCTGTAATTCCAGGTCCGTTCTGAGCAATAACCATTGACATTTTACCAGTAGCTCGTGTGTAACCATCTGCAATTAAGCCACCATTTGTTTCATGAGCAACATCCCAGAAAGTAATACCTGCATCTGGAAAAATATCTGAAATTGGCATAAAGGCTGAACCGATAATTCCAAACGCATGTTCAATACCGTGCATTTGTAAAACTTTTACAAAAGCTTCTTCTGTTGTCATTTTTGTCATAAAACTAGAACCTCTCTAAAGTGTAATTATACTGTTTATAAAATTCGTTTGTTAATTTGTGCGATTAATATATAAGTTTTTACGAATTTCAAACAAACAAATCGACACGATATGGCAACAGATATAATCATACATGATAAAAAAGACAACGTGGGAGTAGTTGTTATTGAAAAAATCACTCCTAAACAGGACTGCGCTTGCTGGATAATGGAAGATGACAGTTCAACAAAAATTCAATCCGTAGATGAAATACCTTTGGGTCATAAAATTGCAATGGTTGACCTTAAAGAGGGGGATACAATTTTAAAATATGGTCACGATATTGGTAAAGTTGTTAAATCAATCAAAAAAGGTGAGCATGTCCATGTTCACAATGTAAAAACAAAGAAGTGGTAACAGTATGGAAATCCCAAAGAGCTTTTTAGGTTATAAAAGAGAAAACGGCAGAGCCGGAACAAGAAATCATGTAATTATTTTGCCAGTTGATGACATTTCGAACGCATGTGCAGAGGCAGTTGCAAATAATATTAAAGGCACAATCGCTCTTCCTCATTCTTACGGAAGACTTCAGTTTGGTGCAGATTTAGAGCTTCATTTTAGAACAATGATTGGAACTGGATGTAATCCAAACGTTGCAGCGGTGATTGTTATTGGTATTGAACCGAAATGGACAAAAAAAATTGTAGATGGAATTGCTAAAACTGGAAAACCTGTTGAAGGATTTCATATAGAGCGTACAGGTGACATTGGTACGACAATGAAAGCATCAAAAAAAGCACAAGAATTTGTGATGTGGGCTTCAGAAAAACAAAGAGAAGAGTGCCCTTTAAGTGATTTATGGATTTCAGTTAAATGTGGAGAATCTGATACTACCTCAGGACTTGCTGCAAACCCAACTGTTGGAAATTTAATGGACAAACTTGAGCCATTAGGTGTTCACTTGTGTTTTGGTGAAACATCTGAATTAACTGGTGCAGAACAAGTATGTGCAACTAGAGGAGCTACAAAAGAAGCATCTGATAAATTTATGAAAACCTGGAGCTCTTATAATGATTTTATTTTAAAAGAAGCGACAGATGATCTTTCTGAAAGTCAACCAACAGCTGGAAATATAGCTGGAGGACTTACAACAATTGAAGAAAAAGCTTTTGGTAATTTTCAAAAAATTGGAAATTGTAAATTTATTGATGTTCTTGAACCAGCTGAAGAACCAACTAAAGGAAAAGGTTTATATTTTATGGATACATCATCTGCTGCTGCAGAATGCGTTACACTTCAAGCTGCTGCTGGTTTTAATATTCATTTATTTCCAACTGGACAAGGTAATATCGTTGGAAATCCAATTGAACCTGTTGTTAAATTAACAGCTAATCCATTAACTGTAAAAGGTATGGGAGAGCATATTGATTGTGATGTTTCAAAAATTCTTTCAAGAGAAATGAATTTATCTGAAGCAGGTGATGAATTAATTAAAACTACACTAAGAGTAGCAAACGGTAGATTAACTTGCGCTGAAGCTTTAGGTCATAGAGAATTTGTTATGACTAAACTTTACAGAAGTGCTTAATTAACTTTAGTCTTTCATGAATATTAAGAAATACCTGGTTGTATTACCAGGTATTATATTGGCATTTGTTCTTTACACTTTATCTCAAGGTTTCAATAATATTCTTGGTATTGAGCTATTAGGCTATGAAAAAAGCCCAATATCTACTGCAATGATAGCTATTTTATTAGGAATGTTCTTCGGAAATGTTTTTCAAATTAGAGAAAGTTTTTTAAGAGGATTAGATTTTACACAAAAATATATTCTAAAACTAGGTATTATTTGTCTAGGTATTCAATTGAAGCCATTTGAATTTTTAGAATTTGGAAAAATAGCAATTCCATTAATTATAATCTGTATAATCAGTGTATTAATAGTAATCAAACTTCTAATTAAAAAATTAAAAATACCAACTAGAATGGCATACTTAATCTCAATAGGCAGTACTGTCTGTGGTACTACTGCAATAATGGCTACCGCTCCTGTCATTGGAGCAAAAAAAAATGAAGTATCATATGCAATTGCTAATATTACACTGTTTGGAATACTTTCGATGCTTATTTACCCTTATTTTGCTAACTTTTATTTTGAAAGTGAGCCTTTATTAATTGGATTGTTTTTAGGAACCTCTATCCATGAAACTTCTCAAGTTGCAGCTGCAGGATTGATTTATGACCAGCAATTTAATAGTCCTGAAACTTTAAATATAGCAACAGTAACGAAATTAATTAGGAATACCTTTTTAATTATCATGATCCCTTTATTTGCATTTCTTTATAATCGAGGAAAAACCTCGGAAAAGAAATACTCGATAATAGATATTTTTCCTTACTTTGTATTAGGATTTGTAGCAATGATAATAATTAGAAATTTAGGTGATCTAATGTACTCAAATAATTACGAATGGTTGGTTACAATTGAGGGTATTAAATTGTCCTCAAAAATATTTTTAACAATGGCAATGGCAGCAATAGGGCTTTCAACTAACTTAAAAGAACTTAAAAATATGGGCTACAAACCTTTTATAGTTGGTTTTATAGGTATGGCAACAGTAGGATTAGTTAGTATTACAACTATCGAATTGTATTTAAATTTTTTTAATTAAGATTTTACTAATAATTTTTTTCTAAAGTTTGAAATAAATCGTCTTATAAAAGCTGCTCCAACACCTAAAATAATTGCAAACATAATTGTAAATAGTCCATAAAAGAAAGGCATTTCTTTAGAAAAATCAATTATAAATTGAGAAAAGAAATTTAAATCTGAACTAGTTGCTTTAGCAGTTCCATTAATAATTTGGTCTGCAAAAAATGTGTCATACGCAATTGCTATACCTACGATTAACAATAAAATTGCTAACAAAGCTCTTAAACCAGAACTATCAATTCTTTCTCCTAATTTTTGTCCAACCTGAACTCCTATGATTGAACCAATAACCAACATCAGTACTAAAAATAAATCTATAGATCCGTAATTAAATGAATGAAGAAAAGTAACAATCACACTTACAAATATTGTTACAAATAAAGATGTACCAGGTACTAATTTAGTAGGCATTTTAATAATATAAATCATTGCTGGAACTAAAATAAATGCTCCTCCTATTCCCATAATCGCTGCAATAAATCCCACCAATAAACCAATGATAATTGGAGTAAATATACTTTCGTATAATTTAGATTTAGGAAACCTCATTCTTAATGGAAGACCATGTATCCAATAATGAACATGTAATTTTTTTTTTACAACTACGTTTCTTTTTGCTTTATCTATTTCACCTAAACTTTCAACCAACATCAAAGTTCCAATTATTGCTAATATATACATATATGCCAGAGAGATAACTGTATCAATTTTTCCGATACCTTTAAAATAAGTAAAAGTGTAAATTCCTAAAGAAGTTCCAATTACACCTCCAATCACAATCATTGAGCCCATTTTATAATCTAAAGTATTTTTTAAATAATGTGTTGTAGATCCAGAAACGGAAGTAGCTAAAATATTATTTGCTTCATTTGCAACTGCATATGCAGGAGGTATTCCTAAGAAAATTAAAAAAGGTGTCATTAAAAACCCACCACCAACACCAAATAAACCTGAAAGCACTCCAACAATTGCACTTAATAAAAGTATTTCGATAGGGTTAACAAAAACTTGAGCTATTGGTAAAAATACTTCCATAAAAAATTTAAAAGTTGTTAAAAAACAACTTAGTTAAAAGTGATAAAAGTTCCAACTAAAATCACTCCCCAGTAAGCTGTTAAGCTTGCTATAATTCCTGCTTTAATAAATATAGATTTAAAATTTAAGAGTTTATTAATAATTTTTACGTTAGAAAGTAACATTAAATCCGTCATTACACCCACAACGAAATTTGTCAAACAATTATTTAAAGCTAAGTAATTTTTTTTTCTTAATAGATCGTGGCTCCAAAAACCTTTACTGTATCGTCTTCGACACCTAAGACTAACCTACCAAGGAACTCTCCTGGTATCTCTTTATTTGTTTGTTTAATCAGAACGGTTATGTGATCTCCTCTTCTAAGGCAACCAAAAGGTTCAAAAGTCTCTTTAAGATTAGTGATTAGCTTATTATTAGCCCACTGTTTTCCAAGCTCTACTTCGTTAGCACCAAAGAGCATTTGAGTAGAGAAATCTTTAGTAAAACCACCATAATCTTTAAGATTAGATGATTTAACCAAATTATCCCAAATAGGTTTGGCTAATTCATATATTTCATCATCTGATTTAGATAAAATATCCATGTGATTAAATTAAAAAATCTATTAAGAAGCTTTTTTCTTCTCGTTCTCGTCCACTATATGGTAGACAGGAACTTTCTCCATACTAAATTTACCAGTCTTAGGGTCTCTTCTAGAAACTGTTAAACAATGCCAATTTTCATCATCAAGCTTCATATGATCACCTCTGTAATAGTAGCCAGGCCATCTAGTCTCTTCTCTAAATAAAGTATGTTCTGTTACACACTGTGAAGTCAAAGCTCTATGTTTTAACTCCCAAGCTCTCATAAGTTGGTGATAATCTTCAGCTCCAACATGCTCCAAGTCTTCTTGTAACCAATCTAACAACTCAAGTCCTCTTTTCAGCATATTGCCATTAGTCATGTAATTTGATGTAATTCCACCCACATATTCATCCATGATTTTCTGTAATCTTTGAAGACCTTGAATTGGAGATATATAGCTAGGAGAAACTGTTCCACCAGTGATCTCATTTCTAGCAACCGTGTAGTTTTCTAGGGGTTTATAAACTGCAGTTTTGAAATCCTCACACTGTTTATCTGAAACTTTAACACCTTCTGCTTTTTTGTCTTCAATGTATTTAACAGCAGCTTTTGCAGCTAATCTACCTTCCGTAAAAGATCCAGATGAAAACTTGTGGGCACTTCCACCAACTGTATCTCCCGCACCAAATAAACCATCAATAGTTAACATTCTATTATAACCCCAGAAATATTCTGGTGGCGATAAATCTTCTGGACCACTAACCCATGCACCAGAACAAGTAGCATGAGAACCCATTACATAAGGTTCAGATGTAGTTAATTCTGGATTTGTATATTTTGGATCAATGTTTTGAGATGCCCAAACAACAGCTTGACCAACTGTCATTCCCAAGAAATTTTCCCAACCTACTGTTTCTAAATGTGGGTCCTGGAAAGCCTCAGTAGTTACCATATGAATTGGTCCACCACCCGCAGCTACTTCTTGGATAAAAGCATGATTTCTCAAACAAGTTGGTGTTGGATGATGATCGATGTATTCCCCAACTAACTCTTTAGTTTGGTCATACCATTTTTTCTCATAGTTTTCGCCATTAGCATTTTGTGTATATGTTTTTAAATGAAGAAAATATGCTCCAACTGGCCCATACCCATCTTTAAATCTACATAATACAATTCTATTTTCCATTTGAGTCATCTTCGCACCTGCTGCAATAGGTAATGCATATGCAGATCCATTACTCCATGGAGCATACCAAGTTCTACCCATCCCTTCTCCAACTGCTCTTGGTTTAAAGATGTGTGAAGCCCCACCAGCAGCAACAATTACTGCTTTTGCTCTAAATACATGGAAATCACCAGTTCTCATATTAAAGCCAACTGCTCCGCCAATTCTGTTATCTTGAGACTCGTCCATTAAAAGATGAGTAATCATTATTCTGTTATAAATTTTATCTGCAGATTTTTTTGCTGCCTCAGCAACAATAGGTTTATAACTTTCACCATGGATCATAATCTGCCATTTACCTTCTCTTAAGTATCTTCCAGTTTCTTCATTCTTCATCATTGGCAGACCCCATTCATCAAACATATGAACTGTAGAGTCTACATGACGAGCCATGTCATAACCTAAATCTTCTCTCACCATTCCCATTAAATCATTTCTTGCATATCTAACGTGATCCTCTGGTTGGTTTTCGCCCCATTGCATTCCCATGTAGCAGTTAATTGCATAAAGTCCTTGAGCAACAGCTCCACTTCTATCAATGTTAGCTTTTTCAACACAAACTATTTTCATGTCTCTACCCCAGTGTCTTGCTTCAAAGGTAGCACCAGTTCCAGCCATACCTCCACCTACAACTAATATATCGCAATCTTCGTAATGTGTTTTATGACTAGCCATTAATAGTAAACTCCTTTTTTGAACGATTCTTTGGGTACAGTTGGAAGCTCTCCATCTATATTTAACCCTTCTGGTTCAGTGTATAATCTTTGTGAATTTATCTCACCTTGATTAGGTTTATCCCCATCAGCTAATTTAGGAATAAATTTTCCCCAAGGCTTAGTTGTAATTGGAGATACAAAGTTTTTTTCAGTTCCATTTCTAAATTTAATTTTCCAAGAGATTGTTCCTTTTTCTTCTTCCCTTCTTACTCTAACGCTATGTCCCATTGGAGCAAAATCTGCATATCCTCTAACATCAATAGCGTGGTTAGGACAAGCTTTGACACAAGAATAACATTCCCAACAAAAGTTAGGTTCAATATTTTTTGCACGTCTAATATTTTCATCAATGTGCATTATATCTGATGGGCAAATATCTACGCAATGACCACAGCCATCACATCTTGTCATATAAACAAATGTTGACATATTATTTTCTCTCCTTTTTTAATTTTATCATAATTAATAATGTTTAGGTTGTTCTCTTTTAATACCTAAACCAAATTGTTCAGGTGCATCTGCAGGTGGAGGTAAATTATCTCTAGAACCATCTGCTTCTGCTAAATTTTTTTGTATTGCTGCGCCAGGTTTATAAAACATATGTGCAAACTTAGACCAATAAACTCCTCCAAATAAAACTAAGTTTGAAACTACAAATAATAATAAAAATAAATTTGCATCCCATCTTCCTTCTAAATTTAAACCTTGAAGATATGACCAAATAAATCCAGTTAAGGAAGTTGCAATCAGAGCTAATACAAATAAATCTGCTTTAATAATTCTGTACCAAGGTTGCGCTTCAGAATAAACATCAACTCTTAAGAAGAACCAAAACCATGATCCGCCCAATATCGTCATCAAAGCGCCAATATGCCAGATCATTGGCCAAATAGTCGGAGTTTCTGCATTTGCTGATGAATAACAAAATATCATCACAACAGACCCAATCCAAAACAATATAGTTCCATACATTCCTAGAAGGTGTGCTACTCTTCTTTTACCAGCACCTAGTTCTGATGTTGTACCAATGTCGTATGCAATTGTTTTTGAAACAACAGCTATTCTTTCACCAGTTGTTAATTCTTTTGTTGCATTTTTTTTTGCTTTTTTAGCATTTTCAAAAAAATACTTAACATTCTTTTTATGAATTATGTCTAAAAGAGTACCTACAACAATCAATAAAATCATTAACACTACAAAACCTTGCATAACTACAGATGGAACTGTCTCGGCTAAAATCGAAAAAGGATTTGTTGCAAACATTTTGAATACCCTTGTAAAATATAATTGAATTAATTTAAGGTTTTCTATTCTAGATATTTATAGAGTTCAACCAAAAGTATTGGTCAATTTGTCTTTAATAACAACTCAGGGTTTACGTTTGTAGTGTTGTTTATTGGGAATCACTGACCTAACACCACCCTGAGGATTGTGTACATCCCCTTCTCTTCTTGGAATTAAATGAATATGGCAATGCATAATTGATTGGCCTGCAGATTTTCCTGCATTTGTACCTAGATTAAAACCTTTAACACTAGAATCTTGTTTTAAAATTTTTTCTTTAGTTTTTAAAATTAACTCATTGCATGCCTGAATTTCCTCTTTAGTAAGATCAAAATATGTCTCTATATGTCTTTTAGGAACAATAAGACTGTGAAGTTCTGAGACAGGATAGCTATCTGTAGATGAATAAGCTAATTGGTTTTCAAACTGGAGCTCTTCTTTTCTGATTTTGCAAAATATACAAGGGTTGTTTGGATCTTTCATATTTAAAAAAGAGAATTATATATTTTATTTAATTTATTGAAGCAATTACTCTTTCTTCTCCTCCATTTAAGTTCGTTTATTTTTGAAACTGATGTTACTCCTTTGCCGGATCCGATAAGTATTATTTCATCATAATCATTAATTGATTTAATAGAAATATCTTTAAAATTAATTTTAATTTTCTTACTAATGAATTTAATTGTATTTCCAAAATAACAATTTTTTTTAGGTGAAAAAATCTTTCCATTTTTCACAAAAACTAAATTTGAAGTACCAGTTTCTAAAATTTTATCCTTTTCTACTAGAGCAATATCAAATTTAGTTGAATCAACTTTGCTTAATTTTGCTAATATTTTTTTATAATAGAGATTTTTGTAATTTGGTTCTACACGTTTATATTTAAACAATAAGAGATTAAAATTACTTTTTGGTTTTGGTCTTTTTCTAATTGAGACTGATATTAATTTTTTATTTAACGCTATACGAAATAAATTATCAGGACCTTTGTATATAGTGTTTTTGTTAATTAAATTTTTAATTATGTTTTTTAAATTTTTTTTTCTTATTCCATATTTTTTTGTAGATTTTATTAAGTTCTCTAAATGCGGTTTTAAAAGTATTAGCTTAGGAGGTTTTCCAGCCATTCGAATTGTGGTGAATACACCTCTAGATCCCCAAAGGTCCTTGAAAGTAACTTCTTTAAGATTACTAAGCTGATAAGATTTTTTTAATAATAGTGTTGCCATTTTCTGTTAAAAAAGACTCTGGATGAAATTGAAATCCATATATTTTATTTTGATTATCCTCAAGTCCCATTGGTATTTTTGTTTTACTACATCTCATAGTTATTTTAATTGAATTCGATTTAAATGGCTCCATTAATTTTAATGAATGATATCTTCCAACTTTAAACTGTTGATTGTTTGTAAAAATTTTACTTTGATTATTTGTTTTTATTTTGGATTGAAAACCATGATAAATTTTTTTTTGCTGTATTATTTTGCCTCCTTCATTATGTAAAATCATTTGATAACCAAGACAAATGCCAATAATTTTTTTCCTTCCTTTGTATTTTTTATAAATATTTGAAGTAGTAGGATAATCCTTTGGTGATCCAGGTCCTGGTGATAAAACAATCACATCACTTTTATCAAGTAATTTGTTATTTAACTCATAATAATTTGAACAAAAAACTTTATCAAATTTTGCAAATTGATGAACAACATTCCAAGTAAAAGAATCTTGATGATCTATAATGTAAATCATTGAAATAACTCCAATAAAGATTTTGCTTTAATATAATTTTCATTAAATTCTTTCTTAGGGGAGCTGTCTAATACTACTCCAGACGCAGCAGAGATCTCTGATTGATTTTTATAATTTAATATAGATCTAATTATAATATTAAACTTCATATCTTGATTAAATTTAATAAGTCCAAAACTTCCAGTAAAAATGTTTCTACTTTCTTTTTCTTGATTATTTAATAATTCTAAAGTTCTTATTTTAGGGCAACCAATGACAGATCCACCAGGCATCATTGCTTTAATTATATCAATCAATTTTGTATTTTTATTTAATACCCCGCCAATTGAAGTAACGTAATGGAAAAGATGCTTATATTCCTCAACATATTTTTTTTTAAGTATTTTAACACTTCCAGGTTTGCAAATTTTAGATAAATCATTTCTTTCCATATCAACTATCATGTTGTGTTCTTTGGTTTCTTTCTCATTATTTTTGAAATATTTTAAAGCTATGTTTTTATTGGATAATAATTTTTTCTTAAATGTGCCCGCTATTGGTTTTGTTATAATTTTGTTTTTTTTCTTATCAATTAGCGTTTCAGGGGAACAACTTACTATAGAGTAATCCTTATCTTTTATCATAAATGACTCTGGTGACGCATTAACACGCATTAATTTCCAAAAAAAATTAACAGGATTAATTAATGATTTATTCTTATATTTTGTACAAATTTTAATTTGATAAGTTTCTCCTTGTCTTATTTTTTTTGAAAATAACTCAAATATTTTTTTATAT
>CACNVV010000013.1 GCA_902624015.1 uncultured Pelagibacteraceae bacterium
TATTAATACTTTCACAATGGGGATTTAGTCCGACTACTCCGATTCTTGGATTTATTTTAAATTTTTTTTTATAAAATGAGTGAATTAATTTAATTTTTTCTTGAATAATTTTTTTATTAATTTTATTTGCAACAAGTTTTAATGGCAAGTGAGTTGTCAATGGTACAACAGAAAGTTTTTTGTTATAAATTAACATACATGTATTATTTTTAGAAAAATGTTTTGAAAAATACTCTGTTAAACCCAAATGTTTTTGATCTAAAAAATTTTTTTTTGATATAGGTCCGTTAATTACACTCTTAATTTTTTCTTTTTTTATTATTTTAAAAGCTAAGTTAAATGAATTTTTAACAAATTTATTTGATTTTTTTGATAAATTTTCAAAAGCTTTTGTCTGATCATATTTTACATCTATTAAATTAATTGATTTATTATTAAGTTTATATTTATTTAATTTATTATGATCAATTAAGTTAATCCTGTAATTATATTTTAATTTTTTCATTTGCAAGTTTATCAATTTGTATGAAGAAATTAAAATTATAGGTTTTTTAATTTTTATTTTTTTTATAGTTTTAAATAAAATTTCAGAAAAAACACTATTTGGCTCACCACTTATTATTAATATTGGATCAAATCTCATTTATTTGAATATTTTTTTTAATTTTGTTGTAGTAAATAATTGAATAACGATTTAGTTGTTCGTTGGTTTTTTTTTCAATTATATTTTTAATTTCTTTGTTTAAGTCAATTTTAATTTCAATTTCTCTTAAATCTTCTATTTTTAATATTAAATACCCACCAGAAGTTAATATAGGATTTGTAAATCCACCCTTGTCAATTAGATCAAGCTCTCTTTTGATCTTATTATTTAAAACACTTTCCCTTATCCAGCCTAATTTCCCGCCATTTGTTGAAGTGTCAGACATGCTGTAAGTTAATGCCGCTTGTGAAAAGCTTTTTTCTTTAATTGTATTTTTAATTAACTCAATTTTTTCATTCAGTTTTTCACTATTATCTGCATTTATTAATATTTCTGACAATAAATATTCTTTCTGCTTTTTTTTATTTGAAATATTTGCTTCTATTTCTTTCTCATTTATTTTTACTTTATCTTTATACTTTTTATAAATTAATTGATTCCACAATATCTCAGTTGTTATTTTTTTTTTGACTAATGATGATTTTAATTTTTTTTCTTTAAAAAATAATTCAAATTCAGATATAGAATTAATATTGTAGTTAGCAAAATAATTTTTAATAATATTTTCTAACAAGTTTTCATTTAATTGAAGTTTGTCATTATATTTTAGCAACTCGATATTTTTAATTTTTTCTTTTATTAATGAGTTCTTAGCTATTTCAATTTTAGTATTATTGTCTGTAATATTAAATTCTTCATTAATTGTTGATAGATATTTAATCTCATTTAATATGTCAATTGTTGTAATAATTTCGTTATTTACTTTTAACAATATTTTGTTTTCTTTGGCTACTAGTTCATTAATGTAAATTAATAAATGAAGAATTATTAAAATAAATATGCTATTTTTTTTCATTTATTTTAATCGTCAATTTTATCTAGTTGTTCCAATAAATCACCAGCTTCATACTCATAAGTAGTCAATGGAAACAATGTTATAGTAAATAATAAGTTTTCTGTCGGTTTCAAATCTCTATCCTCATAATATGATTTTTTATATTTGATACCCGCAATTAAACAATCGTTTTTATATTCATAAACCAAATCATAATATTCAGTTAAATTAATTTTTCTATTCCTTCTTGTCTTAAAGCTAAATGAATTATTATCATCTAATATATAAGAAATAGAATTTTCCATTACGCTTGAATTTCCTATTTCTCCATTTTCTTCAATAAAATTAAAAGTGGTTACTAAATTATTAATTGAAAAAGTTGCATTTATGTCATTATATTCAAATGTGCTTAAATCATTATCTACTGAAAAATTATAGCCTATTTTTAAGTTATCAGAAAAATTTCTTGTGACTGAACCAAAAATATTTGAATTCTTTTTATTAATTGTACTTGAGGAAGGTATAAAATTTTCTTCTTTATCTCTAATCACAGTTGCTAATTTAATTTCAAAAAAATTATTTATATTGTCAAAATCTTGTTTTTCTTTTTTATAATCAAATCCAATTGTTAAGGATCTTCCTGCTTCAAAAGTATCATCAAGACCAAGTCTGTTTAAAGAGAATATATTTCCTGTATTGACATTTTTCGAAGAAGATGAGTAATCCTTCATATCGCTAGGATTAAATCTTAAAGACATTTTTGGAGTTAAATAATTTACATAGTCCTTTCCTTTTTTTTTCAAGGGTAAAGTTAAATTTGTTTCAAACAACGAAACTAATTCGATTTGTGGACTTGATTTGTAGGTTGAATTTTTCTTTCCAAGTGAATTTAAGTTTTTTAAATTTATATTGAAATTATTTAATATTCCATAATTTATAAAATAATTAGAAAGATTATAATTTAACTCATTAATTATATTTGATTTTAGATTATTAGTATCACTTAAATTATTACTTCCTGATGATGAAAAACCTACAGAGCCATTGAAATAATTTTTATTTAATATGCTATTAAAATTATAATAGGGAAGAATATATTCATATCTGTCACTGCTACTACCAACTGTAAGATCTTCGAAAGCCTGAAAGCCAGCTTCAAAATTATATTTTTCGTGTTCTAAATTTAATTTTACTTGATTGTTTAATATATCAAAATTTGCAGGTCGCGCGTCAGATTTTGTAATAAATGTATCAAATACTTTCAAATAGGTATCATTTGAAACTTGCTCAACAGAGATCATTAAATTACTTGATTTGAAATTATTAAGGTCAAGATTGTAATCATATTTGCCAAATATATGAGACATATTATTTTTTTCTTTTGATATCGTTGACTCATATCCTTTAATAAAACCAAAATCTGCTAAAAATTTTGAATTTTTTTCAGATTGTCTATATTCATTCTGTAGTGATAAAATATTACTATCAAACAATGAAGGAGAAAAAGTAAAATCTTTATTATCTGAAATTACTTTGAAGTAAGGTTGCGTAAGTGAACTACCTAGAACATTCGATCGATTTATTTCTGGCTTTAAAAAACCTGACTGTCTTTTTACAGTAGGATCAGGATGAAAAAATTTTGGAAAATACAATACCGGAACGTCATAAATATTTAAAAAAGCATTTTTATAACTTATCTGTTTTTTTGTTTTGTCATGTATAATTTCTTCAGATTTAATTGACCAAGGAGGGCAAGTATCATTTTTTTTACAGCTTGTGAAAATTCCTTTTTGAATTATTGTTAAGTTTTTGTCACCACTAGATGATATACCGTAAATTCTTGGGTCATTCTCTGGTTTTCCAAATATGTCTTTATGAATATTAATTTTTGTATCTTTGGCAGCGAATTTTTTATTATTTAAATCAAATATGCCTTCCAAAAAATAAAATTTGTCTGATTTAGGTAAATTGTAATTTGTAATAGTTAAAATATTTTTACCTTTTAATATTTTTTTATTTGTTAAAAAAAGAAATTCATCTAAATAATAAATTTGTGAATTATTATCATCTTTAATAGTTGATTTTTTTTTTGATATTAATTTTTTTTCTTCTAAAAATAAAGTTACGTCTTCAGAATTTATTTTATATTTCGAGTTAATCTCCGCAGTTGTAATTCCACTTGTAATTATTTTTTCCTCGTTTTTAAAAAAAGTGAGTTTGTCAGAATTTACAATATAGTCCTCATTTATATTTTCTATTTTAGCTGTGCCTTCAGCATCTATTGTATTTTTAGTTTTGTTGTAGACAAATTTATTTGCAGTAATTACTCTATTATTTTGATCTAAAGCTTTAGAATTTCCACTGGTAGTAATTATTTCTAAGTTTTTTTGATAAGTAGCTCGATCAGAGTAAATTATAAATTTATTAATTTCATCTTCAATTTTTATTTTACCTTTTAAATTTATAATGTTTGTAATTTTGTCATATTCAAAAGTATCTGCTTTAATTATTATTCCGTTCTCAGACTTAATTGTACCACGCTTTAAACCTTTATAGAAATTACCATTATTTAATATTTCTATCTCCGTTACATTAAATTGAAACTGATTTGCATATGTGGAATTATTTAAAGAAATAAATAAAAAAAAAACTAAAATCAGCTTATGATAAATTTTATTTTTCATTAATTTTATTAAACATTACCAAGTTTACTGAACTAAGCGCTAACAAAGGACTAATTATTGCCATTACAACTGTGATCTTTTCAGTGCTTCCCAAAACAAAAAAGAAATTATTTATATAATAAATAATTACAGAAAAAAATAATCCTAATGCAATTTTAAAAGTTGAATTTGATAAGTGTTTAATTCTCAACATTATAAGAGATGAGAAAAGACACATTAACAATAAGAATATTGGAAAAGTAATTAATTTTAATAGATGTAAATCAACTTCAGTCACAGAATAATTTAATTTTTTATAATTTAATCTTAATTGATATAATTCAAAAATATTTAATGAGCTTAAATTTGAATATAAAGTATTAATTCTTTTGTAATCAAAATTTGTATCAATCTTTAATAAATTACTAGTCTCATAAATGTTTTTTTTAAATATTTTAGCATCATAAATTAGCCATGTTTTATCAGAAATATCAATTTTATCACTTTTGATATTTTTTATGACGTTATAATTATTATCAAACTCAGTTATAAAATTATCTATTAAATAATTTTGATCTACTTTTGAGGAATTTATAACTAATATTTTATTTTCTAATTTATCTCTAATCCACAAACCATTTTTTGTAACTACAGCAAGGTATTTTCCATCATTTGTAAATGGAGATTTTAATTCTAAATATAAATTTTTTGTATTTGATGAAAAATAGTAAAAAATCGAAATAATTAAAATTCCTGTAACTAATGACAATGATACTAAAATTGTGATTATTTTTGAATTTTTAAGGCCAGAATATTTAAAAGTTACTAATTCATTGTTATTAAAAAGTTTAATAAAAAACAGTTGAGACGTTATTAAAAAAATAAAAGGAAACATATCAAATATTAGTGATGGGGAATTTAAAAAAGCTAAAAAAATTGTGAAATAAGTTTCAATTTCTATGTTTTGAAAAAAGTCTAACTCACCTAAAAAATTTAGGATAAATACTAAAGTTATCATTACACTAGAAACATAAAATAGAGATTTAAAAAATATAATAGTTAAAAATTTAATATATACTTTCATTTTTTTATTTTATTAAAATTAAGGTTGTAAATAAATATTGAATAAAAAATTAAAAAAATCACTAAAGGAGCAATAAATATAGATAAATTATTTATTAATTCTTTAGAAATAAATCTAATTATACCTTCAGAAAATATAATTATTATTACACCACATAAAAAAGTAATTAATTTTAATTTAGGGTAATTAATTTTTTCTTTAGAGGATAAAATAAGGAGGTATGGAGTAAGCATTAAAAGAGGTATATAAAATGGAATAACTAATCTTTTGTAAATTTCTTTTAATAAATTTAAATTATTTTTGTCATGACAATTGACAATTGGTTTTTTTGGATCTTTGAATAAAGAAATTATTCTAAGTTTGTATAATCGAGATACACATAATAAAAGATCACCTGTATTCATTTCTTGAGTTTTTTGTTGTGTTATTGTATTGGCATCAAGATTTGATAGTAAAAAATCAGATTTTGAAAAATTAAAATTTGTACTTTTATTATTTTTACTTCTAATTGTTTCACCTTCAAATAAAATTAGGATAGGCATTGTATTTTTTTTTTCAAAAATACCTTTTTTTGCATAAGTAAGCTCAAACCCGTCATTGAAATTTTTTTTTATGTAAAGATTATACATAACACCGTTTTCATCTTTTTTTTCACTGTAAATAGTTACACCTTTTATAGTGTCATTAAATCTTTTGGGCTTTATAAAATTACCTAAAAAATCAATATCTGAATTCCTTAAAAAAGATCTTGCCTGATCCTGCGAATTTGGAACAATTATACTTGTCAATAAAATTTGAAGTAAAAATAGAAGAAAAGAAATTTTAATAATAAAATTTACGAAGTGAATTTTATTTTCACCATAATTCCAAAAAATTATTAATTCGTTGTTTGTTTCATATTTTGATAAGATAAAATAAATACTAAAAAATAGTACAAAAGGAAGTAATTTACTAAAAATTTTAGGAAAGTTTAGTAGTGAATAGTTAATATAAACTTTGTACTCACGACCATCTTCAATCATAATATCAAGAAAATTAACAGCTTGAAAAATCCAAATAATTAAGCTCGAAGTGACAAGAGCAATAAAAAAAAAGCTCATATAGTCGATAAATAATTTTCTGTATAATAATTTTTTCATTGAAATATGCTATTATTGCTCATATATAGCATTCATCTACCTGAGAGTGTATTTAAAATTTATGAGTATTCAAATTATTTATAAAAAAAAATTGCCAAGAAAATCCAATGGTAACTTGATTTTATTTATCGATGAAAAATTCGATATTTCTACTCTTAAAAAATATATTTTATCATCAGAGCATTCATTTGTATCTGATTTGATAAAAAATAGAGACACTGACAAAGAAATTTTAGTTTTTGATATTAGTTCAAAAAGAAAAATAGTTTTAGTATCAATAAAAAATAATTCTAAAAATTCAGATGTAGAAAAATTAGGTGCAAAATTTTATGATATTTTTAAAAATAAAAAAGGTGAATTTGACCTAAATTCAGACACGATATCTAATAAAAATAATAATTTAATTGGGCACTTTCTTCATGGTGTAAAATTAAAATCTTATGTGTTTGAAAAATATAAGACGAAAAAGAATAAAAATAAAATTTCTCTTGTAATAACTGGTAACAATACCCCCTCACTTAGAGATCAAATTAAATTCAAAGCCATTGAAGAAGGTTCATTTTATACTAGAGACCTAGTGTCTGAACCAGGAAATATTTTGCATCCTGATGAATATGCAAAAAGATTAAAATCATTAAAAAAATATGGTTTGAAAATAAATATTTATGATGAAAAAAAATTAAAAAAAATGGGAATGAATACATTACTTGGTGTTGGTCAAGGAAGTATTAGAGGATCATATCTTGTAACAATGGAATGGAATGGAAAAAATAAAAAATCTAAACCTTTGGCTTTTGTTGGCAAAGGAGTTTGTTTTGATACGGGTGGTATATCTTTAAAACCTGCAAAATTTATGGAAGACATGACTTATGATATGGCAGGTTCAGCAGTGGTAGTGGGTTTAATGAAAAGTTTAGCTTTAAGAAAAGCAAACATAAATGCTGTAGGGGTAGTTGGTCTTGTAGAAAATATGCCAGGTGGTAATGCACAAAGACCAGGGGATATAGTTAAATCTTACAGTGGAAAAACTGTTGAAATATTAAATACTGATGCAGAGGGTAGGCTCGTGTTAGCAGATGCTTTAACTTACACAGAGGAAAAATTTAAGCCAAAATTTATAGTAGATTTAGCAACTTTGACAGGAGCAATTATTGTTTCTCTTGGATCTGAATACGCAGGTCTATTTTCGAATGATGATAAATTATCAAATCAGTTAATTAAAACAGGAGAACAAGTGGAAGAGAAAGTTTGGAGAATGCCTCTAAATAAAAATTTTGACAAACTTATTGATTCTAAAAATGCTGATATGCAAAATATTAATTATGTTGGGGGAGCAGGTTCTACAACAGCAGCGCAATTTTTACAAAGATTTATATTAAACAAAACACCCTGGGCACACCTAGATATAGCAGGAATGGCATTTTCTAAATATGGAGGAGCTTTAAATTCTGGTGGTGCAACAGGTTATGGAGTGAGATTATTAAACAAACTAATAGAGGATCATTATGAGTAATTTAGAACAAACATTATCAATTATAAAACCAGATGCAGTAGAGAGAAATCTAGAAAACGAAATTAAAGAAATGTTTAAATCTAATGGTTTTACAATTTTAAAAGAAAAAAAAATCCAAATTGAAAAATCAGAAGCTGAAAAGTTTTATAAGGTTCATGAAACCAAACCATTTTATAATGATTTATGCGCCTATTTATCATCAGGTCCGATTGTTGTAATGGTTCTTGAAAAAAATAATGCAGTTTTAGGAAACAGAGAATTAATGGGTGCTACAAATCCAGAAGATTCAGAAGAAGGTACAATTAGAAAAAAATACGGGATTTCAATAGACAAAAACTCTGTCCACGGATCAGATAGTGTTGAAAATGCTAAAATTGAAATAGATTTTTTCTTTAAAGATTAAAAACTTTTAATATAGCTTTTGGGTACAACTTATGTTCTTGAGCTAAAATTTTTTTAGCAAGAGAAGACTCAGTATCTTTTTTTGAAATCCTGACTTTTTTTTGTAGAATAATCTTCCCCGAGTCTAATCTAGCATTTACAAAATGAACAGTACATCCTGAGTACTTTTCCTTATTGTTTAATACTCTTTGGTGAGTATTTAATCCTTTGTATTTAGGCAGTAATGAGGGGTGTATATTTAAGATTTTTCCTTTAAATTTTTTTATAAAATTTTTTGACAAAATTTTCATAAATCCAGCTAGACAAATCATTTCAATATTATTTTTTTTTAAGATAGAAAGTAGCTTATTTTCACTTAATTTTTTATTTTTAAAATTTAAAACTTTTTTTTTAATTTTAAATTTTTTGGCATAATTTAAACCTTTTGCCTTAGAGTTATTTGAAACAATAAAGTTAATTGATATAGGGGATATTTTAGTTTTAGAAAATATAGCTAAAGATTTTAAATTACTGCCTGTCCCTGAAATAAATACAGCAGTTCTTAATCTATTGTGACCAGTTGATAGAACCATTTAACTTAACTTTATTTTTACCATTAAAAATTTTTCCAATAACATATGGTTTGTATTCTTTTGAAAAAAATTTACTTATTTTTTTTAAATTTTTACTTTCAACAATAAGGCAAAAACCAACTCCACAGTTAAATGTTTTAAGCATTTCTTTATCAGAAATTCCATTATTTTTAAGCCAATTAAATATTTTAGAAGTTTCAATTTTATCTAAACTTATATGTGCTGATAGTTTATCTGGTATAATTCTTTTAATATTATCAGACAAACCTCCCCCAGTTATATTTGCACAGCCATTGATTAAGTTGTTGTTTATTAAATTCATTATTTCTTTAACATATATTTTAGTTGGTTTTAGAAGCTCAGATTTTAAAAATTTATTTTTTTTAATATTTATTTTTTTTAGTTTTAATAAATATCTTACAAGAGAATACCCATTAGAATGTAAACCACTGGAAGGAATTGCAACTATAAGATTATTTTTTTTTATTTTATTTTTATTTAAAATTTTATTCTTTCCTACAACCCCTACAGCAAAACCTGCGATATCAAATTTACCTTTTTCATAAGTACCTGGCATTTCAGCAGTTTCTCCTCCGACGAGCTCACATTCTGATTGATTACAGCCTTTGTTAATCCCTTTTATTATTGCTTTAAGTTTTTTAAGATCGATTTTATTTATTGATATATAATCTAAAAAAAGCAAAGGCTTAGCTCCTTGTACGATTAAATCATTTACACTCATAGCAACCAAGTCAATTCCAATGGTATCAAATTTATTTAACGTATTAGCAATTTCAATTTTGGTTCCCACACCATCTGTACAAGCTACGATTTTAGGTTGTTTAATATTATTTGGTATATTTGTTATTGAGCCAAACCCACCTATATTTGAAAACTTTTTTTTGCCTCTTTTTTTTGCTGAAACTGTAGAAATGAAATTAACAAATTTGTCTGCAGCTTTGATATTAACTCCACTTTTTTTATAGGTAAATTTTTTTTTATTCATTAATATGTTTTATGAAATTTATTTCTCAACTTTATAAATTAAGACTTTTATATAATTTTTTTTTATTTCTTGCTTTAATAAATATTTTCTTTTCCACAGAAAATAGTCATGCAAAGACATTTTCTATAAATGATATCGAAATATCAACACCTTTTGAAATAAATTTTAATAAAAATGAAATTATAGATAAGGGATTTGTAGAGGCATATAATGAACTTATTTTGTCAATTGCTCAAAGCAAAGATCAAGTAAAATTAAAAAATACTTCAATTAATCAAATAAAGGGAATGATTGAAACTTTTTCTATTATAGAGGAGAAGTTTATTGATGAGAATTATTATCTTACTCTGAATGTTTCATTTAATAAAAAAAATATTTTTGATTTACTAGAGTCAAAAAATGTATTTCCGTCTTTACCTGTAAAAAAAGATTTCTTATTCATTCCAGTTTTTGTTGATCAGAATAAAAATCAAGTTTCAATGTTCTCTGAGGAAAAATTATTTTCCAGCTGGAATGTAAATAACAAAAAATATAGTCTTTTAAATTATATCTTACCCACCCAAGATCTTGATGATTTTAGTTTAATAAAAAGAAACATTAATAATTTAGAAACTTATGACTTCAAAGAAATTATAAATAAATACAACATAAATGATCACATAATTATGATTGTGTTTAAGCATGATAATAAAATAAGGGTATTTAATAAAATTTTTTTCAATCAAAAAAAAAATATAAAAAATTTAAATTATACGGAAGTTAATTTTGATGAAGAAGAAGAGTTATTTGAATTTATTGATAATTTAAAATTAGTCTACGAGGATTTTTGGAAATCAAAAAATCAAATTAATACATCAGTAAAATTATCGTTAAATATTTCTATAGATAATTCTGATAATATTAAAACTAGTAAATTTGAAAAAATTTTATCTGATATGGATTTAATATATAATTTTTATATTTATAAATTTGATAACAAAAACAATTTCTATAAGGTAATTTTTAATGGAACACCTGATAAATTTTTAGAAGTTATGAGTTATCAAAATTATGATTTTAAAATAAAAAATAAAATTTGGGTCTTAAATGACAAATCTTAATCAACAAATACTTAAATTTGATTATGAGCAAAATTTTAAAGATCAGGATTTTTATGTTTCAAATAGCAACGAACATTCTTTTAACCTTTTGAACAGTTGGCCAAAATGGAATAAAAATTTTATAAACTTAATAGGTGAAAAGTTTTCAGGAAAAAGTCATTTAATAAATATATTTTTAGAAAAAAATAAAGGAATTAAAATTAATTCAGATGATATTAATAATGACTTTCTTGAACAAATTAAAATATATGAAAATATTATTGTTGAGGATTTAACTGAAAAAATAAATGAAAACTTGTTATTTACACTTATAAATACAATAGATCAGGATAATAAGTACTTAATAGTAACCTCAAAAATACCAATAGTTGACTTTAATTTTAAATTAAATGATCTTAATTCAAGATCTAATAATTTTATTTTATCTCAAATTGAAAAACCTGGTGACGATTTAATTTATGCACTAATATTAAAAAATCTTTCTGATCGTCAAATATCAATAGACCAAAAACTTATTGAATTTATAATTAAGAGAATTGATAGAACTTATGGCAAAATTTCTGATTTCATATATAAAATCGACGAAATTAGTTTAAAAAGAAAGAAGCCAATCGATTTTAAAATTATTAAAGAAGCATTAGAGGTTTAATTGAATAAATACAGAACACACAATTGTAATGAATTAAGAAAAGAGGATGTAAATAAAAAAATTTTTCTTTCAGGCTGGATAAATAAAAAAAGAGACCATGGGAATTTATTATTTATTGATTTGAGAGATAATTATGGAATTACCCAATGTATAATTGACAAAGATAATAAATATTTTTCTGATTTAGAAAAAATGCAATTAGAAACAGTAATTAAAGTTGAGGGGAAAGTTGTTAACAGATCTAAAGATACAATTAATTCTGAAATTGACACTGGTGAAATAGAGGTTGTTATTGAGCAGTATGAAGTTTTAGGTACTTGTAAAGAACTTCCAATGCCAATCTTTAGTGATCAAGAATATGCAGAAGAAATAAGATTGAAATATAGATTCTTAGATTTAAGAAGAAAAAAAATCCATGAAAATATTATTTTAAGATCCAAGGTTATTTCATACATCCGAAATGAAATGACTAAATTAGGTTTTTTAGAATTTCAAACACCAATTTTAACCTCATCTAGCCCAGAGGGTGCTAGAGATTTTTTAGTACCTAGTCGTTTAAATCCAGGAAAATTTTATGCATTACCACAAGCTCCTCAGCAATTTAAACAATTGATAATGGTTTCGGGCTTTGATAGATACTTTCAAATTGCACCTTGTTTCAGAGATGAAGATGCAAGAGCAGACAGAAGTCCTGGGGAGTTTTATCAATTAGATTTGGAAATGTCATTTGTTGAACAAGAGGATGTATTTAATGTTGTTGAAAAGTTAATGGTTAATACATTTAAAAATTTTTCAACTAAAAAACTGATGTTTGATAAATTTCCAAAGATTTCATACAAGGAAGCAATGCTTAAATATGGTACTGATAAACCAGATTTAAGAAACCCACTCATTGTAAACGATATAACTGAAATTTTTACAAGAGAAGATGTTTCATTTGAAATATTTAAAAAATTAGTAAAATCTGGATCTAAAGTAAGATGTATTGTTACAAAAAATACAAAAGATAAACCCAGAAGTTTTTTTGATAATATTGATAAATGGGCTAAAGAAGAAGGTGCTTCTGGTTTAGCTTATTTTACTTTTGAAAAAGATGAAGATATTTTAGCAAAAGGACCTATAGGAAAATTCTTTTCTAAAGATGCATTGGCTGAAATCATGAAAAAAACAAACTGTGAAATAGGGGATAGTGTTTTCATGGCTTGTGGAAAACAAGACGAATTAGAAAAAATTACTGCACTAGCAAGAGATAAAATTGCAAAAGATCTAGATTTAATTGATGAAAATGTTTTCGCATTTTGCTGGGTTGTAGATTATCCGATGTTTGAAAAAGATGAAACAACAAACAAGATTGAATTTAGTCACAATCCATTTTCAATGCCTCAAGGTGATTTAAGTGAAAAAGATTTTGAAAACCCATTAGATATACTTGCTTATCAATACGACATAGTTTGTAATGGTATAGAATTATCTTCAGGAGCAATTAGAAATCATAAACCAGAACTTATGTATAAACTTTTCTCGATTGCAGGATATGATAAAAATCAAGTAGATGAAAAATTTAGCGGTATGATTAATGCACTTAGTTATGGCGCACCACCTCACGGAGGAATAGCACCTGGTATTGATAGAATCGTAATGCTGCTAGCTAATGAGAAAAATATTAGGGAAGTTACTATGTTTCCAATGAACCAAAACGCACAAGATTTGATGATGAATGCACCATCAGAGGTAAATCCAGATCAATTGAAAGAATTAAATTTAGCTTTAAAAACAAAAAAATAACTTATTTTTTACCTTTTAAACTTATTTTAACATCTGAAAGATCAACTAGATTTTTTTTATAATTATTTCTAACGAAACCTTTACTGGTAATGTCTTTTACAATTTTCAATAATTGATTTTGATCTTCAGAGCTTTGATCTTCTGCATTGATGGCATCATTTCCTCCAATAGATGGAGTGTGGGCCAGATCTTCTCTATTTTGATATGAAATAGCTAATTCTCTGAAAATATAATCCAAAATTGATGTAGCACTTAAAATTCTATCATTACCAAGGACTTTCCCTGATGGTTCAAATTTTGTGCCAACAAATGCACTTATAAACTCATCTAACGGAACACCGTATTGAAGGCCTAAAGAAACAGCAATTGCAAAGTTATTCATTAAGGCTTTAACAAGTTCACCCTCTTTACTAGTATCAATAAATATTTCTCCAATTTTTCCGTCTTCATATTCTCCAGTATGTAGGTAAACTTTGTGGTCACCAATAGTAGCTTTTTGGATATATCCTTTTCTTCTGTCAGGCATACTAAACCTTTTACCTGACTTCTCGTTAGCTTTGTTTATATTTGTTATTACACTTTCTTTATTTATAGGGTTTTTTTTATCTGTTTCGGTAACTACATCCACTTTGTTGTTTTCAATGACTTTATTGTTTTTAGGATCTAGACTTTTTGTTTTTCTGTTATCAAGTTTTACGTCTAAAACCTCAAATTTACCATCATCTCTTTTTTCTAAATTTTTTAACTCTGCCTCATTAATATCATCTAAATAATGATTTACTTTAAAGGTACAGGTATAATAAGTTTCAACTAAATACTTTGCCATTTGACCTCAATTTAAATTTTAATTTGAATAATGAATCAATTTATTTATATACTTATTCATATTTTAGTCTAATTTAAATTTTACAATTTTTAATTGAAAAAATAAAAAAATATTATGTTGACACTCTTAAGAAAAATTTTCACATGGTGGAATCAAGATACTTTTGGAACAAGACTAAAAACTATTTTTTTTGGAAAACTAGTTGGCACTGATGAACTAGGTAATAAATACTATGAGAGTAAAAACGGAAAAAGATGGGTTATCTATTCAAACACAATTGACGCATCAAAAATTCCTGTTGAATGGTATTCTTGGATACATTTTACACCAAATAAAATTGAGAAAAAACATACCTTAAAAAAATATGAATGGCAAAAACCACATCAAGAAAATTTAACTGGGACTGACTCAGCATATTATCCAAATAAAAATAAAGATGGTATTAAAAAGAAATACTCAAGTTGGAAAGAATAATTTTAAATTAATCTATTTAGTTTTTTTATTTTATTTTTGTTTAGTTTTAAACTCAAATGCAAAAAGTAATTTAGAGGGAGCTTTTACTGATATAAAAATTTTGGATAAAATAAGCTCTAAAAACACTTTACTTAAAATTAAAAATGGAGAATTAATAAAGTTCAAAGATTTATCAATTAAAAGTCTGAAATGTAAAAATTCAGAATTTGATGATAATCCAGAAATAACTGCTTATATTCAAGTTCGAGATTTGACTAATAAAAATAATGATGAAGTTTTCGTTTTTAATGGCTGGATGTTTTCATCAAGTCCATCGATCACACCTTTTGATCATCCTGTTTATGATGTTTGGCTTGTGAGATGCTATTAAACAATTGAATCTTTATCTAGCCAACTAACATTGAAATCTGAATTGATAAATTTTTTATGATTAAGTAATTTTTTATGTAGAGGAATTGTTGTAGTTATTCCTTCAATTACAAATTCGTCCAAAGATCTATTCATTCTTTGAATTGCTTCTGTTCTGTTTCTTCCATGACAAATTAATTTACAAACCATACTGTCGTAATAGGGTGTTACCTTATATCCTTGAAATATTGCGCCATCTACTCTTGTTCTAAAACCAGATGGTTGATGACACATAGTAATAATTCCAGGCGAAGGCTGAAAATTTTTACTAGCATCCTCAGCATTTATTCTACATTCAATTGCATGTCCTCTAGGATTTATATCACTTTGTTTCAAAGCTGTTTCTCCTGAAAAAGCAATCCAAATTTGTTCTTTGATTATATCGATACCTGTAACCATTTCTGTTACTGGATGTTCAACTTGGACTCTTGTATTCATTTCAAGGAAATAAAATTTCCCATCCTCATATATAAACTCAACAGTTCCAGCTCCCATATAACCTATTTTAGCTACCATTTTTACTGTTCTTTCAAATAAATCTTTCCTTATTTCATCATTTAAAACTGGACTTGGTGTTTCCTCTATTAATTTTTGATGTCTTCTTTGAACTGAACAATCTCTTTCATGAAGGTGAACAACTCTATTTTTTCCAGCTAATATTTGAACCTCAATATGTCTTGGATTTTGAAAAAATTTTTCAATATAGACTTCATCATTACCAAAGTATTTTTGTGCCTCAGATTTTGCTGTTGAAAACAAAGATTCAAATTCTTCTTCTTTATAAACTATTTTCATACCTTTACCTCCACCTCCACCTGAGGCTTTAATTAAAACAGGAAAACTAATTTTTTTACAAAGTTCTTTTGCCTCAGAAACATTTTTTACTCCTCCTTCAGAGCCCTCAATAACAGGCAATCCATTTTCTTTAGCTATCCTTTTTGCTTGGATTTTATCACCCATCATTTCAATATGTTTTGAAGTAGCTCCTATAAAATTAATTTTATTCTCTTCTAAAATTTTTGCAAAATTTGCATTTTCTGAAAGAAAACCATAGCCAGGATGAACAGCATCAGCATTTGTTAGTTCTATTGCTGACATCAATGCTGGAATATTTAAATAACTATTTGCTGGTTGATGAGAACCAATACATACGCTTTCATCAGCCATTCTAACATGCATGCTTTCTCTATCTACATCTGAATGAACAGCTACTGTAGATATTCCCCATTCTTTACATGCTCTAATAATTCTAACCGCAATTTCCCCACGGTTTGCAATTAAAATTTTTTTAAACATTATTTATTCAAGGACAATAATAGTTTGACCAAATTCTACAGGTTGACCATCTTCAACACAAATTTCTTTTACTACACCATCTGCTGTTGAAGGAACATGATTCATCGTTTTCATTGCTTCAACAATCATTATTGTATCACCTTTTTTAATCTTTTTTCCAATCTCAACAAACTTTTTAGCACCAGGTTCAGGAGCATGATATGCTGTTCCTATTATAGGTGAAGTAATTTCAGTTCCCGACTTAAAATTTTGAGTTTGAGTCGGTGCTGAACTTGTTGCAGGTGATGAAGGTGAAATAATTTGTGGTTGATTACTAATTGAAACATTATTTTTTGATACTTTAATTTTTGTATCCTTTTCAGTTATCTCTATTTCAGTAAGATTAAATTCTTTTAAATAATCACTTAATTCTTCAATTATTTTTTTATCTATTTTCATTTTGAAAAATCTTTTGTAATGAAATTATGGCCAAAATATATCCTTCAGCACCTAATCCAAAAATTCCTCCTGTTACAACACCACTTATAAGTGATTTATGTCTAAATTCCTCTCTTTTATAAATATTAGATAAATGTAGCTCGATTATTGGTTTTTTAAATAAATCTAGAGCATCTCGTATAGCCACAGAAGTGTGAGTAAATGCAGCGGCATTAATAATCATACCATCAAATTTTTTCCTAGCACCTTGAATTATATTAACAATCTCTCCTTCAACATTAGATTGAGCAAATTCAACATTAAGACCAATTTCTTGTGCTTTTTTAGAACAATTCTCTTTAAGTTGGTTTAAGGTAGTTGAACCATATTGTGATTGTTCTCTTTCTCCCAATAGATTAAGATTTGGACCATTAATAATAATTATTTTATTATTCATTCAGCACTTATATACGATGAAAAAAATAAAAAAAATAAAAATTAAAATAAATGGAAAAATCAAATCTATAAATCAAGATTCTAACCTCTCTATTGTGTTAAAAAATCTCAAAATTCCGTTAAATAAAGTAGCTATTGAGCTTAATGAAGAAATAATAGATAAAAAAAAAATTAATAAAATAAATTTAAATAAAAATGATAAAATTGAAATAGTTCATTTTATTGGAGGTGGTTAATTTGAAAAAAGATAGTCTAATTATTGCAAATAAAAAATTTAATTCCAGATTAATTGTTGGGACAGGAAAATATAAAAGTATGTCTGAGTGCGCAAAAGCAATTAAAATGTCTGGGGCAGAAATCGTAACAGTTGCTGTAAGAAGGGTTAATATTTCAGATAAAAATAAGCCTTTACTGATGGATTATATTGATCCAAAAAAAATTACATATTTACCCAATACGGCTGGATGTTTTAATTCAAAAGAAGCTTTGAGAACTTTAAGATTAGCTAGAGAAATAGGTGGTTGGAAATTGGTTAAATTAGAAGTTTTAGGAGATAAAAAAAATTTATTTCCTGACATGATAGAAACTTTAAAATCTACAGAAGTTCTCGCTAAAGAGGGTTTTAAGGTTATGGTTTATTGTAATGATGATCCTTTGATGGCTAAGCGTTTAGAGAATTCAGGTGCTGACGCAATTATGCCTTTAGCTGCACCAATTGGATCAGGGCTAGGCATTCAAAACAAAATAAATATTCAAATAATTAGAAAACAAACCAAACTCCCATTAATTATTGATGCTGGTTTAGGTCAAGCCTCAGATGCTACAATTGCAATGGAATTAGGTTGTGATGGAGTACTTGTGAACACTGCTATAGCAAAAGCAAAAAAACCTTTTGAAATGGCACTTGCATTTAAAAATGCAGTTATTGCAGGCAGACAATCTTACAATTCAGGTAGAATAGATAAAATCTTAATGGGTAATCCTTCATCTCCTTCAAAAGGAATTATTTAGTTTTCTTATAAAATCTTTTTTTTTTATAAGTTTTTTTTCCTTTTTTTTCTAAAAATTTATCATCCTTAATTTGTAATTCTAAATTTTTTAATTTTTCGTAGTTTTCTATTAATTCAATTGTTTTTTTTGATTTATTTTTAAAATCTATGATGTACTCAGGTATAATTAAGGTATTATCGCTGATAATGTCTATTGTCATTTTGTTTTTTTTTTCAAAATAAGTTAAATCGTTAATAAAATTTTCTTTAAGAAAATCTGAAATTTTTTCACAAACTTTTAATTCAACAAACTTAGATTTGTTAATTACAGCTTTTAACTCCACAATTTTTAAAAGTTTTTGAGCGAAAGACTCATCTGTTAATGTAACTTTCCATTTAATCGCACTTTCCCTAAGTCTTTGTCTAGACATCTCTAAAAGACCAAAATTACTAATTCTCCCAATTTGAATTCTTGCTCTATCAGATCTACATTTTTCTTTAAGTTTTCTTTCTACTAATCTTCTATTTCCATAGCTAAGCATATCAATAAAATCTATAATGATTAAACCAGACAAATCTCTTATTTTTATTTGTCTAGCAATTTCCTCTGCAGCTTCAATATTTGTATCTAAAGCAGTACTTTCAACATTTTTTCCTTTGATTGAACTTCCAGAATTTATATCAATAGATACTAAAGCCTCTGTTGGGTTAATAACTAAATATCCCCCTGACTTGAGTTTAATTTCAGAGTCAAAAATTTGATTTAATTTTTGTTCAATATTTTCTTGTATAAATAGAGGAGTTTTTCCTCTATATTTTTTTACTTTTTTCACACTTGATGGCAACATGGTTTTCATGAATGATTGAGCTTTTTTATAACCTTCGTTTCCTTCTACAATTATATTTTGCGTATTTTCGTCAAACATATCTCTTAAAGTTCTTTTAATTATTTCACTTTCTTGATGTATCAAAGAAGGAGCAATAGAATTTATTGCATTTTCTTTTATTTGGCCCCAAGTATTAATCAAAGTAGTTAAATCATTATTTATTTCATTTTTAGTTTTATTACTTCCAGCAGTTCTAACAATCAGTCCCATCTCCCTAGGTATTTCAATTTCATTTAAAATTAATCTTATTTTTTTTCTATCAGCAGGATTAAAAATTTTTCTTGATATACCTCCTCCTTTAGGAGTGTTTGGCATTAATACTATATATTTACCAGCAATAGAAATGAAAGTGCTTAAAGCTGCACCTTTTTGACCTCTCTCGTCTTTAATTACCTGTACAAGAATTACCTGATTAGGTTTAATTACTTCCTGAATTTTATATCTTTTAAATTTAAATCTATGTTCTTTCTTTTTTTCTTTTCTATCATCTAAATTTTCTTTTTCATTAATATTTTCTTTGTTGTTTGGAT
The DNA here is from genome assembly GCA_902624015.1 of uncultured Pelagibacteraceae bacterium. GTDB lineage: Bacteria > Pseudomonadota > Alphaproteobacteria > Pelagibacterales > Pelagibacteraceae > Pelagibacter. The sequence goes on from CACNVV010000013.1 coordinate 19,735, forward strand.
CTTCCTCTATTTGTTCTTCTGATATCTTTTCTATAGGATCATCTATTTCTAGTTTTCCTTCAGCAATATTTTCCTCCTCTTTAGCCTCGACTTCTCTTGAAAGTTCTTCTCTAGCTTTTTCTTCCTCCTCTTTAATTCTTTCTAAATCTGCTTTTGGTATCTGATAATAATCTGATTGAATGTCATTAAAAGATAAAAACCCATGCCTCTCTCTTCCAAAATCTACAAAGGCTGCTTGCAAAGAGGGTTCAATTCTACTTACTTTTCCTAAATAAATATTATTTTTAATTAAGTTATTTTTTAAACCTTCGTACTCGTAATCTTCAATATTTTCGCCAGATTTAAGAACAACTCTAGTTTCGTTAGGATGCGAAGCATCGATATATAAATTTTTTTCCATAATTTTGTGAATGTTAATTTCATTAGTAATTTAGTTTTAAAATTTTGTTTAATTTTCTTGCCATATCTTTAACAAATTCCAAGATATAATGAAATTAAAATGAATAAATTTTTTAGAAATATCTTTATTTTAATTGCTTCTTTTATTCTATTATCAGCTATTTCGATAATAAGTGTTTTATGGACTTATTCGAATGATTTACCAGATTATAAATTTCTTAAAAGTTACAAACCTCCTGTTTCTAGTAAAGTTTACTCTGGTAATGGTGATTTGGTGGCAGATTTTTCACAGGAAAAAAGAGTATTTGTTCCATTTAATTCAATTCCAAAAAATGTAATTAACGCATTTTTATCTGCTGAAGATAAAAATTTTTTCAAACATCCAGGTGTTGATGCCAAAGGTGTTGTTAGAGCTGTAATAAATAATATTTCAAATATTTTATCATCTAAAAGGTTAGAGGGAGCATCTACAATTACTCAACAAGTAGCAAAAAACTTTTTACTAACAAATGAAGTAAGTTTAAATAGAAAAATTAAGGAGGCAATTCTAGCTTTTAGAATAGAGAGAGCTTTATCTAAAGAAAGGATTCTAGAACTTTATCTAAACCAAATTTATCTTGGAAGTGGAGCATATGGAGTAGCTGCTGCAAGCTTAGAATATTTTGATAAATCTATTAAAGATTTAAATTACTCAGAAGCCGCTTTATTAGCAGCTTTGCCAAAAGCACCTAGTAGATACAATCCTTATAGAGATCCAGATATAGCAAAATTTAGAAGAAATTTAGTTTTAAAAAATTTGTTAGATAATAATTATTTAACCTCAGAATGGTATGAAAAACTTACAAAAGAGGAAATAATTTTAAAAAAAAATAAAAAAATTTATTTAGAAGATGCTCAATATTTTATTGAAGATGTGAGAAAGAGCGTAATTGAAACATTGAGCTATGATAAAGTTTACAAACAAGGTTTTAATATCAATACTCCAATAGATTTAAATTTACAAACAATTGCAACAAAATCACTTAGAGATGGATTAATAGCATATGATAAAAGAAAGGGATGGAGAGGACCACTTACTAATAAGATATATAATTCAGAATGGAAAAAAGATTTAGAAAAGTATAAATTAGAAAATTTAATTAATTGGAAATTAGCAATAGTCAAAAAAGTAAATAAATTTTCAGCAGAAATAGAAACAGAAGATAATATCGAAGGTGTTATTGAATACCAGAGTATTACTTGGACAAAAAAAGAATTTAATAAATTATTAAAACCTGGTGATATTATTTATGTTAAAAATCTTAAAGAAAATATTTTTAACTTACAACAATTACCAAAGATAAATGGTGGAATTGTTGTGATGGATCCATTTACTGGCAGAGTTTTAGCACTAAGTGGTGGTTTTAGTTTTAAACAAAGTGAATTTAACAGAGCAACTCAAGCTAAAAGACAGCCTGGATCAGCTTTTAAACCATTTGTTTACGCATTAGCCTTAGAGAACAATTTTACACCAACATCATTAGTTCTAGACGCACCATTGGTTTTAGACCAAGGAGATGATTTAAAAATGTGGAAACCAGAAAATTATGGAAAAAAATTTTATGGGCCTTCGACTTTAAGAGTTGGTTTGGAGAAATCTAGAAATTTAATGACAGTAAGAATAGCCCAAAATCTTGGTGTAGAGAAAATAGTTGATTTTTCAAAAGCATTAAAAATTTATGATAATCCAGAAGAACTTTTATCCATATCTTTGGGATCTGCTGAAACAACTTTATTAAAACTTACGTCTGCTTATTCAGCTTTTGTTAATGGAGGAAAACTTGTTGAACCAATACTGATAGATAGAATTCAGGATAGTGAGGGAAGTACTATTTTTAATAATGATAAAAGAAAATGTATTAATTGTGATCAAATTTCTTATTTAACAAACGATTATCCTGAGATTAGTAATAATTATACGCAAATTTTTTCTCCAGAAACAGCTTTTCAAATGACATCAATTTTAGAAGGAGTTGTTCAAAGAGGTACAGCTAAAAAACTAAAAGACTTAAATTTAAATATTGCAGGTAAAACTGGAACAACAAATAAAAATACAGATACTTGGTTTATAGGTTTTACTTCAAATTTACTAGTTGGTGTTTATGTTGGTTCAGATAATCCAACTCCATTAGGAAAATATGAAACAGGATCTAAAACGGCTTTGCCAATATTCAAAAGTTTTATAGGTAATTCCATTAATAAAAATGATGCAAGACCATTTAAGGCCGCTAAAGGTACAGTGATGATGGTTGTTGACCCTTTAACAGGTCAGAAAGCAAAATTTAACTCAAAGAATACTATTATTGAGGTTTTTAAAAAAGAAAATGTGGTTAATGGAAAAGTACTTTATACAAATTCAGATAGATTAGATTCAAATAATATATTAAAGTTTTACTAATGGATAATAATTATCAAAATTTAAAAGAAGAGATTGAAAAGATAAATCAAAAAATACAGGAGTATCTTTGAAAAAAACAATATCCATTCAAAGCTACAATCATTAAACTCACAAATGCTGAGTGCCGATTTTTGGCAAAATAAAGATAATTCTCAAAGATTAATCAAAGAAAAGAAATTTTATGAAGATTTAATTAATTCTTTAAATAATAATGTTGAAAAACTGAAAGATTTAGATGATTTGAATCAACTGGCGCTTGAAGAGGAGAATTTACAAGTTCAAAAAGAAGTTCTCCAAAATATTAAAAACTTAAGAATTGAAGTTAAAAAAAATGAAATTAAATGTTTTTTGTCTAATGAAGCAGATCCTTTAAATTGTTACATAGAAATACATGCTGGAGCTGGAGGTACAGAAAGTCAAGATTGGGCTAATATGTTAAGAAGGATGTATTTAAAATGGTCTGATAAAAAAAATTTTAAATCAAGTTTGATTAGCGAACATAGAGGTGATGAGGCTGGCATAAAGTCTGCCACAATTAAAATAGATGGTGACTATGTTTTTGGATGGTTAAAAAAAGAGTCGGGAATACATAGGTTAGTTAGAATATCTCCATTTGACTCCGGAGCAAGAAGGCACACCAGTTTTGCAAGTGTTTGGATTTATCCAGTTGTAGATGAAAATATAAATATAGAAATTTTAGAAAAAGATTTAAGAATAGATACCTATCGTTCCAGTGGAGCAGGTGGCCAGCATGTTAACACTACTGACAGTGCAGTTAGAATAACTCACATTCCATCAAAAATTGTTGTTCAATGTCAAAATGAAAGATCGCAACATAAAAATAAAGAAACATGCATGAATATGTTGAAAGCAAGATTATATGATTATGAAATTAAAAAAAGAGAGGAAGAAAATCAAAATGTTGAAAGTTCAAAATCAGAAATAGGATGGGGGCATCAAATTAGATCTTATGTTCTTCAACCTTACAGACTTGTAAAAGATAATAGAACTAGTTTTGAAAGCACTAGTCCTGATAAAGTATTAGATGGTGATATTGACGAATTTTTGGAACAGTCGCTTTATAAATTAAATGAAAAATAATATTTTAAAATATTTTATTCTACTTCTGTCAGTGTTTGTTGTTTTGATAATTTACCTTAGCACCGTAGGTATAGAGACAGATAAATTTAATGATCAAATCAAAAAAAGAGTTTTACTAATAAATAAAAAGATAGATATAGATTTAAAAAAAATTAAATTAACTCTAGATCCTTTAAAACTAAAAATCTATGCAAAAACAATTGGTACCACAGTATATTTTGCAAAAAGATCTTTAGCATTAGAAAGCATTAAAACGCAAGTTTCTCTCAGTTCTTTAATTAAAAATAAGATTTCATCATCAAATATAGAGGTAAAAACTAAGTCTATATTATTAAATGATTTAATTAAATTTATACGGACTACAAATAATAAACCTGAATTATTTATATTAGAAAAAATTGTAAAAAAAGGTCATGTAATTATAGATCTAAGTTTGAACATCGATGAAAATGGTAAACTTAAAAATGATTATATAATTAAAGGTTTGATAAAAGATGCAAGTATTAATTTTTTAGACAGGGCTAATTTTAAAAATATA
>CACNVV010000014.1 GCA_902624015.1 uncultured Pelagibacteraceae bacterium
ATTAATAAGGTTGTCGGCACCCATTAAAAAATAAATTTCAATGCTTTTATCTTTTAGTAAATGATTGATTAAATTAATAGTTTTATTTGATTTAATAATTTTTTCATAAAATTTAACCTTAATAAATGAATTTGTACTAATAATTTTTTTACAATATTTAATTCTGTTAGCAACAGATGTCTTACTTTCTATTTTAAATGGATTTTTTTTTGTAATTGCCCAAATCACTTTTTTGAGTTTAAATCTTTTTTTTGCTTCCTTTGAAATTGCTAAGTGTCCTTTGTGAGCAGGATCAAACGATCCACCTAATACACCAATTTTTATTTTTGTGTTATTCAATTTAATTTCTTATTTTACCATTACTAGTGATTTCATATTTATATGAAATCAATTGATTTAAACCCACAGGACCTCTTGGTGGCAGTGTATTAGTAGAAATTCCAACTTCTCCACCAAATCCAAATTCACCGCCATCAGCAAATTGAGTTGAGGTATTATGCATTGCAATTGAGCTTTTAACATTTTTTAGGAAATATTTTGCTGTCTTTTTATTTTTTGTAATGATGGAGTCAGTGTGCATAGTTCCGTATTTGTTAATATGCTTAATTGCCTCTTCAGAATTTTTAACAACTTTAACAGATACAATTGATGATAAATATTCAGTTGACCAATCTTTTTCTTTTGCAGGATATACTTGACCATTGTAATAATTTTTCAAAATCTTATCGCCAATTATTTTACAACCACTATTTTCAAGTTCCTGCAAAATAGGATTACTAAATTTTTTGACTATATTTTTATGAATAAGAATAGTTTCAGTCGCACCACAAATACTTGTATTTCTTAATTTAGCGTTATAGACAATTTCTTTAGCCATTTTTAATTCTGCATCTTTATCTATATAAGTATGACAAAGCCCCTCTAAGTGCCCAATTATAGGTACTTTGGATAATTCTAAAACTTTTTTAACTAAATTTTTTCCACCACGAGGTATGATGACATCGATATATTTTTTCATCTTAGAAAGCATAATATCCACAAGCCTTCTTTGTTTTGAATCAATAAATTGTATAAAGTTTTCATTAACTTTATTTTTTTTAAGTGCTTTTCTAAACAGCTTAGCTAAAGCTTTATTTGAATTTATGGCCTCAGAGCCTCCTTTCAAAATCACTACATTTCCAGATTTAAAACAAAGACTAGCAACATCTGAAGTTACATTTGGTCTACTTTCATAAATTACCCCAATAACTCCAATTGGTATTGAAACTCTTTTAATATTCAAACCATTTGGTCTTTTCCATTTTTCTAAAGTGCTATCTATAGGATCTCTTAATTTAGCTATTTTTAAAATAGAATTTATAATTCCATCTAATTTATTTTCATTTAAATGAAGTCTTTTGATTAAGTTTTCTTTTAACCCTTTTTTTCTTGCGTAGTTAATATCTTTTAAATTTTGATTAATAATAAATTTTTTTTCATTCTTAATTAATTTCGCGTAATCATTTAAGACTTTATTTTTTACTTCAGTTGTAACTCTATACTCACTAGCTTTTCGAGCTTTTATTCCAATTAAATTCATATATTTAATCATTTAAATTTCCACCATATCATCTTTATGAATAACTTCTGATTTTGCAACATAGCCTAATAATTTTTCAATTTCATTAGAGTGATGACCCATAATTTTAGATACCTCATCAGAAGTAAAGGAACTTAACCCTCTAGCACATTCGTTATTTTTTTTATCCAATACTTTAATATGATCACCTTTGTTGAATCTTCCTGAAACTTTTTTAATTCCTGCTGCTAACAAACTTTTTCCAGACTTTAATGCTTTTTTAGCACCATCATCAATTATTAAAGCTCCTTTAGGTGCTACAGAACTTATTATCCATTTTTTTCTAGCATCTAACTTTGAAATTTTTGGACTAAACCAGGTGCAGTTATTTTTTTCAATTATTTTTGAGATTGGATTTGAATATAGTCCATTTGCAATAACCATACTAGTACCAGCAAGCTGACATATTTTTGCTGCTTCAATTTTTGTATGCATACCACCACTTCCATATTCGTTTATGCCTTTAATATAAATTTTTTTTAGATCTTTTTTTAAGTCATCAATTTTTTTTATAAGTTTAGCATCCTTAAAAATTTTAGGATTTTTTGTATACAAACCATCAACGTCAGATAATAAAATTAAGGTATCAGCGTTTGTAATTTGCGCCACCCTAGATGCCAATCTATCATTATCTCCATATTTTATTTCACTCGTTGCAATAGTGTCATTTTCATTTACTACAGGAATAAAACCAAGTTCAAAAAGATTATCAAAAGTTCGTTTTGCATTGAGGGATCTTCTTCTTTCCTCAGTATCTTCTAATGTAAGCAAAATCTGAGAAATATTTAATTTATACTTTGAGAAAGTTTGTGAAAATAAATTCATCAGCTCTATTTGACCAATAGAAGCAATAGCTTGACTCTTATCTAATTTGATATTTTTTTTGTTATAATTCATTTTCTTGCAACCCAAAGCTATAGCACCAGAGCTAACAATAACTACTTTTTGATTTTTATCTCTTAATTTTTTAATATCTTTTGCAAAGCTAGATAACCATTGTTTCCTAATTTTTTTATTTTGATCAACTAGGAGAGATGATCCAATTTTGACTACAATTATTTTAGAGTTTTTAAGATACATAAGACAAAAGTTTTGCTTTAATTTTTGATACAGATTCTTTTTCCAGAGTTGTCATTGTCATAATCTCACAATTTTTACCCTTTGAAAAATGATCTATAACTTCATTTACTGTTTCTTCATCAATCAAATCGACTTTATTAAGCACAATTAGTTCTTTTTTTTCTAATAATTTTGCACTGTAGCTTTTTAATTCATTTTTCACCTGATTATAAGACTCATTCAGATCTAAGTTGGTGACATCAATTAAGTGCAGTAAAGACTTACATCTCTCTATATGTTTTAAAAATTGTATCCCTAATCCTATACCTTCGTGAGCACCTTCAACTAATCCTGGAATATCTGCAATAGTAATTTCTTTATCATCGTAAGAAGCCACGCCGAGGTTTGGATTAATAGTTGTAAATTTGTAATTTGCAATTTTTGGACTTGCATTTGTTAATGCTGCTAACAAACTTGATTTTCCCGCATTTGGCAATCCAATAATACCGATATCAGCAATTGTTTTTAATTGAAGCCATATTGTAAATTCTTCTCCGATAGTGCCTTTAGTAAATTTTCTTGGAGCTCTATTTGTAGAACTTTTAAATCTTGTGTTTCCCAAACCTCCTTTTCCACCAGCAGCTGCAACATATTCTTCACCTTTTTTATTAAAATCAAAAAGAAGAGTTTTGTTATCTTCTTCAAATACCTGTGTACCTAGAGGAACTTTTAAAATTAAATCTTCACCACCTTTTCCTGTTCTGTTTTGACCAGAACCATTTTCTCCACGTTCGGCTTTGTGGTGTTGTTGATATCGATAATCAATAAGGGTATTTAAATTTTCCTCTGACTTCAAAATAATTGATCCACCTTTTCCACCGTCCCCACCATCTGGTCCACCAAACTCAACATATTTCTCTCTTCTAAAACTCGGAGATCCGTCTCCACCGTTTCCAGCTTTAATATAAATTTTAACTTGATCGAGAAATTTCATAATACAACATCTATTTTAATTGGTTGTACTATTAATTGGGCTTTACAGAAACGAAAGTTCTATCTGATTTAGATTTTTTGAAAACAACTTTCCCTTTAACAACTGAAAATATTGAATGATCTTTACCCATACCAACATTTTCACCTGGAAAAATCTTAGTTCCTCTTTGTCTAACAATTATGTTTCCAGGAATTACTGTTTCACCACCATACTTTTTTACACCAAGTCTTCTTCCGGCACTATCTCGTCCGTTTCGTGATGATCCACCTGCTTTTTTTGTTGCCATAATTTACCTAATAACTATTTGCTTACTGCTTCCTTAACTTCTTCTTTTTTTGAAGTTTTAGAAATTTTTTCAGCTTCTGATAACACTTTACCATCTTTTGAAAAAATTTTTTTAATCCTTATCATAGAATATTGTTGTCTGTGACCATTTTTTCTTCTTGAGTTTTGTCTTCTTCTTTTTTTAAAAATTAAAATAGTTCTATTTTTGCTATTTTTAATTAAATCAGCCTCTACTTTTGCGCCCTCAACATTTGGAGTTCCAATTTCAATTGATTTATCATCACCGTATGCCAAGATTTCATTAAACTCTATTTTAGTCTCAGGTTTAGAGTCTGCTAGTTTTTCAATCTTTAGAATTTCTCCAGATTTTACTTTATACTGTTTTCCACCTGTTTTTATTACTGCGTATGACATAGTATGATTTTATTTAAAGTTACCGCAATATAGTTGTAGCCAGCCTTTAGTCAAGCCGAATTAATTAGAAATTATCCTTAAAATCTCTTAATTTTGAAAAGGTTTTAACATCTTTTGCTCTTAAAAATATATTACACTCCAATTCCTCTTTTAAAGTTGAGGGTATCGTAGGAATTCCATTTTCTCTCAATTTTTCTATTTTTTCTATTTTTTTTTGTAAATCTTTGTTTTTGGAATCATATTTTTTGCAAAATTTTGCATTGTTAAGAGTGTATTCATGACCACAATAAATTTTTGTGTCTTCTGGTAATAATTTAATTTTGTTTAAAGATTCAAACATTTCCTCATAAGAACCTTCGAATATTCTTCCACAACCAAGTGAGAAAAGTGTATCTCCGGTAAAAACTATTTTTTCTTTAAAAAAATTAAAACAAATATGGCCTGAAGTATGTCCAGGTATATGCATAATTTTAGCCTCAAAGTTTTCGGCTTTCCATATTTGATTATCTTCTAACAATATGTCTATCTCTGGTATTCTTTTTGAGTCTCCTTTAAAACCTACAACAACTGATCCATATTTTTTTTTTAATTCTTGATTTCCTCCAATATGATCATAGTGATGATGAGTATTAAGAATGTATTTTAATTTTATATTTTTATTCTTTAGGAAATTTATTATTGGCTCAGCCTCACTGGGATCTACAATACACGCAGAATTGTTACTTTCGTCTATTATTAAATAGCTATAGTTGTCTTTAAGACAAGGTATAATTTCAATACGCATTTTATTTTTCTATCAAAAATATACCAAGATCTGCAAACAAATTTTTTACACCTAAATTACTCTGATTTATTGTTGATTTATTAAGATTGTTTAAAGCGAGTGATTTAAAAATCTTTATATCTTTTGATTTTACAAAATGAAAAAAATCTTTGATTGTGCACATGTGTAAATTTGGAGTGTTATACCATTCATCTGGTAATGTTTTTGTAATCGGCATTGTACCTTTAAATAATAAATGAAATCTTACTTTCCAATATCCAAAATTAGGAATTGTAACTATTGCTTTTTTTCCAACTCTTAAAAGTTCATCTAAAACCAATTCAGGATTAAGAAAAGCTTGAAGGGTTTGACTTAAAATAACATAATCAAATGATTTGTCTGGAAATTGTTTTAAATCTTTTTCAGCATTTCCTTCAATTACAGTTAAACCTTTTGCAATACATTCTTGCACTCTTTCTTTTGAAATTTCTAATCCTCTTATATTTATGTTTTTATTATCCTTTAAAAATTTCATCAAAGTTCCATCAGCACAACCTACATCTAAGACTTTCTTATCTTTTTCAATTAAATCTGCTATTACCTGAAATTCATTTTTCATAATTAATTTTTTTCGTAAGATTTATCTAAAAAGTTTTTAAGTGCACTTAAGAAATCAGGAACGTCTAGTAAAAAGGAGTCGTGACCTTTATCCGACTCAATTTCTACAAATCCAACATCAGCTCCTATTGAGTTTAAAGCAATCACAATATCTTTGTTTTCTTGTGTTGGATAAAGCCAATCTGAAGTAAATGAAATTATAAAAAATTTCGCGTTTGTATTTTTAAATGCTTCTGAAAGATTACCATTGAATTGTTTTGCTAAATCAAAATAATCCATAGCTCTAGTGATATAGAGATAACTATTTGCATCAAATCTATCTACGAAAACTGAACCCTGATATCTCAAATAACTTTCTATTTGAAAATCAGCATCAAATCCAAATTTAAGATCTTCTCTTTCTTGTAACTTTCTTCCAAATTTTTCCTGCAAACCTTTTTTAGATAAATATGTAATATGAGCTGCCATTCTAGCTACAGCCAATCCTTTTCCGGGATTAGTTTCATTTGATGTATAATTCCCATCTTTCCAGTTACTATCAGCTGTAATAGCTTGTCTACCTAGCTCGTTAAAAGCGATATTTTGTGCTGAATGACTAGATGTGGTTGCTATCGGTATCACTGTTTTAGATTTATCAGGAAAGTTACTAATAAACTGAAGGACTTGCATACCTCCCATTGAACCACCAGTTATAGAAAATAGTTTATCAATACCAAAATGATCAAGTAAATTATATTGAGCATTCACAATGTCATTAATTGTAATTACTGGAAAATTTGTTCCAAAAACTTTTTGATTAGCATCTTTATGACTTGGTCCGTATGATCCCATACATCCGCCAATTACGTTAGAGCAAATAACAAAATATTTATTTGTATCGATAGCCTTATCAGGACCTACTGCATAACTCCACCAACCCTCTTTCTTGGTTGTAGGGTTTATTCCGGTTACAAATTGATCTCCTGTTAGAGCATGAAAAACTAATATTGCATTATCTTTTTTTGAATTAAGTGAACCGTAAGTTTCATAGGCTATTGGAAAATCTTTTATGGTCTTTCCACAGTCTAATTTTAGTGGTTTCTTTACAATTAAAGTTTTTATGTTTTTCCTATTATTCATAGTTTTTGATTGTTTTGAATTGTGAGAAAAAAAACTATTTTAGCGGTTTTTTTTAAGCGCTCGCAATTCAGTTAAATCAGCGCATAATTTTTTTACTAGAACTTATTTATTATGTCAATTTTTTAAAAAATCCTCTTATTCTCTATAAAAATTTGTAATTTTATCTATAAAGAGCAAATAAATTAAAAAAAATGACAACTCCAAATTTCAAAAAATTTGATATTGAGGCTTATAAGCCTGGTAAATCAAAAGTTAAGAAACTTAAGAACGCAATTAAACTTTCTGCAAATGAGTCTGCTTTAGGTATGAGCCCTAAAGCAAAGAAAATAATATCAAATAAAAATCTGAATTTAGATAAATATCCAGATGGAAAATCTCAAAATTTAAGAAAAGCAATATCTAAAGCTTATAAATGTAATTCTGAGAAAATTATTTGTGGAGCTGGTTCAGATGAAGTAATTCAAATGCTCTGCCAGTTATTTTTAAACCCAAAAGATGAGGTTGTGGTACCAGAGTACAGTTTTTTAATGTACAGAATTTACTCAAAAATTGTAGGCGCAAAAGTTGTATTTGCAAAAGAAATTAATTTTAAAGTTTCAGTAAATGAAATTTTAAAAAAAATAACAAAAAAAACTAAAATTGTGTTTATAGCTAACCCAAACAATCCTACAGGAACTTTCCTAACGAAAAAAGAAGTTTTAGAATTAAGAAAAAAATTAAATAAAAAAATTTTACTAGTTATAGATGATGCCTATGCAGAATATATGAAAAACAAAGATTATTCATCTGGGCTAGATTTGTTTAAAAATAAAGACAATGTTTTCATCCTTAGAACTTTTTCAAAAATGTTTGGATTAGCTTCTATGAGAGTAGGTTGGGGATATGGATCAAAAAAAATAGTTGATGCGCTAAATGTTATAAAACCACCATTTAATGTAAATGGTATTGCTCAATTAGCAGCCACCGAGTCACTGAAGGATAAAGCTTTCATTAATAAATCGATTAAACATAATTTATTTTATTCTGAAAAAATTAAGAAATTTCTTGAGACATATAATATTTTTTCAAATTCAGTTTCAGCAAATTTTTTGTTACTTAATTTTGAAAAATGTAGATATTCAGCAAAATTTTTCTATGAAAAACTTAAAAATAATGGAATTATTTTAAGATCAACAGAAGATGGTTATCATATAAAGAATAAATTAAGGTTAACTATTGGATCTAAAAAAGAAAACTTAAAATTTATGAGTGTTATTAAGCAAGTATTGAAAAAATGAAAAATATTTTAATTATTGGCTGTGGATTATTAGGTTCATCTTTATTAAGGCGTATTAGCAAAAAAAAAATAGCAAAAAAAATATTTGTTTATGAAAAATCAAAATCAAATATTGCTAAGATAAAAAGATTAAAATTACCTGGAACAATTGTTAAATCATTAAAAGAAGGTACAAGTAATTCTGATTTAATCATCTTTTGCACACCAATGAGTGAATACAAAAATATTATTTTAAAAATTAATAAATTTATACCATCGAAAACATTGATTACAGATATTGGTTCTTCAAAAATTGAAACTTCTAAAATTATAAATAAATTTTTAAAGAAAGGTATTCATTGGATTCAAAGTCACCCGATAGCTGGATCAGAGGTCAGTGGACCAGAGCATGGTAAAGAAAATATGTTTACTGATAGATGGTGCATAATAATTAAAGAAAAAAATATTAAAAAAAACAACATAAATATTCTAACTAGGTTTTGGAAAAAAATTGGAGCAAAAGTAGTTGTTATGAGTGCTGAAAAACATGACAAAATTTTTTCTATTACTAGTCATTTACCACACTTAATTGCATATAATCTGGTGAAATCTGCACAAGATTTTGAGAAAAAACAAAATTATGAGCTAATCAAATATAGCGCTGGTGGATTACGAGATTTTTCTAGGATTGCAGCATCAAATGAAATCATGTGGAGAGATATTTTTTTTAACAATAAAAATAATATTTCAAAAGCGATTGATTTATTTATTAAAAATTTAAATCAATTTAAAAAAGATATTAATTCAAAAAATAATAAGTCTATCGTAAAGAAACTTATTCAGACTAAGAAAGTAAGGTCAAAAATCATCAAATTGAAACAAGATATAGATAAGCCTGACTTTGGAAGAAATTAATATTTTATTATAGATACTTTTTTTACCTTTAGCTTTGCAGTTTTTTCAATTCTTTTAATTGTTTCTATAATTGGCATAATAATTACTTTTCTTTCTGGACCATAAGCATGAATAAGTTCTTTAGAATTTAAACACATAGCAACATGACCTTTCCAAAAAATAATATCTCCTTTTTTAAATAGTCTTTTCTTTGAATTCTTTTTTGTATATTTGATCTGATCTTTTGTATCTCTTGGATAAAACGAATTATTATAATAATAAAATATTTGCAATAAGGCCGAACAATCAATACCTTTAAATGTTTTTCCACCCCAAACATATTTTACATTTAAAAATTTTTTAAATATTTTTGTAAAATTATTTTCTTTATGGTTTATTTTTTTAATATCTGCTTTTTTAATCCATTTTTTTTTCTCAAATTTTACATAATTGTTATTTTGCTCAAATACAATCAATTTAGATGCAAGTGGAAGCCAACTATTAGTTCTAATTCCAGGTTTTTTAAAAATTCTTGCTTTTAATGAACTAACTTTATATTTAGGACTAAATTTATCTACATATTTTGAATTTTTTATAAACCCCTTATAGTTATCAAACATAGTTTTAATTTTTATCCAATCTTTATTTTTTGATAAAATTTTAAATTTCTCACCATGTATGATTTGTGAAGTTACTTCAGATTTTATCGAAGGCTTTTTATAAATGTTCGAAAAATTACCTATGAAATAAAAATTATTTCGCACCTATTCTAATTTTGTTTTTTATTAACCATAAACAAATTAACGATGGTATCACCATTATAGTCGTTAAAACAAAAAATGTTCCCCAATCTCCGTTTAACCAGTCAACCAAAGCACCTGATGATGAAGCCAAAGTGGTACGACCAGCAGTACCAATTGAAGCAAGTAATGCATATTGTGTGGCTGTATAAGTTCTATCAACTAGTAATGATATAAATGCAACAAATGCTACAGTTGCAAAAGCTGCTGTAATATCATCAGCTATAACAGCAATTGCAAATAAAATTTCTGATTTTCCAGTCCATGCTAAAACTGCGAATAAAAGATTTGTTATAGCCATTAACCCACCAGCAAAGAACATAGTTTTAATTGTTCCAGCTCTCATGGCCATTACTCCTCCCAACAAAGTAAATACAACTGTTGTTATCCAACCAAGTCCTTTTGAATAAATTGCAATTTGACCTTTGGAAAATCCAATTTCTTTATAAAAAACAATAGACATTCTTCCCATAAATGCCTCACCTATTTTAAATAAAAAAACAAATCCTAAAATTCCAGCTGCAATGGCAAAACCATTTTTTTTAAAAAAACTAATAATAGGTCCGCCTATAGTTCCCGTTATATATGCAACAAAATTTGTAATTATATTGCTAGATCCAAGTTTTCCCTCAATTAATTTATCTGTTTCTCTTTGTTTTGCTTGTCTATTTGTCTCTATAGGTTCATGAACAAACATTAATCCAATATTCATTAAAATTATTAAAACACCTAAAATTAAAAAAGTAGCTTGCCAGTAGTCAGCTACTCCTAGGTTTTCAAAAAATTCTGCCGTAAATAAAGCAACAACTCCACCTAATTTATAACCTGTCCACCAACCAACAACAGCCATAGCTGCACCAGCAGCCATAGATTTTCCCTCATTTTCATTTATCTGTTCAATTCTTAATGCATCTACGGTTATATCTTGAGTTGCAGATGCAATAGCAATAATTAAACCTACAGTAATTAATAAAGCTAAATTTTCAGTTGGATTAATCACACTCCAAACAATAAGACTTAACAAAATAATTAATTGCATCAAAACTATCCAGCCTCTTCTGTGCCCTAATTTTTTTGTTAGTACAGGAATTTGAATTCTATCTATAATTGGAGCCCACAAATAATTGAAAGCGTATACTCCAAAAATTAAACCTGCCCATCCAATTGTTGATCTACTAAGACCTTCTTCTTTAAGCCAAAGGCTTAAGCTGCTTGCGATTAATACCCACGGGAATCCACTTATTGCACCTAATAAAAGAATTCTTACCATTCGAATATCTTTATAAACTGAGAGAGAATCAAGCCAAGTTTGTTTTTTTGTTTCAGACATAATTAATTTCTCCAAAAAGATGGTAAGAACAATACTAATATCGCAAACAACTCAAGTCTACCTAAAATCATACCTACAGTTAAAATCCATTTAGAAATATCAGGTAAAGCCGAAAAATCTCCATTAGGCCCTATAATAGGACCTAAACCTGGACCAACATTTGATATTGACGTAGCTGCTCCAGAGATAGATGTTATAAAATCGAGACCTGTTAAAGATAATAATGCAGTTAAAATAAAAAAAATAACAAAATAAAAGTAAATAAATGAAATAATTGATGCAATAAATTTATCATCTACAGATCCTTTATCGTATTTAATTATAAATATTCCCTTGGGATATATAATTTTTTTTAATTGATTTAATATAAACAAATATAGAATTTGAATTCTAAAGATTTTAATACCACAAGTAGTAGATCCAGCACATCCTCCAATAAACATTAGTGCAAGAAATATCGTTATAGGAAAGCCCCCCCAACCATCAAATTCAGCATTAACGTAACCTGTTCCAGTTAATATTGAAATCGTATTAAAAAAAATAGATCTTAAACTAAAGTTTCCGTAGTTATTAAATAATAAATATATTGATAATATAATAATGCTAATAATTACTATTTTAACAAAAGTTCTGATTTGAATATCGTTGAAAAATATTCTTTTATTACCATTAATAAATTTAATGTATGTAATAAATGGAATACTTCCTAAAATTATAAAAATCATCGATGATATTTCTATAGGAATACTGTTAAAATATCCGATAGACTGATTATAATTAGAAAATCCACCTGTAGCTATAGTAGTCATAGAATGAGTTAAACTATCAAATTTTCCCATTCCAAATATCCAATATGATAATGCACAAAGAGCGGTTAGACCTGAATAAATATATATAAGTCTTAAAGCAATTTCTTTTGATTTAGGAAGAATTTTTTCAGAAGAATCGTTGCTAGAAATTTTAAATAATTGCATACCACCAACATTCATTATAGGCATTAGGGTGATTGCCATTACAATTATACCAATACCACCCAACCATTGAAGTATTGCTCTCCATAATAAGATGCCTTTTGGAGTATTCTCTAAGTCAGAAATAATTGTAGATCCAGTTGTTGTAATGCCAGACATGCTCTCAAAAAAAGCATCAGTAATTGAAAGCTCCATAGTCGAAAATATAAACGGTAAAGATCCAAAAATAGCAATACTTAACCAAGACAAAGCAGTTAATAAAAATGCTTGCTGTAAATTTAATTTCTTGTCGTGGTCTAGATTTGAGAGGAAAAATAATGATCCAAAAATTATTGTAACAATAGATGCACCAAAAAATGATGAATCTTTTTCAGAATAAATAAATTGAGTAATTATAGGGATGAACATTGAGACCCCTAAAATTATTTGCAAAATTCCTAGTGTAAAAAAAACAGTTTTATAATTAGACATTTTGAAAGAACATTATTTTATGGTAAATAAATTTCAACTCTATAAGAATTAATAAAATCGCCAATTTAAGATTTTTATAAAAGATATATTCGTGATTAAAAAAGAAATTTTAGATAAAACAAGTGCTTGGCCTTTCGTGGAAGCAAAAAAAATGCTTCGTGAGAGAAAATCATTTATTGATAAAAAAGGGAAAATTACCCTTCAAACTGGATATGGTCCAAGTGGCCTTCCTCATATCGGAACATTTGGTGAAGTTGCAAGGACCTCAATGATGGTTAATGCTTTAAAGCAACTTACAGATTTACCAACAGAAATAATTACTTTCTCTGATGATATGGATGGTCTAAGAAAAGTTCCTGACAATGTTCCTAATCAGGAATTACTAAATAAAAATCTACATAAACCATTAACACAAGTTCCAGATCCATTTGAAAAATTTTCAAGTTTTGGAGAACATAATAATGAAATGTTAAAAGATTTCTTAAATAGTTTTAATTTTAAATACAGTTTTAAAAGTTCGACATCTTTATATAAAGGTGGTTTTTTCAACCCAACCTTAAAAATTATTTTAGAAAGTTATGATGGTATAATGAATATTATACTTCCAACTTTAGGCAAAGAACGTCAACAAACTTACTGTCCTTTTTTACCTATTTGTCCTGATACAGGTCATGTTCTCGAAATACCAGTTATAGAAATTGATAAAAAAAATTCTAAAATAATTTTTGATAATAAGGGTAAAAAATTAGAATCTAGTATTTTGGATGGAAATTGTAAATTACAATGGAAAGTTGATTGGGCAATGAGATGGTATGCTCTAGATATAGATTTTGAAATGTATGGAAAAGACCTTATTGAAAGTGCAATTTTATCAACCAAAATTATAAATTTAATTGGTAAAAAACATCCATCTGGATTTGCTTATGAATTATTTCTTGATGAAAAGGGTGAAAAAATTTCAAAATCGAAAGGAAACGGTATTACTATCGACCAGTGGTTAAAATATGCCTCACCTGAAAGCTTATCTTTATACATGTATCAAAATCCAAAAAGAGCTAAAAAACTTTATAAAGAAATAGTGCCTAAAGCTGTAGATGAGTACCTTGATAATATTGAAAAATCAAAAAAACAAACAGAACAACAATTAGTAATGAATCCTGTTTGGCATGTTCATAATGGAAACATTCCAAAAGAAGAGATGATTATGACTTTTTCTATGTTGTTGAATTTAGTTGAAACAAGTAATGCTGATAACAAAGATTTATTATGGAAGTTTGTTAAAAAATATAAATCAAACATTCATGAAAAAAACTTTCCAATTTTTGACGGACTAGTTGGTTATGCAATTAAGTATTTTAATGATGTTATTAAGGCCCAAAAAAAATATAAAAATCCATCTGAAAATGAAAAATTAGCTCTACAAGCTTTAGTTAAAACTTTAGAACAATGTAATGACCAAATGTCTCCAGAGGATATACAAACATTAATTTATTCAACAGGCAAAGAAAATGGGTATGCAGAAAACTTAAGAGATTGGTTTAAGTTAATTTATGAAGTGGTCTTTGGAGATGAAAATGGACCTAGAATGGGTTTTTTTATAAGTTTTTTCGGTGTTAACGAAACAAAAGAATTGATAATTAGTAAATTGAAATAATGTATTCAAATTTAAGATCTTTAATATTTAAAATAGATCCTGAAAGAGCACATTTTTTAGCAATTCAATCACTCAAACTCAATTTAGTTTCAAATATATTTGATGAAAACAAAAATGATCCAATTTTAAAAACTAAATTATTTAATCAAAATCTTGATAATCCTATCGGTATTGCTGCAGGTTTTGATAAGAATGCAGAGGTATATAACCCTTTATTTAAGCTGGGATTTGGATTTGTTGAAGTAGGTACAGTTACTCCATTAAAACAATATGGAAATGAAAAACCAAGAGTATTTAGATTGGTAGAAGATCAAGCATTAATTAATAGGTTAGGTTTTAACAACCATGGATCAGATACAATATTAAACAGAATAAAATCTAATAAAAAACTAGGTGTACTAGGTGTAAATGTGGGTCCAAACAAAGATTCTAATGATAGATTGAATGACTATTTAATTGGATTAGAAAAATTTTCTGAGGTTGCAGATTATATTACAATCAATATTTCTTCACCAAATACTGAAAATCTAAGAAACTTTCATGATGAGAATAAATTAAAAGAATTATTAAAATCTATCTCAGAGAAAAAAAAACAATTAAAAACTGAAATTCCTGTAGCTGTAAAGATTTCACCAGATATAAATGAAAATCAGATTGACTTAATTTCAGAAATACTTTTAGAAAATGAAATAAGCGCAATAATAATTTCAAATACTTCCGAAGCTTCTCGAGAAACACTTCAAAATATACAGAGACATCAAAAAGGTGGTTTATCTGGAAAACCTATTGAAAAAAAATCAAATCTTTTAATAAGTAAATTCTACAATTTAATTAAAGGTAAAATTAAAATAATTGGAGTAGGTGGTGTTGACTCTGGTAAAGCAGCTTATGACAAGTTTTTATTAGGAGCAGATTATGTTCAGTTGTATACCGGCATGGTATTTCAAGGACCCAATATTGCTGGGATGATTAAAAAAGACCTAAAAGAATTACTAATAAGAGATGGTGTCAAAAATTTCACAGAAATTGTGGGAAATAAAACTGTTTCTTAAATGTATTAAACTTGACGCCTTCAATATCTCCCCTTATATAAGCACTGTTATTATGTCAAAAAAATGCGAGCTTACCGGTAAAATTCCTATGAAAGGTCATAATGTTAGTCATGCTAACAACAAGACTAAAAGAAGATTTTTACCTAATCTAAAAAAAGTAAAATTTACAAGTGAACTTACTGGAAGAAGTTTAAAACTTACTGTAAGCAATTCAGGTGTTAGGTCAGTTGACAAAAAAGGTAGTTTTGATGAATTCTTAAAAACTGTAAAAAATAAAAATTTATCTCCTAGATTAAAAAAATTAAAAAAAGTAGTTTTAATTAAATCCCCTTTTAAAAAGAAACCTGTAGCTAAATCAGCTTAATGAACAAATTATTTATTACCCTATCTATAATGATGGGGGTTGTTGTACTATCTTCTAATTATTTAGTTCAGTTCCCAATAAACTATTTTGGATTAAATGAGATTTTAACTTATGGAGCTTTTAGTTACCCAATAGCTTTTTTAATAACAGATTTAGCAAATAGGTCTTATGGAAAATTATTAGCAAGGCAAATTGTATATTTGGGCTTTTTAATAGGAATTATATTTACATTGTTATTCTCAACTGATTTTGCAGATTTAATATCTGTCAGAATTGCAATAGGATCAGGGGTAGCTTTTATTACTGCTCAATTATTAGATATTCAAATTTTTGATAGATTAAGAAAAAAAGAGTGGTTTGTAGCTCCACTTACTTCATCCTTGATTGGATCAACAGTTGACACATTTTTATTTTTCTCAATATCATTTTATGCAACAGGGGTACCTTGGGTTACTTTATCCCTTGGAGATTTAGCAGTAAAAATTTTAGTTGCTATAATAATGTTGATACCATTTAGAATTTTATTGAAAATTATTAAACCAATTAAAGTTTAATATAAAAATTTATAAGACAAAATTTTATAAGCTAATTTTGCAACAAGAAAATTATAAGAATTAAATCCTTTAATTGGAGACAGCTCATTAATATCTGCACCAACAATTTTTGAATTTTTTGCTGCAATTCTTATTATATCCAATGTTTCATCCCACAAAAGCCCTCCTGGTTCAGGTGTACCAGTTGCAGGCATAATGCTTGAGTCTAGTCCGTCCACATCAAATGTAAGATAAACAATTTTGTTTTTAATTAGTTTTTTAAATTTAGACAAATTCCATTTTTTTTTATCTTTTGCCCAAAATATATTTATTCTTGAAGAATTCTTTTTTAAAAATGGAATTTCACTTTCTGAGATATTTCTTATCCCAAATGAAATTAAAGAAACATTTTTATAATCCAGACATCTTCTAATTGCTGAGGCATGTGAAAATTTTTCTCCATTATAGCTTTGACGTAAATCTGCATGGGCATCAAAATGCAAGAGGCAAATATTTTTATATTTTTTAGTAAAAGGAACAATACATCCGGGTGTTATTGAATGTTCTCCACCTAAAGTCATTGGGAAAAGTTTTTTATCTAAAATCTCTTTATTAATTTTTGAGATTTTATTCAGGGCTTTTTTAATATTTTTGTCTATTTTAAATGGTTTTAAAGTTTTAATACCTATTTTCTTATAAGGTTCGCAGTTAAGCTCTTCATCATATAGCTCAACTTGATGAGATGCTTTTATAATTTCTTTAGGTCCATTTCTTGTTCCTCCTCCATAACTGACAGTTTTTTCTAATCCAAATGGAACAATTACAGCTTTCTCTTTAAAGCTAAACTTATTATCAATTCCTAAAAATCCGTTTTTATTTAAGAGATATTTCAATTTTATTTAAAAATTTTTGTAAAGTTTTTTCTTGTTCTATTTTTCCACTCACCTTTATGATAAGCATCACTTGCTATCAATGGTAAAACACTAGTTGCCTCTGCAAACACCATCTGTTCTTTTGTAATATCTACTTTTCCCCATGAACTTGCTTCTTTTAATGTGGAGCTGCTACAAGCTCCGTCTCTACTATCAGCAACAGTAATTTGAACAGCATATTTATGCATGTCTACATCTTTTCCTAATAGTTCAGCACAAATAACAGTATCTTGAATAAAGTTTTTAGGCACACCACCACCAATCATAAATAATCCAGAACCTTTAGATTTAATTTTAATTTCTGTTAGTTCTCTAAATTCTCTAACCGAGTCTATTGTTATATGTTTTTTTGGATTTTGTTCTTGATGCATAACTAATCCGAATCCTGCACTCGAGTCAGTAAAAGCAGGGCAGAAAATAGGAACATTATTGTCAAAAGCGGTTTCAATTAAAGAGTCTTTTTTCTTTGAGTTATTTTTTAAATATTTGCCCATTTCATAAATGAACTCTCTTGAAGTATAGCTTCTCGCCTCTAGGTTATTAGCGATTTCACATATAATTTTATCACACATTTGAAGCTCTTCTTCATCTATGTAGGTATCGTAAATTCTATCTATATAGTTGTCTCTCAGTTCAGTATCATCTTGAAATTGTGAACCTTGATAATGTTTAAAACCAAGAGCTTCAAAAAAATCCATATCTACTATAGAGGCTCCTGTTGCAACAATTGCATCGACCATATTATATTTAACTAAATCTTTATAAATATTCATACATCCAGCTGCCGAAGTAGAGCCAGCTAAGGTAAGGAAAATTGTACAATCTTTATCTTTAAGCATCTCGTTATAAATATTAGCAGCATTTGCTGTTTCTCTAGAAACAAATGACATTTTTTCCATTGAGGATATAATTTTTCTGCTATCAAAAGAAGTTATATCGATGTGCTCAACAGGATTTTTTAAGAAATCTCTTTTACTGTTATGACCTGGATTTTTTTGACTCGACATTAAGCTACCATGTTAGCTTTGTTAATGCCTTTATCATACATTGTCATTATTGGGTTATCTTCAACTTCATAAATTTCATTTGAGTAATAACCATTAAACTGAGTTCTAAATGTTAATCCGTATGCCCCAAGTTGACCAAGTTCAATATAGTCATTTTCTTTAATATTATTTGGAAGCAAAAAAGGACCTTTCATATAATCCATGCTGTCACATGTAGGTCCAAAGAAATCAAAAGCAGTTAATTTTTTTGAAATTATTTTATTAGAATTTTCTTTAATCATTCTAGATGGGAATACAATGTTTGGTGTACCAGCATCAAAAAGAGTACCATAGGTACCATCATTAATATAAAGCTTTTGTTTTTTTCTTAAATTAACCCTTACAACTGTTGAACCACTTTCAGCAACTAAAGCTCTGCCAGGCTCACAAATAATTTCAGGAAGTTTTTCTAGTTTTAAATTTTCTAAACTCTTTTTTATTTCGTTAAAATAACTACTTAAAGATTGCGGAATTAAGTCAGGATAGATTGTAGGGAAACCTCCACCAACATTAATATAATCTGGAATAATTTTTGTTTTTTTAATTATATTTCCAATTTCACTAATTCCTTTTGAATAAGAAATTGGATGCATACATTGCGAACCAACATGAAAACTTAAACCAATCTTTTTAGCATGTTGTTTTACAAGTCTTAACAAACCAATTGCTTCTGATGTTAAAGCACCAAATTTTTTTGATAAATCAATTTCTGCATGTTCATTTGAAACAGCTACTCTTACAAATAACTCTAAATCTTTAGCATTATTTGTACTTTCAATTATTTTAATCAGTTCATCTTTAGTATCTAATGAAAAAGTTTTTACACCATAATTAAAATATGCTTCTTTTATACTTTCTCTGCTTTTAACAGTATGCATAAAAGAGCATTTAGCTGTATTGCTAAAAGTTCTAATATTTTTAATTTCTTCAATTGATGCAACATCAAATTGTTCTACTCCACTTTCTATGATTGTTTTGATTATCTCAGGGTGTGGATTGGTTTTGACTGCATATAAAACTTTACCTGGAAATTTGTTCAGGAAAAATTTAACAGCAGATTTAATAGAATTCTTTCTAATACAGTAAACTGGTTTTTCAGGTTTCAGCTGATTAACTAATTCTTCAACTGATTTAAATTTTTGCATTTTAAATGCCTCCAAAAAAAATTTAATAAAAAAAAGTCTTTTTAAAAAAAACTTTAATATTTTTTGGCATATAAAGTAAACAGCACTAAAGTAAAGCAAATAATTCAAGCCAGAAATGCGTAAAATTCATATATTGTAATATCTTGCAGAGACCCTATATGAAGCATATGAAAGAAGAAGCAAAACTACAGAATCTTAGCGATTTTGAAAATAAATCATTATTAATCGTTGATGACGATAATCCTTTCCGTGAGCGTTTAGCAAGAGCGATGGAAAAAAAAGGATTTGAGGTTTTTCAAGCTGAGAGTGTACAAAAGGGAGTTGAATCAGTAAAAACTAAAAAACCTGGTTTTGCTGTTGTAGACTTAAGACTTGCAGATGGTAATGGACTTGAGGTTGTAAAAGAAATTCAGTCTTCAAATAGTGATAGTAGGATCATCATGTTAACTGGTTATGGAAATATCCCAACGGCAGTAGCTGCGATCAAAGAAGGTGCAATAGATTATTTAGCTAAACCTGCTGATGCAGAAGATGTGGAGAAAGCATTATTAGCAGATCCTTCAAAAAAAGCAGCCCCACCAGAAAACCCTATGTCGGCTGACAGAGTTAAGTGGGAACATATACATAGAGTTTTCGAGTTATGTAATAGGAATGTTTCAGAAACAGCTAGAAGGCTTAAAATGCACAGAAGGACTCTTCAAAGAATTCTTTCTAAAAGATCGCCTAGATAAATTTTTTAATTCTAATTATTTGCTTAGTCAAAAGAGCTAAAAGCATAATTTTAAAAATCTCAGCTAATAGAAATGGTTTTGCGCCTAAAGCAAATATTGGCTTATCCCATCCAATCAATGTTCCAAGCCAAATTAGACCCAAAATATAGATTGTTGATGTTGCAATAATTAACTTAAATAAAATAACGAAAAAATTGTCATCAATCTTTATTTTAGAAGCTAGGTAAGAAGCCGCTAAAAAACCAATTAAGTAACCCATAGTTGGTCCTGTAAAGTAAACTAATCCAACACCTTTTTCAGGAGAATTTGAAAATACAGGAAGCCCTGCAATTCCTTCAACTAGATATAGACCAATTGTAGCTAGTGCAATTTTATGCCCTAAACTTATTCCTAAAAATAATACAACAAATGTTTGCATAGTCATAGGAACTGGATAGAAAGGAATTTTGATCTTTGCTGATATAGTTAGTGCTATTGAACCAAGGACAATAACAACCAGAGATTTAAATAGTTTAGCTTGTGTGAGATTTTTTGTTAATTCCATCGTTAAATAATACTCAAAATATAAAAAATAATCTACTTATAATTGTTATAATAATTGAAAGTAAATTTTTTTATATACAGAATATGTTATCATTATAATATTTAATAATACCTCATGAATAAAATTCAAAAAACAGATCATTTTTATTTGATTGATGGCTCTGGTTATATTTTTAGAGCTTATTATGCTTTGCCTCCATTGACTAGAAAAAGTGATGGACTTCCAACAGGTGCTGTAAGTGGTTTTTGCAGTATGTTATTTAAATTATTAGAGGACTCAAAATCTGATCAAAACTTGCAAAAACCAACACATTTTGCAGTAATATTTGACTCAGCAAGAAAAACTTTCAGAAATGAAATTTATAGTGATTACAAAGCTAATAGGTCAGAGGCGCCTGATGATTTGGCTCCTCAATTTGAATATATAAGAAAATCAGTACTAGCATTCAATTTACCATCTGTGGATCTTCCTAATTATGAAGCAGATGATTTAATAGCTACATATGTTGATCAAATCCTTAAAAAAGGTGCAAAAGTTACAATTGTCTCATCAGATAAAGATTTAATGCAGCTTTACAAAAAAGGGGTTCGAATTTTTGACCCCATGAAAAACAAATTTATAACTGACGATGATGTCTTAAAAAAATTTGGAGTAGATGCTTCAAAAGTTATTGATGTGCAATCTTTAGCAGGAGATAGTAGTGATAATGTTCCTGGTGTTCCAGGTATAGGTGTTAAGACAGCTGCAGAGCTAATTAACAAATATGGCACTTTAGAAAATTTACTTAAATCTGCTAATGAGATTAAGCAAAATAAAAGAAGAGAAACATTAATAGAAAATAAGGATAAAGCATTAATAAGTAAAAAACTTGTAACACTAGATCATAACTCTCCTGTTAATAGAGAGTTAAGTGAATTTAAACTGCAAAATATAGATAAAGATAAATTATATAAATTTTTAAGAGAAATGGAATTTAACAGGTTGTTAAGTTCTGCAATTTCTGCTTATGGAGAACCTGAACTAGAAAGTAACAAGATTGAAACTCAAAATCTAGAAAAACAACAAACGATAAATAGTAAAAATTATTACTTAATTAATAGCTTAGATGAAATTGATAAATGGATAGAAGAGGCAGAAGAAGTTGGTGAAGTTGCTGTTGATACGGAAACAACCTCATTAGATCCTCACCAAGCAGATTTAGTGGGTATTTCTCTCTGTTCTAAAATTGGAAAAGCATGTTACATACCAGTTGGTCACAAGTCACCCAAGTGTCTTAAAAAAGATTCAGTAATTAAAAAATTAAAAAAAATATTAGAAGATCCTAGTATAAAAAAAATAGGTCAAAATATAAAATTTGATTTTATCGTACTTTATAAGTGTGGAATAACTCTTTCATCAATGGAAGATACAATGCTGATGTCTTATGTCTTAGATGCAGGAAAAAATAGACATAATATGGATACTTTATCAGAAATTCATTTAGGGCATAAAACTATTTCTTTTAAAGAGATGGTTGGAACAGGAAAGAAAGAGATTAATTTTAGCGAAGTAGAATTAGATAAAGCAAAAGATTACGCCGCTGAAGATGCTGATGTTACTTTTAGATTATACAAGAAATTTATTAAAAATTTAAAATCAGAAAAAATGATAAATATTTATGAAATTTTTGAAAAGCCATTAATTAAAATTCTCGCATTTATGGAAATAGAGGGAGTTGAAATTGATAGTAAGTTTTTAAAATCTCTTTCATCTAAATTTGAAAAAAAAATCAAAAAACTTGAAAAAGAAGTATTTAAAATTTCTAAAAAAGAGTTCAATATTGCATCCCCAAAGCAATTGGGTGAAATAATTTATAATGACTTGAAAATAGCTGGATTAAAGAAAACAAAAAAAGGAAGTTTTGCAACAAGTGCAAGTGTGTTAGAAGATTTAGCTTTTAAAGGTCACGAGTTTCCAAAATTAATTTTAGACTGGAGACAAGTTTCAAAATTAAAAAATACTTATTCAGATGCTTTACCCGAACATTTAAACCCAAATACAAAAAGAGTTCATACTTCGTTTTTGCTAGCCGCTACAACGACTGGGAGACTAGCATCTAGTGATCCCAACTTACAAAACATACCAATTAAATCAGAAGATGGAAAAGATATAAGAAAAGCTTTCACTGCAAAAAAAGGGCACCTATTAATTTCTGCAGATTACAATCAAATTGAGATGAGAATTTTGGCAGATCTGGCAGATGTAAAAGAACTGAAAAAAGCTTTTAAAAATAAAGAAGATATTCACTCTTTAACAGC
>CACNVV010000015.1 GCA_902624015.1 uncultured Pelagibacteraceae bacterium
AGTTTTAACTGTTAGTTTGGAGGAATTAGTTGAAACTTATCCAAAAATTTTAAAAGGTGAAATTGCTGGAAGAGTATTAGTTGATTTAAATAAATAATGGATTGGGATAAATTAAAAATTTTTCATGCTGTGGCTGAAGCTGGAAGCTTTACGAATGCTACTGTTAATTTAAATCTTAGCCAATCAGCAATTAGCAGACAAATACAATCATTAGAACAAGATTTAAAAGTACAGTTGTTTGAAAGACATGCAAGAGGCTTAACCCTCACGCAAAATGGAGAATATGTTTTTAAAACTGCTCATGAGGTGATTAGTAAACTTAAAGAAGTTGAAACATCATTAGGTGATCAAAAGAGTAAACCAACAGGAAAATTAACAATCACAACTGTAAGAAGTTTTGGAACACATTGGTTAACACCAAGAATTCAAGAATTTATGACACTTAATCCAGAAATTGAGATTGAACTCGTTTTTGATGATAAAGAATTAGATTTGAGTACTCGTCAAGCTGATATTGGAATTTTTATGAGAAGACCAAAACAGCTTAACTATATTCAGAAAAAATTAGTTGATATTAAGTATTATATTTATGGATCAAATAAATATTTAGAAAAAAATGGGATGCCAAAAACAGTTAATGATTTAAACAAACATAAATTTATTTCATTTGGAAAAGGTGCTCCTTCGCCAGTTTATAATCCTGATTGGGCTTTAAAAATAGGAATGCATGATGGAAAAAAAAGAAAATCTATTATGAAGGTTAATAGTGTTAGTGGTTTATTATATGGCGTTGAGTCTGGAGTGGGTTTGGCAGCATTGCCAGAATATTTAGTTTCAAATACTAGTAATATAATTAAAGTACTTCCAAAAGTAGAAGGTCCTATAACTGAAGCTCACTTTGTATACCCGCAATCATTAAAAAATACAGCTAGAGTTCAAGCTTTTAGAAATTTCTTATTCAGTAAAATTGGCGACTGGAAATAGATAATAGTCAAAAACCCCATAAATTATTAATAAACCTTAATCTGCGACATTATTGCGATTGATAATCATTCGCATTGAGAATAGTTCTCATTCTCAACAATAACGTAATAATTTAAGGAGTTTAATGAGAAAATTATCAATTTTGGCGTTAATTACATCTTTATTCTTATCAACTTTTGCGATTGCGAATGAGGTAAATGTATTTAATGCAAGACATTATAAGGCTGATGCTGAAATGTATGGAAAATTTACAGCAGCCACAGGAATTAAAGTAAATTTAATTAATGGTAAATCAGGAGCTTTAGAAAAAAGAATAGCCGAAGAAGGAGCAGATTCTTCAGCTGATTTATATATTACTGCCGATGCTGGAAGATGTGGTGCTATGGATGCAAAAGGTTTGCTTCAAGGTGGTTTATCATCCGCAACAATTAAAGCGTCTGTTCCAAAAAACTTTAGAACTAACAAATGGGTTGGAGTAGCAAAAAGAGCAAGAATTATTTATTACTCACCTGAAAGAGTTAGTGGTGCTGAGTTGTCAGGTTTAACTTATGAAGGTTTAGCTGATCCAAAATGGAAAGGTAGATTAGTAATAAGAAAATCTAGTAACATTTATAATAAATCACTTGTAGCTTCATTAATTGCAAATAATGGAAAAAAAGCTACAGCCGAATGGGCAAAAGGTGTTGTTTCTAATATGGCAAGAGAGCCAAAAGGAAACGATAGAGCTCAAATCATGGCTGTTGCAGCAGGAGAAGCTGACATTGCTGTAGCTAATACTTATTATTTAGCACTTATGCTTTCAGGTAAAAAAGGTGCTGAACAACAAGAAGCTGCAAAAAAAGTAAAAGCGTTTTTCCCCAATCAAAATGATAGAGGAACACATATGAATATTAGCTGTGCTGCTTTGGTTAAAGGTGCGCCTAACAAAGCAAATGCTATTGCACTTGTTGACTTTTTATTATCACCAGAATCTCAGGAACACTTTACGAACAATACGTTTGAGTTTCCTATGATTGGTGGTGTCTCTCCAAGTCCATTAGTAGTAAATAATTTAGGGCTAGATTTTAAACAAGATTTAGTAACTAAAGTTTCAACTTATGGAAAAAATCAAGCTGCTGCATTAGAAGTTATGACAGCTGCCGGTTGGAAGTAAAATATAGTGAAAAAGAATTTATTTAATTTTGATTTAAGTAATTCTTCTGTCATGAGCGGTTCACTTGAGGGTCAGATAACATGTGAACCATGCTCATCAGAATGTGAAAAGATTAAAAGAAAAATAAATAATAGAAAATTATCTGAGATTGAAAAAGACGAGGCTCTAGACATCCTCACTCCTTTTAAATGATGATATATTTCTTTTTAGACGGTGCCCACGTCACTCTCCTTTAGGATCTTTACCCTTTCCTAAAAATAATTGTCGTGGGCATTAAAAAAATATGATTGAAGGATTTAAAATACCCCAAGTAACTTTTAGAATTAGAGAAGGTGATACTTCGAATAATGAAATTGCATGTGCAATTGGTGGGAAGTGGATAAATAAATCTACTGATGATTTTTTTAAAAATAAAAGAGTAATTTTATTTAGTTTACCTGGTGCATTTACACCAACATGCTCCTCTCAACAATTACCTGGATTTGAAAAAAATGCTGATGAATTAAAAAAACTTGGCATTGACGAAATTTATTGTTGTTCAGTAAATGACTCATACGTCATGAATGCTTGGGCAAAAAAAATGGGAATTTCTAATGTTAAAGTAATACCAGATGGATCAGGACTTTTTACAAAATATATGGGAATGTTAATCTCCAAAGACCATGATGGATTTGGCCAAAGAAGTTGGAGATATATGGCAGTTATTAATGACGGTATTGTTGAAAAATGGTGGCAAGAGCCCGGAATTAATAATTCAGGCTCAGATGATGACCCGTATATAGAAACAACACCAGAAAATACACTAAAATACCTTTCTGCATCAAAGTAAAATCATATTAAAAAAATTTTTTTATATTATAAGACCCTTAATGTTAAAGAATTTAAATATCTGGTTTCTATCCTCTTTATTGGTGTCTATAGGTGTATTAATTCCAATAGTTACAGTTTTTTTAAGTTTTTTTGAAGAGACTTCAAATTATTATCAAGTATTAAAAGATACTTTTTTATTTGAATATATTTTTAATTCTTTCACACTACTATTCTGTGTCTTAATCTTAACATTTATAATAGGTACTACATCTGCATACTTGGTTTCATTTTATAAATTTCCTTTGAGTGATTTCTTTAAATGGAGCCTTATACTTTCTTTCGCTGTTCCACCTTACATTTATGCATATTCTTTGACGGCCTTTTTTGAAAATTATGGTACAGCTTTTACAATATTGACAAATTTATTTGGAGAAGGGGAATACAACAAACATATTCCAAAGTTCGATGGTCTTCTTGGAGCAGTACTTTCCCTTTCATTTTCATTATACGCTTATGTATATATTCTTTCTAGAGCCTCATTTTTATATCAATCTCAAAACTTAATTGATTTAGGAAGAAGTTTAGGTTTTTCAAAATTCAAATCTTTATATTCTTTGATATTACCAGCTGCTAGGCCAGCTATAGTCGCTGGATTATCTCTTGTTGCAATGGAAACATTAGCAGAATTTGGTGCAGTTGATTTTTTTTCAATAAACACCTTAACCACTGGAATTTATAATTCATGGATTACATTTGATGACTTGGCTTTTTCAAATAGATTGTCTTTTTTCTTACTAATATTTATATTTGCATGTTTTATAATTGAAAATTTTTCTAGAAAAAAAGCTAAATACCATTTTAATTCAAGAGGTGGATTTAAACAAAAAGAAAAAATTACATTGTCTGGAAAAAAATCTTTTTTTGCATTTTTGTTTTGTTTTATTATTTTCTTTTTAAGTTTTTTATTTCCTTTAAGCCAAATGTTATATTGGACAATTAAATTTCCAGAAAATCTTTTTGATATCGATTTAATTTCACTTACTTTAAATACAATTTATTTGGTGATTTTATCTAGCATAGTCTTGATTTTGTTTTCTTTAATTTCAAATTATGGAAATAGAGTATCTAGAAACAAGGTTTTAAATTTTTTATCAACTATATCCATATCAGGTTATGCTATTCCAGGTGTTATTTTAGCTGTAGCATTTATTACTTTTATTGCTTGGTTTGATGAAAACATTGTTAAAACTCTAGGATTTTTGTCTATTAAAAAAATCTTTATTGGTTCTGTTCTTGGTCTTGTTTTAGTTTATTTTGTAAGATTTTATTCATTAGCATTTAATGGAATTAAGTCAGGCTATGAAAAAATAAATATTTCAGTTGATGAAAGTTCATATTTGCTTGGTTATTCCAAAAAGAAAACCTTCATGAATATTCACGTTCCTTTCTTAAGAAATTCTCTTCTATTTGTAGCTATATTGATTTCTTTAGAAATAATAAGAGAGTTACCAATAACTCTTATTTTAAGACCATTTAATTTTGAAACTTTTGCTACAACAGCTTATATATCTGCATCTGAGGATCTGTTAGAAGCTGCAGCAGTTCCATCATTATTTTTAATTTTAATTGCAACTATATTTATTATATTTACATCTAAATATATTCTAAGAGAAAAATGAAAAATAATTTTTTAGAGATTAAAGGTGTTGATTTTATAATTGGTGGAAAAACCAAAGTTAAAAACGCTTCATTTGCAATTGAAAATGAAGGTGAAACTTTGTGTATTTTAGGTCCCTCAGGAATTGGAAAAACAACAATCCTTAGAACAATAGCTGGTTTGGAGAATATTGAGAAAGGCTCAATTAAATTAAATGGAAAATTGATATCTTCTAAAGATAAACATGTTGAGCCTGAAGATAGAAATGTATCTTTAGCTTTTCAAGATAATAGCTTATTTCCACATTACACTGTTGAAAAGAATATATTGTTAGGCTCTGAGAGAAATAAAATAAAAAAGAAAAAAAAACTAACTTTTAAAGAGATTATTGATTTACTAGATATTTCAAAAATACTAAAAAAATATCCTCATGAAATAAGTGCTGGGGAGGCCCAAAGAGCTTCTCTTGCAAGATCTTTACTAACACAACCTGATCTTTTGTTATTAGATGAACCGTTATCAAATGTTGATCAAAGTTTTAAAGAAGAAATTCAAGTAAGATTAAAAAAAATTTTAAGTAAATTAAAAATTACAACAATAATCGTTACTCATGACTCTTATGAAGCTTTTTATTTAGGTCATAAATGCGCAATTATATTAGATGGTCAAATTAAACAGTTTGATGATCCTTATAATGTTTATCATTTTCCAAATTCAGTCGAAGTAGTAAATTTTTTAAATCGTGGAATTTTAATCCCAGCAAAAGTAACAGGAGAAAATTCATTAGAAAATGACGATCTTGGAACAATTAAAGGTAATTTTATTAAGCATTATCCAAAAGGTTCAAATGTGCAATTATTATTACAACCAGAGGATCTTGAGCACGACGATAAAAGTAATCTAAAATTAGAGGTAGTTGATAGAAAATTTAGAGGAACCAACTTTATTTATACGTTAAAAACTAGTAGCGATTTGTTAATACCAGTATTTGTTCATTCTCATCATGAACATCAACATGAAGCTGACGAAAAGTTTGGAATTAAAAGACCGATTAATATTGATCACATAGTTTGTTTTTAATAAAACAGCTAAATGCTAACCAAAAAACAATTATTTACTAGAGGGATGTTGGATATTTCTCCACATATGCTTTCAGTAATTCCTTTTGGGATAATTTGTGGAGCAATAGGAGTCGAGCTTGGATTTAGTCCATATTTGGTCTATGCAATGTCTTTTATTATTTTTGGAGGAGCCTCACAAATAGTTTTTTTACAATTGCTTTCAGGAGGTGCATCTAATTTAGTTGCAGTAGCTTCTGTTGGAATTATAAATTCCAGACATTTATTATATGGAGCTGTTTTATCTGAATATTTAGAAAAATTATCTTTTATTAAAAAATTATTAATTTCCTATGTAGTTGTAGATCAAGGCTTTGCTGAATCTAATAAATTTTTCAAAAAAAATAGAAGTGAGGAATTTTTACATTATCATTTAATTGGTACAGGCTGCACAATGTGGGTTTGTTGGCAGATTGCAACCTTATCAGGTATTGTTTTAGGATCATTTGTTCCAGAGGAACTCGGATTAAAATTTGCAATTCCTCTAACGTTTATAGCAATTGTTGTTCAGGATTTAAAAAAATTAGATCATGTAATTGTGATGATTACTTGTGGTTTAAGTTCACTGTTATTTTTTGATGCTCCATTTAAATCTTACATAATTATTTCACCAATAATTGCTTTATTTGTAGCCGCACTATTACTGAGGTTAAAAAAATGACTCTTACTGCAATAATTTTTGCTGGAATATTAACTTACTTTACTAGAATGACCATGATCGCTTTAATAAGTAGAGATATGTTGGGAGATAAAATTAAAGCAGTTTTAGAATATGTTCCCTCTGCAGTATTCCCAGCAATAATATTCCCAGGAATATTTATAAATGATTTTGGAACTTTTATAGAAATGAATGATCCTAAAATTTTTGGAGCATTAGTTGCTGTAATTGTAGGTTATTTCTCAAAAAATATTATTGCAACAATTTCAGCTGGATTAGTTTCTTATTGGTTTTTAATATTTGTAGTCTTTAATTAGCACCTAACTTAATATTTCTACTTACATTGATATCTATTAATTTTGGTTTTGCTAAATTTAGGTTTGACATAAGTTCAACATATTCATCAACATTTCTAACCTGCAATCTTGGGTTAAATTTTTTTTCATTACCAATTGTACTAGATTCTTTGCCGTTATAATCATGACCTGGATACAAAATGGTGTCCTCAGGTAGTTTTAACAATCTATTAAAGATAGAATTATAAGAATCTTTTGAACTTCCATTTTGAAAATCTGTTCTACCGGTACCATTAATTAAAAGAGTATCTCCTGAAAACAAATAGTTATTCATCAAGAAACTATAGCTGTCAGAAGTGTGTCCTGGTGTATACATCGCTTTAATTTCTATTTGGTCAATTTTTATTATTTCATCATCTTTTACTTTAATTTCTACAGCATCAGCAGGGGTGTGTTCCCCCATAAGTGTAGAGCAATTTGTTGCTTGCTTGAGTTTGCTTGCACCAGTTACATGATCAGCATGAATATGGGTATCTATTACCTTAACTAGTTTTAAATCTAATTCTTGGAGTAACTTTATGTAGCTTTCAACATTCTCAATTACTGGATCAATTATGACTGCCTCGCGACCTTTTGCCGACGCAATTAAATAAGTATAAGTTGATGATTTATTATCGAAAACTTGTCTAAAAATCATTTATCATTAATATCAAATTATAATGAATACCTCTACATTTCATTGGTCTTGTAGACATACCTGGAAAAGAAGCGCAAAAAATACAGCCTGGTGTGTACTTGGTTGTGCCATTGGAGATTTTGGGACAATATTATTTTTTCAATTAACTCAAATTCCTTTTCCAGTTTTAGGAATAATGATTTTAGCAATAATCAACGGATTGATTACAAGTATTATTCTAGAAACAATAATTTTAATGACACAAAATTTTAATTTTGTTAACGCTTTCAAAACAGCTTGTGGTATGAGTTTAATTTCAATGATTAGTATGGAAATCATGATGAATTTAACTGACTATGTTTTAACTGGAGGCGCAATTTTAACATGGTGGGTGGTACCAATAATGCTTATTGTAGGTTTTTTAACTCCTTGGCCTTATAATTATTGGAGATTAAAAAAATTTGGAATTGCTTGTCATTAAGATTAAAGAATTCTCTTTAATAAATTGTCCCCAAAAAATAGTTTGTGAACAATAACTGCAGATATATGAAGCACTATTAAACCGATAAGGGTATAATTCGAAAGAATATGAATTTCAAAAAACTGATCTGCTAAATCAAAATTTTCATTGATTTGAATTTCTCTAAACAATATTGTTAATGTTTCCCCGTTAAACAATTTTTTTAATATTCCTGAAACTGTTATTGATAAAATAGCAATATATAAAAAAACATGGTTCATCTTTGCAAGAAACCTTTGTCCTTTAAAAATACTTGGATCTAATTTTGGAGTTGGATTAAGTATATTATTTATTAATCTAATTATTATTATATAAAACACAGTTAAACCTAACGTAACGTGTATATCTTCAATAGTTATTCTTTGATCACCAAAATCTAAATCAACTAGATAAAAACCCAAAGGTATTTGTATGAATAGAATAGCTGCGCTGAGCCAATGTAACACCTTTGAGATAATTCCGTACTCTGTTAAGGTATTTGTTACATGCATAATTTATTTAATCATATAAAAAAATATATTAAAATAATTTTATTCTCAATTTTAAGCGTATTTTTCGTCTCATCTTCTAATGCTGAGTTGACAGTTGAAGAAATTATTAAAAGTCGACAAGCATTGTTTAGTAAAAACTATAGTACAGCTAAAAGGGTTCAGGCTTTCTCTTCGAAAGGAGATTTTGAAAAAGCGAAAAAACTTATGATAGAAATGAGTGAAAATTATAAAGTTTTGATAGATCTATTTCCCGAAAATACACAAGAGGGTTTTGATACTGAAGCTTTATTAACAATTTGGGATGAAAAAGACGACTTCAATGCATTAATGCAAAAAGCCTCTGATGATATGATAAAACTTACATCTGTAATTGAAGATGCCGAAGATATAAGAGGCACTCTGAAACAATTTATGTGGAGTAATTGTAAAGCTTGCCATAATAGGTATAGAGAAGAACACTAGTTACAAATATTAAAGATGATTCCTCAAAAAGTTAAAGATCATATTGAAGAATATATTAGCCAGGAAGTATATGTTCAGATAGCTATTATTAAGGGCAAAGAGAAAGTTTCAACAGAAACAGCTATTGATAAATATTTTAACACAAATCACTTTAAAGATTTTTCAGAAGGTAAACCTTATTTTCATTTCATTGATGGATTAAGAGATAAATGCCTTGGAAAACTTAAAGATTCTCCTATGAGAGATAAGGCAACACAGGACGAAACTATTAAATTATTGCAGAAAAAATTAAATGATCTAACTGATGATGAGCTTGAAGACACGTATTGGGAAATAGAAACAGGAGAATTTTTTTCAGGAGAACAAATAGTTGAGTTAGAAAAAAATTGCAGTGAATTAATTAAAGAGCTTAATCTTTCAAATAAAAATAAAAAAGAAGTTCAAAAAACTATCATGAGTTTTTGTGAAAACTATGAAAAGTTGTGTCAAAAAAAATACCCAGAAGCTCCACTTCCACTAGAAATATTAAAATCTGTAAATTAGTTTTTAAAGGGTTCGCTCTTTAAGTGTATACCTAAAGAGCTCCCTTGTATCGCCTCTTTGGCATTATAATTCCGAGAGGAATTTATTTTTCGTTATATTTTTGAAATATGAGCTGTTCAGCTAAGTATCAGGTGGTGAAAGTATTAACATAAACCTCCTTCTATAAAAAAGGTAATTATAAATTATACAATTTCAATTAATTTATTTTAATTTTGAGCAAATATATTTATTGAATACAACCTAGTGCTTTAGTAGATTCCCGCTAACTTAAGTTACTTCCAAAATTATTTTTTATTTATTAATTCACTAATAAAATTTTCACCGTAACCGTCATCAACAGCTTTTTGAAAATAATTTTTATTTACTTCAGCAACTTTTTCAGCTTCAGGAAAATCTTTTAACAAGTCTTGAATATAAGTTAAATCTTTTACAGAATTACTTGCTGTAAATTTAAATCCAGTAAAATCACCTTTTAAAAGATTATCAAAAACTCGGTTTAAAGCTGCAGAATTTCCAGAACCAAGTTTTGCAACATCAAATATTTTTTTTAAATCTATACCCATTTCTGTAGCACTTTTAGCCAAATGATTAACTAATGCAGCATTTCCAAGGGATAAAAAATTATTTAAAAGCTTAGATTTTGCTCCCATTCCAACAGGTCCAAAATGAAAATATTCTTTACAGAAAAAATTAAAGTATGGTTCAGCAATTTTAAAATTTTCATCTGACGCTCCAACAATTCCTCCCAATACACCTTCCTCTGCTTGAACAGGTCCTCCCATTACAGGGCACTCAACATAATTTATTTTTTTTTCTTTGAATATTGCCTCAGTTTCAATTGAACCAGTTTTGTTGTGAGTAGTGATATCAATAATTAAAGTTTTACTATCTAAAATATCAGATATTTTTTCAGAAATTAATTTTGCTATAGGAGTGTTGGTAACACACATAAACATTGCATCTAAATTTTTATTAGAAAAATCTTCAAAAGATTTTACCTCTTCAGCTCCATCGCTAACAATTTTCTCAATTGGTTTTCTATTTTTATTAGCAATTACAAAGAGTTTATTTTTGTGTTTTAAAATATTTTTAGCTATTCCATAGCCCATATATCCAACACCAATAAAACCTATATTTTTCATTTAAACCTCATTATTTAACTT
The DNA here is from genome assembly GCA_902624015.1 of uncultured Pelagibacteraceae bacterium. GTDB lineage: Bacteria > Pseudomonadota > Alphaproteobacteria > Pelagibacterales > Pelagibacteraceae > Pelagibacter. Next base: position 10,532 of record CACNVV010000015.1, read on the forward strand.
TTTTTACCTTCTGTTCTTATGAACATAATACCAAAAACAATAATTCCTATCACCCCAACAATTTTATTATAATCAAAAGGTACGCCAAAAATTAAGAAATTAATAATTGTAGACCAAACTAATTGAGAATATTGAAAATTAGTTACAAATGACAAGTTAGAAAGTTGTATTGCATAAATAATTAAAGAATGACTTATAAAACCCGCCACACCTAGAATTACCAAATAAAGCCAAAAGATATTCTTCTCTAATGGCACCCAATTAAAAAATATAAAAATACTAAAAATTATTGCACCTAAAATTGAAGTATAAAATATAGCAGCAAATGGATCGTTATCGCCTGATACAACTTTGGTAAAAAATTGATAAAGAGCCCAACAAATTGGAGGAACAATAGGGAATATTAAATCTAAACTAAATATTCTCATGCTTGGACCTAGTGAATAAACAATCGAGCCAAAGCTCAACAACATTAAAAGTATACCTTTTGTACTCAATATATCTTTTAGGAAGTATGCTGAAAGTAGTGAAACGATTAAAGGAGCTGTAAAGAAAACAACATAAATATCTACCAAGTCAAATTTCTGTAAAGAATAAAACATAAAAGAGGTTGCTGTGACCATTAATATCGATCTAATTATTTGGACTTTAAAATTTTTTTTTAAATTAACTTTTGGCTTAAAAATTAAAAAAAATATAATTAAAGATACCAAGTGAAAAAAAAATCTTCCCCAAATTGCTTGAGTAACTGGCATTACTGTTCCGAGATACTTTGCTGTAGAGTCCATACAAACAAACATAAAAAATCCACCAGCGGCTAATAAAATTACGTTAATTAAGGATGTTTGTTGAGGCACAGGAAAAATAAATTACATTACAACGCCAACTTGCCAAGGATTAAACTCCTCGTCACCGTAGCCGTTGATTTCACTTTTTGATTTATTCCCTGAGGCAGTATTTACAACTAATTCAAATATTTTTTGACCAACTTCTTCAACTTTTTCTTTTCCTTCAGCAATTGTACCACAATTAATATCCATATCTTCTGACATTCTTTCAAACATCGCTGAGTTTGTTGAAAGTTTTAAACTTGGAACTGGTTTACATCCAAAGCAAGATCCACGTCCTGTTGTAAAACAAATAACATTAGCACCTGATGCAACTTGACCAGTCACAGATACAGGATCATAACCAGGAGAGTCCATAAAATTAAAACCTTTATTTTTTAAAGGCTCAGCATAATGCAATACATCTTGAAGGATTGAGTTTCCTCCTTTTGCAACAGCACCTAAGGATTTCTCTAGTATAGTTGTAAGACCACCCTTTTTATTTCCTGGCGCAGGATTGTTGTCCATCGAACTGTTATTGATTGAAGTATAATGTTTCCACCATTCAATTCTTTTTATAAGTTTATCAGCAGTCTCTTGTGAGCTTGCTCTATTAATTAACAAATGTTCAGCTCCATAAATTTCTGGAGTTTCAGATAAAATTGAACTTCCACCCCTTTTAACCAATAGATCTGCTGCAACTCCTAGTGCAGGATTTGCAGTTATTCCTGAATATCCATCTGAACCACCACATTGAAGAGCTAAAGTTAGATGACTTACTGGTTGTGAAGTTCTTTGAACATTATTAGCTTCTGAAAGTAAATTTTTAATTTGAGATAACACTTTTTCGACTATTTTTTTAGTTCCACCTTCATCTTGGATTGTTAGAAAATGAATTCGGTTATGTTTTTTTAATGATTCATCAAACAAACTGACTTGAGCACATTCGCATCCTAAACCTATAACAAAAACGTGAGAAAAATTAGGATGGTTTTTAAATCCATCTATAGTTCTTTGGAAAATTTGCATTCCTTCACTCTCAGTATTCATTCCACATCCTGTTGAGTGAGTAATTGGAACTATGCCGTCGATGTTTGGATAATCTTTTAGAATGTCAGAATATTTAATTCTTTCAACTATCATTTTAGTGACAGTAGCTGAGCAATTTACAGTACTTACAATTCCAATATAATTCCTGGTAGCAACCTGTCCATTATCTCTTAGAATTCCACTAAAGAAGGTGTCTGCTTTTTCATCAATAACATGTTTTTTATCTGTAACTTTAAAGTCTCTTTTAAATTCTCTAAATTCTAAATTATGAGAATGAACATGTTGTCCTGGTTTAATATCATCTAAAGCAAATCCAATAATTTGATCATATTTTATGATTGGATCACCTTTTTTAATAGTTTTTAAACAAACTTTGTGTCCAAAAGGGATTGGATCAATAGTGCTGATCTCATGACCTTCAATTTTAGTTTTTTCAGGAATAATAAATTGGCTAACGCCCACATTGTCATTCTTGTTTAAAACTATTAGATTATTCATAAATTTATTATATAACCAATAACTTAAACAAACCATTATTTAAATTATGCCTAAAAAAAGAAAAAAGAGTTTCCGAAGTCAACAGTGGTTCAATAATCCAAAAAACCCTGACATGACGGCCTTATATCTAGAAAGGTATTTAAATTATGGTCTTACAAGAAAAGAGTTACAATCTGGTAATCCAATTATAGGAATAGCGCAATCTGGCAGTGATCTTTCTCCATGTAACAGGCATTTCATGTCTTTAAGCAAAAGAATAAAAGATGGAATTAGAAGAGCAGGTGGCATACCAATGGAATTTCCTACTCACCCAATTCAAGAAACTGGAAAAAGACCGACAGCAATGTTGGATAGAAATCTTTCTTATTTATCACTAGTGGAAGTTTTGTATGGATACCCAATTGATGGAGTTATCTTAACAACAGGATGTGATAAAACTACTCCGGCAGCTTTAATGGCAGCTGCTACAGTAAACATTCCTGCAATAGTTTTATCAGGTGGTCCAATGTTAGATGGAGTTTATAAAGGAAAATTAGCTGGTTCAGGAATGGTAGTTTGGGAAGCGAGAAAAATGTTAGCTAAAGGAGAAATTAAATACGAAGAATTTATGGACATGGTCGCATCTTCTGCGCCAAGTGCTGGACATTGTAATACAATGGGAACAGCTTCTTCAATGAACTCTGTTGCTGAAGCATTAGGTATGTCTTTACCAGGGGGCGCTGTTATTCCAGCTCCTTATAGAGAAAGAGAACAAATTTCTTACGAAACAGGAAAAAGAATCGTTGGAATGGTTCATGAAGATTTAACCCCATCAAAAATTATGACACGTAAAGCTTTTGAAAACGCAGTAGTAGTTGCAAGTGCTATTGGTGGATCTAGTAATTGCACAGCTCATCTAAGTGCTATTGCAAAACATATGGGAATTAAATTTGATCTTTCTGATTGGCAAAAACTTGGGCACAACATTCCTTTATTGGTAAATTGCCAACCTGCAGGAGAATACTTAATGGAAAGTTTTCACAGAGCTGGAGCAATACCTGCTGTAATGAAGGAGTTAATTAAAAACAAAAAAATTCACACAAACATAAAGACAGTTACAGGAAAAACTGTAGGAGAAAATTTAAAAAAGAAAGTTGATGTAGATAACAAAGTAATTAAAACATTTAAGAATGCATTGACTGAAAAAGCTGGTTTTTTAGTTATGAAAAGCAACTTTTTCTCATCTGCTATCATGAAAACATCTGTAATTAGTAAGGAATTTAGAGATCAATATTTATCAAACCCTAAACACCCAAATATTTTTGAATGTAAAGCTATAGTTTTTGAAGGTCCTGAGGATTATCATAAAAGACTTAATGATAAGAAGTTAAAGATCGATGAAAACTCTCTATTAATTATTAGGGGTTGCGGACCTGTTGGTTATCCTGGATCAGCTGAAGTAGTTAATATGCAACCACCAGACAGATTATTAAAAAAAGGAATAAGACATTTACCAACTTTGGGTGATGGAAGACAAAGTGGAACATCAGAAAGTCCATCAATATTACATGTTTCACCAGAGTCAGCAGTAGGTGGAGATCTAGGAATTGTTAAAACCTACGATAAAATCAAAATAGACTTAAACAAAAGAAGAGTTGATTTATTAATTTCTCAAGCTGAGTTTAAAAAACGAAGAAAAAATAAAAAAGTATTTAAACCAAATAATCAAACACCTTGGCAGGAAATATTTAGAAATACTGTTGGTCAATTGGATGATGGTGCATGCATTAATTCTCGAGGTAAATATTTAGACGTATCACATACCAAAGGTTTACCAAGAGATTCTCACTAATATGAAGCCAAAAATATTAGTTTCTAGAAAAATATCAGATTTAGCAGAGGAAAAACTTCAAAAAGAATTTGAAGCAACTCTTAATCCAAAAGACGAACCCATTCCAGAAAGCGAATTAATAAAATTGGTTAATGATTATGATGGAATGATTTCAACTGGTTTTGATAAAATTAGTGAAAATTTTTTTAATAATTTAAATGGTAAATTAAAAATAATAGCTCAAGTTGGCGTTGGTTATGATAATATTTCAATTAAATCAGCTGAGGAAAAAAAAATTAAAGTAACAAATACTCCAAACGTATTAAATGAAGCAGTAGCAGAAACTACAATCCTTTTAATTTTAGCTGCATCTAGAAGAATTGGTGAAGCTTACAATCTAGTGAGAACAAATAACTGGAAAAATCAAAAACTAGATTTAACTAAATTTATGATTGGAAATTCTGTTACAGGTAAAACTTTAGGTATCATTGGAATGGGTCGCATTGGAAGAATGGCTGCAAAATCTGCTAGGGCATTTGGTATGAAGATTATTTATTATAATAGAAACAAACTTTCTGATGATCTGGAAGATGGTGCAAAGTATTATTCTGATATAAATACAATGCTACCAGAGTGTGATTTTTTAAGTATTCACACACCTGCAACAGCTGAGACTAAACATATTCTAAATTCATCAACAATAAGTTTGTTACCAAAGCATGCTGTAGTTATTAATACTGCAAGAGGATCAACTATTGATGATGATGCATTGATAGATGCATTAGAAAATAAAAAAATTTATGCAGCAGGATTAGATGTTTTCAATAATGAACCAAATTTAGATAAAAGATATTTAAAATTAGATAACTGTTTTGTTCTACCTCATATCGGTAGTGCGACTCATGAGACTAGATTGGCAATGAGTATGATGGCAGTGGATAATATTTATTGTTATTTCAATAAAAAACCTCTTATTTCAGAAGTAGTTTAGAACAACTATAAGTTGTCAGTTCAATAAATATATATAATTTCTATATATAAAAGTTAAACGAAATTATTGATCTCAAAAATCATTTATGATTAACTTTCAAAAAAAACATAAACGAGAGGAAGATAATGTTTAAACTTATATCTAAAACTATAGCAGCTGTAGCTATTGTTTCAGTTGCTTTATTTGGCTCTGCAAATGCAAAGACGTTAAAAATTGAAACACACTTTACAGCTAGTTCACCAAATGGTGAAGTTGCTGCTCAATTCGCTAAAAACGTAGAAAAGTTTTCTGGCGGAAGCTTAAAAGTAGAAATGTTCTACTCATCATCAGTAACAGGTAAATCTGCTGAGGTGTTTAACTCTGCACAAACTGGAATTATTGATTGTGATATGACTGGTGCTGGTTACCAAACTGGTAAAAATGCAGCGTTCCAATTCGCAGGTGATGTAATGGGTGGATACGATAACCCATATCAACAATATGAATTCTTGAATTTCCCAGGAGCTCAAGACGCTGTTGATGCACTTTACAACAAATATGGAATGACATTAATTGGTTGGTGGATACCAGGACATGAGTCTTTAATATCTAGCAGACCAATTCCAGATGTTGCTTCATTGAAAGACTTCAAATTTAGATCACCTCCAGGAATGGAAAGTATGATCTTTACAGCATTGGGTGCTAAGCCAATTGTAATGGACTTTGGTGAAGTTCCAACAGCTTTACAAACTGGTCTAATCGATGGTGCTGACTACTCATCTTTAGCTACTAACTATGCAGGTGGACACTATGAGCAAAACAAATATGCTACATACCCAGGTTTCCACTCTATGCCAGCTGACCACTTAGCTTGTAATACGAAAGTATGGAAGAAGTTAAAGAAACATGAGCAAGGTGCTATGTTGGCTGCAATAGAAATTGCTGGAAGAACTATCACTAGCTTAGTTGAAAGAAAAAACGCTGAAGCTGTTAAAGCTTTAAATGAAATGGGCGTTACTCTTCATGACTGGTCTAGAGAAGATAGACTTAAATTCAGACAAGCTGCTCTAGCTGCTTGGGAAGAATGGAAGACTAAATCTCCAGAAGCTGCGGCACTTATTGAGATACACAAAGCTTATATGAAAGCTAACGGTATCATGTAATTAAAAAAATTTTGAAGGGCCTGCAAAGGCCCTTCGAAGTATTTTAAATTTTTACTCAATGATCGATAAAGAATTACAAGAACAAAATGAAAAAGTCGCGAGTAAAGATGATTTTCCAATAAATTGGATAGATAGAGTTTCCTTATTTTTAAGTCACACAATTAAATATTTAATTCCTGTAATTGTAATTGTGATGATGTATGAAATTTTTATGAGATATGTATTGTTTAAACCAACTTTGTGGGCAAATGAATTATGTTTATGGCTTGCTGGAGTTTGTTATTTAGTTGGCGGTATATATGCAACAAGATTAAGAAGCCATATTAGAATAGTATTATTGTATGATTGGGTTAGTAGACCGACACAGAGAATTTTTGATCTAATCAGCACTTTAATTATAGTTCTTTTCGCAGCAGCTGTAATTTATGGAGGTATGGAAGATGCATACAGATCATTTATAAATTGGGAAAGGTTTGCAACTTATTGGGATCCACCAATTCCTGCTACTATGAAGCCATTAACACTTATATGTGTATTTCTTATTGCTCTTCAATCTGTAAATAATTTAATTATTGATTGGAGAAATCCTAAGGAAAAACAATATGACCCTTCTAAAGAATTAAAATAATATGGATATAGGATCACTTTCAATAATACTTATAGTAGGATTGTTATTACTTATATCTATAGGTGTTCCAATGGGTTTTGCGTCTGGTTTTATGGGTGCAGTGTTAGTGTTTTTATACATTGGAGAACACGCATTAGGAATATTACTTTCAAGATATTACTCTCTTGTTGTCACTTATTCTTTTTTATCGGTTCCTTTATTTATATTTATGGCCTCCTTGCTCGAACGTTCGAACATCGCAAGAGATTTATATGATGCATTAAATGCTTGGTTAAGAAAAACTAGAGGTGGAGTAGGAGTTGTTACAGCCATCATGGCAACAATTATGGCAGCGATGAGTGGAATTATTGGTGGAGAAATAGTTTTATTAGGATTGATTGCACTGCCTCAAATGTTGAGATTAAAATACGATCAGGATATGTCGATCGGTATTATTTGTGCATCTGGATCTTTAGGAACAATGATACCACCTTCAATTGTTTTAATTATTTACGGATTAACAACAGAGACTTCTATCACGATGTTATTCCAAGAAGCTATTGTTCCTGGGTTAATGATTTCAGGTTTAATTATTACATACATTTTAATTCGTACAAGATTACAACCGCATTTGGCACCTTTAAGTGATGAGCCTGCTTTAACTCTAAAAGAAAAAATGTCATACCTCCCAGGTCTTTTACCACCGATCGGTATTGTAATAATTGTATTAGGTTCAATTTATTCTGGAATGACAGGAATTACTGAAGCAGCAGGTATGGGAGTAGTTGCTACATTAATTATAATTTTTGCAAGAAAAGAACTTACGTGGTTTTTATTTAAAGATGCATTAACGAGAACTTTCAAAGCATCAGGAACTATTTTAACTATTACTTTTGGTGCTACAGTTTTAGCAGGTGCTTATTCTCTTGCTGGAGGCCCTAAATATGTAGCAGAAACTATCTTGGCTTATGACTTAAAACCAATGTATTTAATTTTCATGATGCAGATTATGTTTTTGATTATGGGAGCATTTATGGATTGGGTTGGAATTGTATTGTTAGCAATGCCTGTATTTTTACCAATAGTTATTGCTCTAGGATTTGATCCAATTTGGTTTGGAATATTATTTTGTGTAAACATGCAAGTTTCATTTTTAAGTCCACCATTTGGGCCTGCCGCCTTTTATTTAAAATCTGTTGCTCCTCCACATATTTCATTAACAGATATATTTAGAGGTTTTGCACCATTTATAGTAATTCAGTTAATTGTGTTAGCATGTGTTATGTTCTTCCCAGAAGCGATGACGCAAAACTTCCACGAATTTAAACCAAAACCATGATGAAAATTGGCTTTATTGGAACAGGCCTTATGGGTCTTCCAATGGCTAAAAATTTATTAAAATCTGGTTTTAAATTAAAAGCATTTAATCGCTCAATTAGTAAAGCAGAGCCTTTGAAAGAATTTGGGGCTGAAATATCAAAAACTTTAGGTGAAGTTGTTAAAGATAATGATTTTATTATTACAATGTTAACAGATGATAGCGCTGTTGATGCAATAATGAATAATTCAGATTTATTAGACAATTTAAAATCTGGATCAACTGTTATTGATATGAGTTCTGTTAAACCAACGACAGCAACAAAATATGGAAATAGTCTAAAATCAAAAAATGTAAATTATTTAGATGCACCGGTTTCAGGAGGAACAATTGGAGCTGAGGAAGCTTCACTAGCTATAATGGTTGGAGGAGAGCAAAGTGTTTTTGGTAACTCTATAAATATTTTAAAAGCTATGGGAAATCCAACTTTGGTTGGACCAATTGGCAGTGGACAAGTTTCAAAGTTAGCAAATCAAATTGTAGTAGGAGTTACAATAGGAGCGGTTGCAGAGGCAATAACTTTATGTGAAAAAGCTGGAGCTGACCCAGTAAAACTAATTAAAGCACTTTCTGGAGGTTGGGCAGACAGTAAAATTTTACAAACTCATGGAAAAAGAATGATAGATAAAGATTTTTCCCCAAAAGGTAAAACATTTACTCATTTAAAAGATATGAATAACATTTTGGAGTGTGCAAATTCATATAATACTCATTTACCTATTTCAAATTTAGTGAAAGAAATGTATAAGACCCTTGTCGATAATGGTCATGGAAATACTGATCATAGTTCACTTTATAATGAAATCGAAAGGATAAATAAAAAATGAGTGGAAGATTAGAAGGTAAAAAAATTCTCGTAACAGCAGCAGGCCAAGGGATTGGAAAAGCAACAGCAATTGCATTTCATAAAGAGGGCGCTCATGTAACTGCTACTGATTTAAATGATAAAACTTTAGCTGATTTAAACAAAGAATATCCTGGGATTAAAGTGCAAAAGTTAGACTCGACAGACAACAATGCAATTTTAGAATTTACTAAAACTTTAGATAGAGTTGATGTTTTATTTAATGCTGTTGGATTTGTTCATCATGGAACAATATTGGAATGTGATGAAAAAGATTGGGATTTTTCATCTAATGTAAACGTCAAGTCGATGTACTTTATGTGTAAAGCTATTTTACCTTTAATGATCAAACAAAATGGTGGAAGTATTATTAATATATCTTCATGTGCATCTAGTTTTAAGGGTTTCCCAAATAGATTTGTTTATGGAACAACAAAGGGCGCTGTTATTGGTTTAACAAAAGCGATTGCTGCAGATTTTGTTAAAAAAAATATTAGATGCAATTCAATTGCGCCAGGTACAGTTTATTCGCCTTCTTGGCAAGATAGGGTCAATCAAAGTCCAGATCCTGTTCAAGCAAAAAAAGATTTTATAGCAAGACAACCTATGGGAAGATTAGGTACGGCAGAAGAAATAGCAGCTGTGGCTGTTTATTTAGCTAGCGATGATGCAACATTTACAACAGGAAGTACAATTCATGTTGATGGTGGAATTTCAATATAATTTAACAACAAAAGGATAAATATGAAATTATTAAGAGTAGGACAAAAAGGAAGTGAAAAACCAGCTGTATTAGATAAGGATGGTAAAATTAGAGATATTAGTTCTCATGTTAAAGATTTAAATCCAGATTATTTAAATTTTGAGACTATTTCTAAATTACAAAGTGCTGATTTATCCTCTTTACCAGAATTATCTGCAAGTGATCGAATAGGATCTTGTATTACTAAGCCAGGTAAATTTGTAGCTATTGGATTAAATTATTCTGATCATGCTGCTGAAACTGGAGCTGATGTTCCTTCTGAACCAATAGTTTTTATGAAAGCTACTAGTTGTATAGTTGGACCTAATGATGACGTTGAAATAGTTTCTGGATCTAAAAAATTAGACTGGGAAGTTGAACTTGGAATTATTATAGGAAAAGAAACAAAACATATCTCTGAAAGCCAAGCTCAAGATCATATATTAGGTTATTGTTTGGTTAATGATGTAAGTGAAAGAGAATGGCAAATTGAAAAAATGGGTCAATGGGTAAAAGGAAAATCTCATGATACTTATGGACCAATTGGCCCTTACTTTGTTACTAAAGATGAAATTGCAGACGTTAACAACTTAAAGATGAGTTTAGATGTTAATGGAAAAAGAATGCAAACAGGTAATACAAGTACAATGATATTTAATGTTGATGTTATTGTCTCTTATTTGAGTAAATATATGTCTCTTCAAGCAGGTGACATAATTACAACAGGAACACCTCCAGGAGTTGGTATGGGAATGAAACCTCAACAGTTTTTAAAAGCAGGCGATACTATGAAATTATCAATCGAACATTTAGGAGAGCAGAACTCTAAGGTAGTTGCTTTATAATTAATTGTGAAAATAACTTCTATTAAAAGTCATGTGCTTAGATATGAGTTAGAAAAAGAGCTTGGTTATTCACAGCAATATTACAAACATCGTACAGCCCATCTTGTTGAAGTTCAAACAGACGAAGGAATAACAGGTTGGGGTGAATGTTTTGGTCCTGGAAATATAGCTTTAGCGAACAAGTTTATTGTTGAAAAGGTTATACAACCTTTAGTAATTGGTGAAGATCCTTTAAACAAAGAACATATCTGGCAGAAAGTTTACAATCTTTTAAGAGATAGCGGTCAAAAAGGCATGCCAATTCAAGCATTGTCAGGAGTAGATATTGCTTTATGGGATATTCTTGGAAAAAAAACAAACGCTCCTCTTTATCAACTTGTTGGAGGCAAATGCAATAGTGAAGTTCCAGTCTATGGATATGGGATGATGTTACAAAAAAAATCATTTGATGAATTGATCGCCTTGTTCAAAGAAGAGTCTAAGCAAATAAAATCAAAAAATTTTAAAGCAATGAAAATGAAAGTTGGATTAGGTCCACAGGAGGATTTAAAGTTGGTTCAAGCTGTAAGAGATTCTGTTGGAAAAGATTTTAAATTAATGGTTGATGCAAATCATGCTTATAATTTGAAAGATGCTCTTTATGTCGGAAAAGGTTTAGATGAACTTGATATTTATTGGTTTGAAGAACCTGTTGCCCCTGAAGATTATGAGGGTTACAGTGAATTAAAACAAAAAATCTCAACTAGCATTGCAGGAGGAGAAGCTGAATTTACTAAGTATGGCTGGAATAAATTGATATCAAACAAATGCATAGATATAGCTCAACCAGAGGTTTGTGGACTTGGGGGTATTACAGAGTATTTAAAAGTCTCAGCATTAGCACAAGCAAATTTTATCCCAGTAATTAATCATGTATGGGGCTCTGCAATTAGTATTGCAGTTAATCTTCATTTATTAACAGCTCAGCCAGATATGCCTGGTGGGTTATTTCCATCAAAATCTATGCTTGAGTTCGATACAACGGAAAAAAATATTTTTATCACAGATTTACCTATGGAAGAATTTTCAATTTTAAACCAAGTTAAAAATAATAACGGTTTTGCATCAGTAACAGATAATATAGGTATTGGTATAAACCCAAATGAAGATTTTATTAAAGACTTTGAGGTAAATGAATAAAATAAAAACATCTGA
>CACNVV010000016.1 GCA_902624015.1 uncultured Pelagibacteraceae bacterium
TAAAGTAACAAAGCCAATTGAAAATCCTAAATAGATTAAAACTTTAAAGTCAAACATCCAAACTAGCTCAAAAATATTTTCCATAATAAATTTTGAACCAATCACTGCAAAAAATATTGCAATTAAAATTACAGATTTAAATAATGATGAAAAAATAATTTGTTTTTTTGAAAAACCTAAAATTTTAAAGACTAAATTTTGATATTCTTTTACTTTTCCTTGAACCATAATTGCACTCGAAATCACGATTAACCCTATAACAATAGTAACCGCAGAGATTAAGGTAACTGCAATAAATACTTTATTTAAAACAGCTGTAACTTTAGATAAATAATCTGCAATTTTTATCATTGATAAACTTGGCATGATTTCAAGCATTTCAGTTTCATCAAATTTATTTGAATTAAATTTTGCAGTAGCCAAATATTCGTGTGGAATATTTTTTGCAAATTGAGGATTAAATAACATAGCAAAGTTGATGCTTAAATCTCGATAATCTACCTCTCTGAAATTAATTATTTTTCCTTCAATTTCACGCCCATAAACATTTAAAGTAAAAATATCTCCTAACTGGATATTTAAATCTTTAGCAACTTTTGCATCTAAAGATATTTGAAGTTGATCTGGGTTTGATAAATCCCACCATTCACCTTGTAAAATTGGATTGTCTTCAGGTACATTTTCTACCCAAGAAGATCTTCGTTCACTACCAATTACCCAGTAACTATCATTATCTGGTTTAATATAAGTGTTAGGATCTACACCATTAATTTTTACAATTCCAGAAGATACCATTGGCACAATTTCAATAGATGCATTGGGGTCCATATTTAAAATACCTTGCTCAAATTTCTCTCTTTCTCCTTTTTGAATGCCAACAAAGAAATAATCAGGTGCAATATCAGGAATAGATTTAGCTATTTCTCTTTGAAAATTTGTACCAACTAAAGCTAATGTTAATAACAAAGTAACCCCTAAACCAAGAGACATAACTGTAATGGGAGTTATACTTTTTGTTTGGGTAATATTTTTAATTGAAACTTTTAAAGAAATTATTGAACTAGATTTGAATTTTTTTAGGAAAAAAATAATTAATTTTGAAAGTAAGAAAAATACAATTAAACATACAAAAAAAGCAGCAAAGTAGCCCAAGCTATAAGAAGGTTGTTCAGATCCAATCGTGAATAATAAAATTAAGATAGATAATAAAACAAAGCTAAGAACAACTGATCTCTTAGAATAATAAAATTGAAGATTTTGAAATACGTTTCTAAATAAATTAGACGCTTTTACTTGATCAATAGAACTGATTGTTGGGATAGAAAAAATTACCAGAACCAACAATCCAACTAAAAATATTTTTAAAAAATTGAGCAATGAAAATACTGGATAAACATTTAATCCTAATCCATCAGATAAATATTTATCTGCTATTGGTACAATTAAAAAACTCGACCCATAAGCAGCAACAGTGATAATAAATAAAAGTATAAATAACTGCAGATAATATAGTGTTTTAATATTACCTGAATAAAAGCCAACTGCTTTTCGTACAGCTATCGACATATTGTTTTGATTAATAAAAGAAAGCAAAGTATTTGCTATTCCAATGCCTGCTATCAACATTGCACTGATAGATACAAGAGATAAAAATTGAGAAAAATTATTAATAATTCTCTTTATACCACTTGCAGAATTTTCAGGATATCTAAGTTTAACTTTTTGATCGTTTTTAAAGATTTCTTCAATTCGTTGTTCAATTTCCTCTGGCTTATCATTTTCATTAAACTTTACTTTATATTCATAGTTTAAAAAACTTCCAATACCGTTTAGTTTTAAAATTTCTAAAGTTTGTTTTCCTGCTAAAGCCCAATCGCCAAATGCAACAAATCCGCTTACATCTGGTACTGATTTAATAATTCCAATTACTGTAAAATTTTGATCTTGAACTTTTACTATTTCGTTAATTTTAATATTTAGGGTTTTTGATAAACTTTCATTGATCAGGATAGTATTAGGTTCTTTTTGCATTTTTTCATAAGCACCAATTGGCTCATACACAACATTTCCATATAAAGGATATTTTTCATCCACAGTTTTAATTCTAGTAAATAATGATTTATTTTTTTCTCTGCCGGTAGTTGAAAGCATGGTACTGAACTCAATCATTTGAGAAACAGTTGCAAACTCTTTTACTTGATTAACTAAATCTAAATTTCCCTGATTACGATTGTAATCAATTTCTAAATCTCCACCTAAAAGTGCTTTGGCATTATCATTAAGTTCTTTTTTAAGACTATCTTCAATTGTGAAAATAGCACTTAAGATAAACAGACTTATAAATAGCGTAACAATGATACTAGAAATTTTATGATAATTTCTGCTTAAGTCTTTTAAAGCGTATTTAAAAATCAAACTAAATTCTGAAGGATTATTTAATTTTTCCATCTTTTATTTTTATTTTTTTTTTAGCTTTGTCTGCAAGCTTAGGGTCATGAGTTACCATTATTAAAGACGAACCTTCCTCTTTTACATATTTAAATAAAATATTTGCAATCATGATAGAATTTTCAGTATCTAAGTTTCCTGTTGGTTCATCTGCTAAGATTAATTCAGGCTTCATTGCAATTGCCCTAGCGATAGCAACTCGTTGCTGTTCACCACCTGATAATTGACTTGGTAAATTATTAAAACGATGTTTCAAACCAAAACGATCTAATAAAATCTTTGCTTCTTTTTCTGGATTTTTAAAATTATTAAGTTCAAGCGTTAAAGCAACATTTTCAACTGCTGTGTAATTAGGAATTAAATAAAACGATTGAAATATTATTCCAATATTTTTCTTTCTTATCTCAGACACTTCATCTTCACTAAGGCCTGTTATTTCTTGATCATTAAATATTATTTTGCCAGAGGTTGGTTTTTCTAAGCCTCCAATTAACATTATTAAACTTGTTTTCCCTGAGCCACTTTCTCCAACTACTGAAACAGTTTCTTTTTTCTTAATATTTAAATCAATATTCTTTAAAACACTTATACTATCTTTGCCAGTTTGGTATTTGAGATTTATTTTTTTTAATTTAAGAAGAGTACTCATGAACAAAAGTTTATTTACAAAAATTTTGATAATCTTTCTAGTGCACATAAACGCAAGTGCAATAGAAAAGGTAGTTTTATTTGGTGATAGTTTGATGGCCGGTTATGGGTTACCTAAAGAACAGCATTTATCAATAGTTTTAGAAAACAATCTTAAGCAAGCTGGGTTAAATATTAAAGTCATTAATGGAAGTGTCTCTGGTAGCACGTCATCAGGAGGATTAAATAGAGCTGATTGGAGTTTATCAGAGCCAGGTATTGATTTAATTATTTTAGGATTAGGTGCTAATGACATGCTTAGAGGTATCCAACCAGAGGAAACGGAAAAAAATTTAGAACAAATAATAAAAGTTGCTCAAAATAAAAAAATTAAAATTATTTTAGCTGGAATGATGGCACCAGATACTCATGGGGAAAAATATAAAAAAGAGTTTGATGCTATTTATCCAAAGTTATCAAAAAAATATAATTTAGCATTAATCCCATTTCTTCTAGAAGGTGTGGCACTTAATCCAAGTTTGAATCAACAAGACGGTATACACCCCAACAAAGATGGAACAATTAAAGTAAGTGAAACAATAAAAAAAAGTATTATTAATATAATTAATTAAATGAAAATCTTTCTATCAATATTTAGCTTATTATGTTGCCTTAGTTTTGCTCAAGCTCAAAATACGAACGTAACCATTAACTCAGATTTAAATCTTAAGTGTACGTTTGAAAAAGTAATTTTAAAAAATCCAGATCACAATTTTGAAACATTTTCTAATGAACAAGTTAATAGAGCAGATATTAATAAGTTAATAATCGAGTCTAAAACTCCTAATACTTTAAAAGTAAAAAATTTATCTAAATTTATTGATAAAATTGACCTAGAAGTTAAAATTTCTAATAAAGATATTGTTTTAATCCAAGCATTTGATGAGAAGAGAAATTACTCAGAATCTGCAGTTTTTACAAAAAAAACAGGAGAACTTATTCATGAAATTACAACCAATATAAAACAAGAGGACAAAGAAAAAGATATTTCTTTTTATAGTTGTAAAAATAACAACAAAGACACTTAAGACCGAAGACTCTAATTCTAATATTTGATAATATTTAATTATGAAGAAGCTGTTCTTAATAGTTTTGTTTTATTTATTTTCACAAGTTAGCTCATTAGGAAATGAAAGGGATACTAGACTGAACCAATTGTTTAATGAGTTAAGAGCAAATAAATCTAAAGTAGCTTTTATAATTGAACAAGAAATTTGGGCTTTATGGAGTACCCATCCAACAGATGAAAAACTTACTGCAAGATTAGAAGAGGGCTCTCAATTTGTGAGAGATCAAAACTATATAAAAGCAAAAGATATTTTTACTGAAGTTATTAATCTTGATCAAAATTGGGCTGAGGCTTGGAATAAAAGGGCAACTGTACTTTATATGCTAGGAGAATTTCAAAAATCTCAAGATGATATAGATCAAGTATTAGCCTTAGAAAAAAGACACTTTGGAGCTTTAGCAGGACAGGGTTTAGTAAATATTCAACTTAAGAATTATGAAAAAGCAATAAGAAGTTATGAACAAGCGCAAGAAATATATCCCGCTATGAAATCTCCAAAAATAATGATCAAGCAAATAAAAGAATTAATGAAACAGCAGACAATATAATGTGTGGAAGATATGTAGTAAAAAACCCGGTAACAAAAACAAATAAATTGGTGAAATCAGCAATTCAGGTTGAGGATACTGAAAACTATAATGCTCATCCATATCAAAAACTACCTGTAATAAAAAAATATAAAAATGGAAATACTTTAGAAAATCTACAATGGGGCTTAGTACCTAGTTGGGCTAAAGATAAAGATTTTAAAGCTTTAATTAATGCAAGGTTAGAAACTATTGATGAAAAAGTTTCTTTTAAAAAATTGATTAAAAACAACCGATGTGTTGCTGTAGCAGATGGTTTTTATGAATGGAAAAGAGAAGAGAAAGAAAAAACTCCCCATTATTTTACTCGTGAAGATACAAACACCATTTTTTTTGCTGGGATCTTTGAAAATGATCAGTTTTGTTTAATTACAGAGGAAGCAAAAGAAAACATAAATGAAATTCACCACAGACAACCAGTTATTTTAAATCAATCTGATATTAATCGTTATTTAAATTTAGAATTACAAGGTTCAGCGTTTTTAAAAGAGCGTAAAATACCAAATTTAATTTTTCATGAAGTGTCAAAAGACGTAAATAAACCTACAAACAACAGCGCTTCTTTAATTCAAAAGGTTTAATTAGTCTCTAAAATTAACAAAATCAATCGGAAGACCTATATCAATTCCTTTGATTGCAGCGATAGCTTCTTGAAGATCATCTTTCTTTTTTCCATCTACTCTTAATTCATCGCCTTGGATTTTAATCTGAATTTTAAGTTTTAGTTTTTTAATGTCAGCAATTACTTTTTTAGCATTTTCTTGGCTGATACCTTCTTTTAATTCACTAACTTGTCTAATTGATCCTCCTGAAGCTCCTTCAGAGCTTTTAACTTCTAATACTCTTGGATCTACTTTTCTTCTAACTAAATGAGTTTGTAACAATTCATTTACTTGTTTTAATTTTAATTCATCAGGCGCATTGGTAGTCACCGTTTTATCTTTTCGTTCAATTGAAATATAAAGTCCTTTAAAATCATAGCGGTTACTGATTTCTCTTAAACAATTAGCTAAAGCATTATCAAATTCTTGATAATTTATTTTACTTATTACATCGAATGATGGCATATTTATATTATACAGTATTAATGATCAAAATTTAAACTAAAATATAAATCCTAGCAATAATAAGGCATTTTAGCTTATTGAGTTAATTGTAAATAATAATATATTTAAGTCATGCTTAGTTATATCATTCCATTTTTAATACTTATCTTAGTAGTAGTTTTTATACATGAATATGGACACTACTATTTTGCAAGAAAATATGGTGTAGCTGTTACAGATTTTTCAATTGGTTTTGGTAAAGAGTTATTTGGTTGGAATGATAAATCAGGCACAAGATGGAAAATATGTGCAATTCCTCTAGGTGGATATGTAAAATTTTTTGGAGATAGGAATGTTTATTCACAAGCAGATCATCAAGAAATTTTAGAGAAATATAATGAAGAAGAGCGGGAAAAATTATTTATTTTGAAACCTTTATACCAGAGAGTTTTAATTGTATTTGGCGGTCCTTTAGCTAATTTTTTATTAGCATTAGTAATATTTTTTTCAATTTATACTTTAATTGGCAAAGATTTTACCCCTGCAGTCATAAATGAAGTTCAAAAAGATAGTCCCGCAATGGCAGGAGGTCTAAAAGCTGAGGATATAATTCTAGAAATAGACGGTAATGAAGTTAAAAGTATTATGGAAGTTTCTAAATTTATCACGATGTCTACTGGTGATTTTATAGATTTCAAAGTTAAGCGTTCCTATGATGAATTAATACTAAAAGTAAAACCCAATATTGTTGAAGGTGATGATGGATTAGGAAACAAGATTAATAAAAGAATGGTTGGTATTAAGCTTGGCGCTTATAATAATAAAGTTAACCATGTTAAATTAGGTCCTGCGCAAGCTTTATATCATGCAGGTTATGAAGTTTATTTTGTAAGCGTTTCCTCATTAAAATACATCGGAGGAATGATTTTAGGTAAAGCAGATACTTCTCAATTGGGAGGTCCAATTAGAATTGCTAAAATTTCTGGACAAGTTGCAACCTTTGGAGTGTTGGCTTTCATTAGCATGATGGCTTATATTTCTATAAGTTTAGGACTTATTAATCTTTTTCCAATACCAATGTTGGATGGAGGACATCTAATGTTTTATGCGTTTGAGAAAGTTTTAGGCCGACCTCTATCTCAAAAAACTCAAGAAGGTTTTTTTCGAATCGGATTGTTTTTGTTGCTATCATTGATGTTTTTCACCACATTTAATGATCTAAAAGACCTAGGTTTGTTTAGATAATCCAGATTTTTAAAAGTAAAAAAAATCAATAAATTCAACGTTAATTTAAGTTTTTACAAGATATTGTGTGTTAAAAAAAACTAAACACTAAAAAAAAGCTTGATTTATCAACGTTTATGACAAGTATAAATATTAACCAACAAAACCGGAGCTAAAATGAACAAAAAACAACTAATTGCTAAGCTTTCTGGCTCATTAAACTTGAGCAAAGCAGATGCTGAGCGAACTTTTGATACAATTACCAACACTATTTTAGATGCTCTAAAAGGTGATGATTCAGTAAAAATTGCTGGATTTGGTACGTACAAAGTTGCTAAGAGAAAAGCAAGAGTTGGAAGAAATCCAAGAACAGGTGAGCAGATTCAAATTGCTGCTTCTCAAAAAGTAAAATTCTTACCAGCTAAAGCTTTAAAAGAAGTATTTAACAGATAATATTTTTTTAACAGCCCTAACGTTTTCAAAACACGTTCAGGGCTGTTTCTATATGCAAAAACTGCATACCCAATTTTCCTAATCAGCGTTAGTTTTAAATATTAATAAAATTATAAGACACCACTTAAACAAGTGGAGGTCTAATGACTAAAATAATAAAAAAAATATCAGCACCGCTTCTTAGTTTAATTTTTTTATTAAACATGAGTAGTGCAGGTATGGCAGAGACAACTGTCTCTGGAGAAGTTCAAGCGATATTTAATTCGCTACTATTTTTAATTTGTGGTTTCCTTGTCATGTTCATGGCAGCAGGTTTTGCAATGCTAGAATCTGGTATGGTAACTTCAAAAAGTGTATCAGTAATTTGTGCTAAAAATATAGGTCTATATTCAATTGCCGGAATTATGTTTTGGCTTTTTGGTTATAATTTAGCTTACGGAATTCCTGAAGGAGGATACATTGGAACATTTACACCTTGGTCAGATGCAAGTGCAGTTGATACAGGTTATGCTGATGGTTCTGACTGGTTTTTCCAAATGGTATTCTGCGCAACTACAGTTTCAATTTGTTCAGGTGCTATGGCTGAAAGAATTAAGCTATGGCCGTTTTTCTTATTTGCAGCTATTTTAGCTGGAATTATTTATCCAATCGTTATGGGTTGGCAATGGGGTGGAGGCTGGTTAGCAGAACTAGGCTTCTCTGATTTTGCTGGTTCTACATTAGTACACTCAACAGGTGGTGCAGCTGCTTTAGCAGGTATCATGTTGTTAGGTGCTAGATATGGAAGATTTGATAGTAAAGGTGAGGCGAAAGCAATTAAACCTTTTGCTGCTTCTTCAATTCCATTAGTAACTGTTGGAGTATTTATATTATGGTTAGGTTGGTTTGGATTCAATGGTGGATCTCAACTAGCTATCGGAACGTTTGATGATGCAGTTGCTGTATCAGCAATATTTATCAATACTAATCTTGCTGCTTGTGGTGGTGTTATGGCTGCTGCAATAATTACAAGATTAATGTTTGGTAAAACAGATGTAATTCAAATGTTAAACGGAGCAATTGGTGGTCTTGTGGCTGTTACAGCTGAACCATTAGCACCAACACCTTTAGCTGCTATTTTCATTGGAGCTGTAGGTGGATTAATCGTAGTATTTGGAACTAAACTGTTATTCAGTTTCAAACTAGATGATGTCGTAGGTGCAATTCCAGCTCACATGTTTGCTGGTATTTGGGGAACATTAGCAGTGCCATTAACAAACGCTGATGCATCGTTTAGTGCACAATTAATCGGTGTACTTTCAATTAACATTTTTGTGTTTGTTGTGTCCTATATAATCTGGTCAATAATGAAAGCTACGTTTGGAATTAGATTAAGTAAAGAAGCTGAAACCAAAGGTACTGACGTTACAGAAACAGGAGTAATAGCATACGCAATACGAGACTAATTGTATGCAATATAGAGGCTCTTCGATCTCCATGTCGTTATCTCATTGAAGAGCCTCTAATAAAAAGAATTAACTATAATCTCTCTCTCTAGTTAGTTAACTAAAGGCCCCTTAGAAATAAGGGGTCTTTTTATTTTTCTAAGATATTTTGTAAAGTATTTAAGACTTCTTTAGCATGATCTTTAACTTTAACGTTGTCCCAGACCTTAAGTATTTTACCTTTTTTGTCTATCAAATAAGTCGTTCTAATTATTCCCATAAATTCACGACCCATAAATTTTTTCTTTCCCCAAACTTTATATTTTTTAAGAACTTTTTTTTCTTCGTCAGCAAGTAAATCAAACTTAATTTTGTATTTATCTTTAAATTTGTCATGACTTTTTAAACTGTCCTTTGATATCCCATATATTTCGCAGTCTAATTTTTTAAATTTAGAAAGAAGTTTATTAAAATCATTAGTTTCAATAGTACACCCTGGTGTATCGTCTTTTGGATAAAAATATAAAACCAGATATCTTCCACTAGAGTTTTTTAATGAATATTTACCAACTGAAGTTGCAGGAATTTCAAAACTTGGTGCTTTAGAATTTATTTTTAATGTCATATTTTATTTTCTTTCCATAATTTTTCATAATCTATCAAAGGGGATAAACCATATATTGAATTTATGTTAGTAAAATGCACTGCCAAAGCTGGCATTGGACTGATACATAATTCCTTTTTATATATATCATGAAATGGTTTTTCAAAAGGATAATGTTCAAACTCACAAGCACTTACAAATTTTTTAAAATGTTTATTTATTATTTTTTTGCTAGTTAAAAAAGTACATAAAGATTCATCTATAGATCTCCAGTGACAATTATTACCTAGAATTATTTTAGAGTCTTCTAATTTATTATAAAGATATGGATAGTCAGCAGGACACATAATTAATTCTTTGCCTATTTGTGAAGAAATCCTTTCATAAGAAAGAATCATTTCTTCTATAGCATCTCTCTTGTGTAAGTAATCATCCTCTACAAAATAAACTAAATCATCACAGTTTTTTCCAATATTAAGTGATTGATTAATATTAGACATATTTGAAATTTGATTATTTGTAACTTTATTTCCTTGTTGATTAATTTTTTTAATATTCCTTTTATAAAAATTAATATTTAAATTAAGAATCTCACTTTTAAAAAACTCTTTTTTTAAAAGTTTTTTAAATTTTTCAATAACTTTAGGATTAGAGTTATGATCAATTATAGTAAGTTTGACTTTGATGTTTTTAAATATTTTTTTATTATTGTTTATTGAATTAATAAGTGATTTTAAAGTTTTTAAAGAATAATCTTCTTTATTTGATTTAAATATCCTTTTCTTCGATTGAGTTAGCATGTTTACTGAGGCACATGTTCTTAAAATTATATCCAGTGATCTAATTTGTCTTTTTATTTTAATTCTACCCATTGGCAGCACAAGAGACTGTATTCCTAAATTGGATAAGTTTTTTGATCCCTTTTTATTAGTTGTAGGAAAACTAAAATCACCTTGATCGACAATTTCATAATCAAAAAATCTACAAATTTTTATAAAAAGTTTTTTAAAAAAACTAGATTTTCTTGTTTTATTTTGAACTTTCATAAGTTAGAAATAATTAATTATGACAGTTAAATCAATTCAAAGTTTAGTTAATTCAGCAATGCAGGAAATAAAAACAATTACTGCAAACGAAGCTTTTGAAATGTTTGAAGGTAATAATTGTAATTTAATTGATATCAGAGAGATAAATGAATTAGATAATAGTGGCAGAGTTGAAGGTGCAAATCATATCCCAAGAGGTATGTTAGAAGTTTATTTAGATCCAAATAGTCCAATCATACAAAATGGACAGGTTGATAAAAATAAAGAGCTTATTTTATTTTGTGCAGGAGGCGTGAGATCTGCTTTGGCCGTAAAATCATTGAAAGAAATGGGCTATGAAAAAATTTCCCACATTGATGGTGGATTTGCTGCAATGAGCAACAGTAGTTTTAAAATAATTTAATTATTATTTACCTCTTCTAAAGCATATTCAAGTCTATCTTGACCCCAAAAAGTTTTATTATTAGCTATAAAGGTCGGTGTTCCAAAAACTTCTCTTCGAAAAGCATCAGCAGTTAATTTAATCAATTTATCTTTGACAGATTGTTCTTTTATAGATTTAAAAAATTCATCATTATCAATATTTAATGTATTTAATAATTTAGAAAAATTTTCGATGTTTGATAAGTCTTGATCATCTTTCCAATAAGCGTCAAAAAAACAATTTAAATAATCATTTTGTTTGTCCTTACAAACACTAATATATCCTCTCATTATACTTAGAGAATTAATTGGAAAATTTGAATTCCATTTGAATTTAATGTTATTTTTTTCAGATACCAAATTGCAATCATTAATATTATTCCTTAATTTATATTTATTAAATGCAGGAGAATCAATTCCAGCTAGCTTATGAAGACCTCCTAAATAAATTGGTTTGTAATT
The DNA here is from genome assembly GCA_902624015.1 of uncultured Pelagibacteraceae bacterium. Lineage (GTDB taxonomy): Bacteria > Pseudomonadota > Alphaproteobacteria > Pelagibacterales > Pelagibacteraceae > Pelagibacter. The sequence continues at coordinate 11,474 of CACNVV010000016.1, forward strand.
GAATACGATATTTTTATGTTTAAGAATTTTTTTGTGTGCGATATATGCATAGGGACTAATTATATCGAAATAAAAATCTATATGATTACTCATATAAACTAATTCTTTTTGCGTAAAAAATTCTAATTATCCAATATAAAAATAAACCTAATGGACCAATTAAATAAGTCACAATTAACGGCAAAGCCATCAAAACTTTATTAATAGAAAACTTTTGAGAGTCTTTAACAATCCAGCCACCAATAAATAAGTTTATTGCTATGAAGTGAGTCCAAAATATCATTATGTACAAATGGTCTTCAAACAATCTAGATAGCTCACTTAGACCTAGGTAAAGAGAGAAATTTCCATCAAAATCGTAACCAATTAAATAAGATTTATATAAAATGAAGATATACACACCACTTAATATGAAAAAAGGAAAAATTGATGTTACAAAAATTCTACTTAAATGTGATTGCGGAAACACCATTAAGATAAACCAAAAAGGTAAAACTCCAAGGTTGACCCACATATAAAGTGTCTCAATATTGAAATAAGTATAAATTTGTTCAATCATATAGATATATTATATTAAATCTAACAATGATTCCTATAAGAAATAGAAAAAAAACGCTTCAAGTAACTGTCAATGAGATGCGTAATTTTGCCTTTGCTTATGTTGAAAAGTATGCCCCTTCAAAACAGCAACTTAAAACTTATTTATTAAAAAAATACATGAAACTATCTGCGTCTGACGTGAAAAAAAAAGATGTAAATAAACTGATTGAAATTGTTTTGTCCGATCTAGAAAAAAATAGATTTATAAATGATCAATTTTATTCTGAAAGCAAAGCTAAAAGTATGATCCAAAGAGGAAACTCAATTAATAAGATTAGAAATTATTTAATTGGAAAAGGAATTAACGAGACATTTATTAAGGATACTGTCGATAAAATAAAGGAAGATAATTCTGATCAAGATTTTTTTTCAGCAATAAAATTATGTAAAAAGAAACGAATTGGCCCAGCTAGAGCAGAGGATAATAGAACTTTATTTTATAAAAAAGATATATCTCTACTTGCAAGAAATGGTTTTGATTTTGAAACATCAAAAAAGGTAATGGATATAGACAAAGACGAATATCTAAAAATAATAAATTTACTTTAATTTTTTATCATCTTCTTCTTTTATGAGCTGATTTATTTTATTTCTTAAATAATTTTTTACAAAAACAAACACTATCAATCCAAAAATTGAAACAGATACAATAATTATTAGTATTATTCTTAATTGTTCATCCATTATAAAATATTTTTATTTTTCAAAATTATACTTGGATTTTTTAAATCTTTTTTCCCATACAAAATTTCATTTCCTTCAAAATCAGTTACAGTTCCACCTGCATGTTCTAAAATTGCGTGACCAGCTGCTATATCCCACTCATATGCCCTAGGTTCTGCAACATAACCATCATATTCACCAGCTGCAACGACACAAAATTTCAAAGAACTTTTCATTCTAATATTTTCTTTTACTCCTAAATCATCATAAATTTTTTGAATTTCAGGCTTTATTTTAGTTGAGTATGAAATAAATTTTAAATTTTCTGTTTTCTTAGCAGGTAAATTGCTTAAGTTAATTTTTTTACTGTTGCTAAGCTCAAAAGCATTACCTTTTCCGTATGAGTAAAACATTCTTTTTTTTGCAGGAGCATTTATTAATCCTGCAACAGGTTTATTATTGATTATCAAACCAGCATTAATAGTAAATTCTTCTAAATTATTAATATAATCATAAGTTCCATCTATAGGATCAACAAGCCAGAAATCTTTTAAATCTAGCTTATCTTTATTTTCCGAGGTCTCCTCTGAAATGATAGGTAAAGCAGGAGTAATCTCAGAAATTTTTTTTGATATAAATTTGTTTACTTCTAAATCACCATTACTTACTGGTGTATTGTCTGATTTTATTTTTTTTACCAAACCTTTTTCTCTTAATTGAATAGCCAAATCTCCAGCCTCTAAAAAATTATCAATTAAATTTTCAACAATCTCTTTAAAGTTTAATTTCATTTTCCTAGTTTTTTTAACTCAACATTTTTTGCGTTAATGACTTTTTTTCCAGCATTTTCAAAATTAACTGTCACTTTATCATTAATTATAGATTGCACTTGCCCAATTCCCCATTCTTTTTTTTGAGGATTAGTGACTTTGTCACCTGGTTCAAAATCTAAAATCATTTAATTTAACTTATATTGTAAATAAGTATAAATACCACCTTATGAATAAAGATTTAAATTCTATTGGTTTAGATAAAAAACCTTCAGATACTACTGTAGTTGTTGCAATGTCGGGTGGAGTAGATTCTTCCACTGTTGCAGGAATTATGAAAAAGCAAGGTTATAATGTTATTGGAATAACCTTAAAACTTTATGACGATGGTAAAGAAGTAGCTGCATCAAAACAATGTTGTTCAGGTCAAGACATAATGGATGCTAAACGTGTCGCACACAAATTAGGTATAGAACATAAAATTTTATATTATCAAGATAAGTTTAAGCAAGGAGTTATAGATAATTTTGTTGAGAGTTATTTAAAAGGAGAAACTCCAATTCCATGTGTTCAGTGCAATCAAACTGTAAAATTCAAAGATTTATTTGAAGTCTCAAAAGAACTTAAAGCTGATGCTTTGGTTACTGGTCACTATGTAAAAAGTATTACAGAAAATAAAACTACCAACATGTATAGAGCTATAGATGAAAATAGGGATCAAAGTTATTTTTTGTTTAATACAACTAGAGAACAATTAGATTATTTAAGATTTCCCTTAGGTGGAATGTTAAAAGACAAAACAAGAGAAATTGCAAAAAATCTAGATTTAAATGTTGCTGACAAACCCGATAGTCAAGACATCTGTTTTGTCCCGAATGGTGACTATGCTTCAGTAATTCAAAAGTTTAGACCAGACTCGTTTCAGAAAGGAAATATAAAAAGTTTAGACGGTGAGGTGATTGGTGTTCATGATGGAATTATAAATTTTACAATTGGACAAAGAAAAGGAATTAAAGTTTCTGACAAAGAAGCTCTATATGTGCTAAAGATTAATTCTCATAAAAATGAAATAATAGTTGGGCCTAAAGAAAAACTTGGAAAAAAAATAATTTCTTTAAAGGAATTAAATCTACTAACAAACAAAGAGGATTTAGATCAAAATTTATTTGTTAAAGTTAGATCAACGGGAAGTCTTTTAGAGGCAAAAGTTGATTTAATAGATAATAATAATGCAAAAGTTAATTTAGCAATTCCTGAAGATGGCATTTCACCTGGTCAGGCATGTGTATTTTATCGTAAAGACCAGTTTGGTTTCAAAGTGCTTGGTGGTGGTTGGATTAAAGAATAGCAGAAGAATTATTTCTTCTTATTTTTTCTTTTAGCTCTTCTTTTTTTAGACCCTTGTTTTCTTCGGCCTCTATGTTTCTTTGGGTAACTCATTTAGTCCTATTTTAATTTTATTGACGTTTTTCATGGGATATAGCATTGTCTTAATAACATATCAAATTTATTATGGGTAATTCCTTCAAGACTTTCCTGAAACATACAGCAAAAGATTTTCATAATCAGTCAGTAAATCCTCCTGTGGTTAGAGCTTCTACTATTATTTTTAAATCTATGCAGGATATTAAAAAAACACAAAATAAGTATTTGAAAGATCCAGTAAGTGGAAATTTTGATTATGGCCGACAGGGAACATCCACAACATATGCTTTACAACAAATTTTAAGAAAAATTGAAGAATGTTATAAAGTTTATCTAACACCTACTGGTTTTGGTGCAATATTTCTTGGAGTGTTAAGTGTTGTGAAACCAGATGATGAAATACTTGTTACAGATTCAGTTTATTCACCATCAAGACTTTTAACGGAAACATACCTAAAAAAATTTAATATCAGAGCAATATTTTATAATCCAAATGATTTTAATGATCTGAAAAGTAAGATTACAAAAAAAACAAAGCTTATTTTTGTTGAAAATCCTGGAAGCAACACTTTTGAATTTCAAGATTTATCTAAAATAGTTGCATTGGCAAAAAAAAATAAAATTTATACAGCAATTGATAACACTTGGGGAACACCTTATTTCCTAAAACCAATAAAGCTAGGTTTTGATATGTCAATTGTCTCTGCAACAAAATATTATTCTGGTCACTCAGATGTAATGGGTGGCAGTTTAGCTATAAGTAAACGAGTTTTTAAATTAGTTGAAGCAACAAATAAAGTTTCAGGATTAAGATTAGGCCCTGATGATGCATATTTAATTTTAAGAGGTATTCGAACTTTAGATGTAAGATTAGAAAAACATCAAGAAAATGCAATTAAAGTTTCTAAGTTCTTATCAAAACAGAAAAAAATAATTAAAGTTTTTTATCCATATAAAAAAGGTAGTCAAAATTATAAATTATGGAAAAAATATTATTCTGGAGCATCAGGTTTATTAGGATTTAAAATAAAATCAAAAAATAAAAACTCAGTATTAAAATTTGTTAATTCTTTAAAACTTTTTGGATATGGATTTAGTTGGGGAGGTTTTGAAAGTTTAGCGCTTTATCAAACACACCAGGCACTAGGTAAGAGGCAATTTACACATATAAATAAAGATGAACATATTATAAGGATGCATATTGGGCTTGAAGATCCTAAAGACATTATAAATGATATAAAACAAGCATTAAAATTTATTAAATGAGTTCAGAAAGTTTTACTATTAGCAAAAAAGCACTAATCACTTTAGTTGCTGCTTCTATAGTTGTAATCATCTCTCTAGGAATAAGACAGACATTTGGATTATTTTATTTTGATTTCAATGCTGACTTAGATATTTCCATTTCTCATTTTGGATTTGTTATGGGATTACAGTTATTACTCTGGGGAGTATTTAGTCCTTTGTTTGGTGTGATTACTGACAAATATGGAGGAGCAGTTGCAATATTTATCGGATTTGTTTTTTATTTAGTTGGGGTTTTATTTTTTTATTCTGGTTTTAATACCGGAGGTTATTTTACTTTAACCATAGGCGTGATGATTGGGATTGGCTTAGGTTCTACTGCAATAGGTATTCCGGTTTCAGTTGTAGCTAAACATTTCCCAGCATCTAACAGAACTATTGCCACAGGAATTGTTACATGTGCAGGATCTTTTGGATATTTTGTTTCACCTTTACTTGTAAGATATTCTTTAGTTGAAACAGGTTGGGAAAATACTCTTTTGTATTTTTGTCTTCTTTTAGGAGTTGGATTGATAATATCATTATTTGTTAGTACTCCAAAAATACCTGTGGGTGTTAATGAAGACAATAATCAAACAGCAAGAGAAGCGCTTAAAGAAGCATTTGCAAACAAAAGTTTTATTTATCTTACTTTGGGTTTTTTTGTTTGTGGCTGGCATATTGCTTTAGTAGCAACACACATTCCTACTTATATGGCAGACAAAGGTTTACCTGATTGGACACCTGCAATGGTTTTAGCTTTGATTGGTGTATTTAATATGGCTGGTACTATTACTAGCGGTTATTTAGCAACAAGGTATAGTAAGAAAAAAATATTAAGTGCAATATATCTTTTAAGAGGAGTTTCCATAATTTATTTTATTTTCTTACCACCAAGTATTTTTAACTCTATAGTTTTTGGAGTTACTTTTGGTTTTTTGTGGCTATCCACAGTTCCTCCAACAAATGGAATTGTTGCACATATATTTGGAACAAAATACGTTGGACTTTTATATGGAATAGTTTTTGTAAGCCATCAAATTGGTTCTTTCCTAGGAGCATATCTAGGTGGTGTATTTTATGAATTAAATGGAAATTTTGACTATGCATGGTACGGATCTATCGCATTATCATTATTTGCAGGTCTGATACATTTACCTATAGTAGAGAAAGCAATTGAAAGAGCTCAGCCAGCATAAATTTAAATTTAACCCTTATTTAGAGGATCTGTATCAATCAGATAAACCTTTAATAATTTACAAAGTGGATGATGGGTATAATATTTATACTGATTTTTCT
>CACNVV010000017.1 GCA_902624015.1 uncultured Pelagibacteraceae bacterium
ACAATTATAGCTAGTATCACACCATACTTAGCTTTAGGAAATGCTACACCTCTCATTTTTGAGGGTCTTAATTCTTCTTTATTATCTTCCATAAATATAGAACATAAAAAAGGGCGCTACATTTAAGTAGCGCCCAAATTTTAATTTGAATTACCAGTCGGTAATATTGCTTTTGTGATCGTTAGCACTATGTCTTTTTCTAGCAAGTCTTGAAAGTTCATCACTTTCAGCTTTTGCAGTCAAAACGTGCCAACCAACCCATAAGACTAATGCAATGATTACCAGTATGCCTTCAACAGATCCAGCACCAGGGTAAATTGCACCAGCAACTTCTTCTGCTGGCTTATTAAGGTGATCTATCCAGTTTGTAACTGTAGCCATATTTTTCTCCTTTACCTGGTTGCAGATGAAACTGCTTTTTCATCTTCTTTAGCAGACTCCATCATTTCATAGTCTAATCCAGCTATCTCAACTTCACGTGGGATTCTTAATTTACCCATTCCGTTAAGAACTTTAGCTATGATGTAGCCTGGTATTAGTCCAAGAACAACGAACATTATTAATGCTCCGATGAACTGTCCTAATGGATTAATTGTTGCATAAGTTGTTCCGTCCCACATAGCACCAACACTGTAACCAGATGATGGATAACCATTTAAGACAAAACCACAAATAACAAGACCTACAAATCCAGCATAACCATGTACTGCTACAGCACCAACCGCATCATCAATTTTGAACTTACGTTCAACCCAGTAATGTAGTTTGTATGCAATAACAACACCGATCATACCAATGATCATTGCTTGAATTGGGTGATATAAATCATTTCCAGCTGAAGCACAGATCACACCTGCCAGACCACTTGAGTAAGTCCAGAAAGGATCTCCTTTAGCAATCCAATATCCGGCTAATAATCCTCCTGACAATGACATCAAGAAGTTAAAAGTAATACCACTAAGCGTAGTAGGTGTTACGTAGATATTTGTTGCTGTCCAGTAAGATATACCTTCCATACCATACTCAGGTCCTAGATCGAAAATAGGTATGTTACATGCTGCGTAAAATCCCCAGAAACCAGTATAAATTAAAAATAATCCCACTGTTACTAACCAAGGATTTCTTGGTCCAATGTTTCTTGGTTCACCACTAGATGAAAACTTACCAATTCTTGGTCCTAAAACCATTAGTACACCTAAAGCAAATCCACCCGCAATTGCGTGAATTACTCCTGATGCGTAAGCATCGTGATATCCTAGAAGTTTCAACATCCAACCGTCGAAGTGCCATCCCCATGCAGCATCAATTGTCCAAAATACAGAACCAATTGCAATTGCTAAAATACCAAATGCAAAGGTCGTTATTCTTTCAATGATTGCTCCAGAAACGATGGAAGCAGCTGTCCAAGAGAAAAGCAAAAAGGCAGCCCAGAAGACACCAGAAATGTGGTCTCCTAAATTTACAGCCATTAAATCACTTGTAGCAGTATACCATGTAGCACTAAATGCAGATTCATCTGTAACTAGTGCAGCACTTTCATTCATTATTGATGGTGCTAATCCAGGTCCTGTTGGAAAAGCCCAGTAAATCCACCAACCAAATAAAAACCACGTCACTGTTACTAAAGGTATCAGCATCGTATTTTTCATAAGAGTATGTTGATGGTGTTTGTATCGAGAAGCCCCAACTTCATACATACAGAAACCAACGTGAATTAAAAACATCAGTACCACTGTCACCCAGTAGTAAAATTCTGTAAATATGGTTGTTAGAGCACCTAACTGATCAGTCATATTCTCTCTCCATATTAGTTTACGGAAGCCTATTAAATTTTGTGATTCGATACAAATATAAAAACGTATAAAAAACCTAGCTTGTGCACAAGGTTTTTAAAAAAAATCAACTCTTAATTGAAATATTAAAATTTTAAATAAGCTTTTTTCAAATCAACAAGAGGATGTTTTGGAGACATTTGAAACTTAACTAAAAGTTCTCTTGCAATCATATCTCTATCTTGTTGATTATTTGGCAGTTTAATTGATTTTGGAATTGTAACCCAACCATTTGCATTTCTGCAGAATACAGCAGGTCTATCTTCCTCATAGCCCATATGGACATCTTCCAACCAATTTAAATCATCCCATCCCATTGCTTCTATATATTTCTTAAGAAATGGAGTTAGTTTAGAATAGTCAGGTAAAAGATTAACATCGTATCTGTAACCGATAGACTGACCAATCATTTTTTCTCTAGCAGTCTCTTTCTTTTTGCCTAACTGTCCTTTAATCTCTTTTATTTTTGCTACTTTTTTATTTTTTTTCTTTGGCATAGTTACCTCTATATTTTGTGGTAGTTATCAACACCAACTGTGTAGTTAGTTCCAGCCAATGGAACTTTTGCTAAAGCTGATGCTTCTGATGTTAAGGCAGCTAAATCTTCAGGCTCTAGAGAGTGGATATTTGTTTTTCCACAAGCTCTTGCTAACAACTGAGCTTCTAAAGTCATTGAGTGAAGATAATTATAAACTCTTAATGCAGCATCATCAGGGTTTAATCTTGCTCTTAATTTAGGATCTTGTGTAGCAACTCCTACTGGGCAACGTCCAGTATGACAGTGATAACATTCACCTGCTTTTACTCCCATTTCTTTTTCAAAATTTGCTTCTGGGATGTCTTTGTTACAATTTAATGCAATCATAGACCCTGTACCAATAGCTATTGCATCAGCTCCTAGAGCTAAAGCTTTTGCCATATCAGCACCATCTCTAATTCCACCAGCATAAATTAATGTTACTTTTCCAGTTTTACCTACATCATCAATTGCTCTTCTTGCTTCTCTAATTGCTGCAATTCCTGGAATTCCAGTATTAGCAGCAGCAATGTGTGGTCCCGCTCCAGTTGATCCTTCCATTCCATCTAAATAAATAGAGTCTGGATCACATTTTGCAGCCATACGCACATCATCATAAACTTTAGATGCGCCTAACTTTAATTGAATTGGCACTTTATTTTTCGTTAATTGTCTTAGCTCTTCTACTTTTAAAGCTAAATCATCTGGTCCTAGCCAGTCAGGGTGTCTTGCTGGAGATCTTTGATCTATACCAGATGGCAATGATCTCATCTCAGCAACTTGGTCAGTAACTTTTTGACCCATTAAGTGTCCTCCCATTCCAACTTTTTGACCCTGTCCAATAAATACCTCAATACCATCTGCTAATTGTGCATGATGAGGATTAAAACCATATCTCGATTGAATACATTGGTAGTACCATTTTTCAGAATATCTTCTTTCGTCAGGTATCATTCCACCTTCACCAGAACATGTAGCACTACCTGCCATAGTTGCTCCTCTTGCTAAAGCAGTTTTAGCTTCATAAGAAAGCGCACCGAAACTCATTCCTGTAATATAAACTGGGATGTCTAACTCAATTGGATTTTCACATCTTGGTCCAATAACCGTTTTTGTTTCACATTTTTCTCTGTAACCTTCGATTACAAATCTAGTTAGTGTTCCAGGTAAGAAAACTAAATCATCAAAGGTAGGAATTTTTTTCATCAATGCCATTCCTCGCATTCTGTATCTTCCTAATTGAGATTTAATATGAATGTCGTCTATTACTTCAGGTGTGAAGATAGCGTTATGACCTAATAAACTTTTATTCCTTTTACCTTCTTCATGCACATGGACATCAGCTTTTCCACCAACACCTTTTCCATTTTTTTTAACTTTTTTAGATTTTTTCTTAGGCATTATATTGCTCCCTTCTTCTCTGTAGGTTCCAAATTGTCATAATTCCAAAGTTTCTTACCAGCTACAATTTTTTTCATTTTACTGACGTCAAAGTTTTCACCAATCTCGGCTACTTTTAATTTTCTTTTTAGCCAATCTTGATCGCTTTTAGTTAACTCAGCGTCTACTGCATCACTACCATATGATCCAATTTCTCCACCTACGAAAATTGTCCCATCATACATCGAGTCACCTAAATTTATACCCACATCTCCAAGAATAATTATTCTTCCTCTTTGCATCATAAAACCTGTGAATGCACCTGCATCTCCACCAATTATTATAGTTCCACCTTTCATATCAATACCAGTTCTGGCACCAACACTTCCTTTACAAATTAAATCTCCACCTCTAATTGCCGCACCAAAACAAGATCCAGCATTTTTTTCGATTACTACTTTACCAGCCATTAAATTTTCTGCACATGACCATCCAACTCTTCCATTAATTCTAACTATTGGACCATCACAAGAACCCATTCCAAAGTATCCTAAACTTCCTTCAAAAATTAAATTCAGTTTATTTAAAATACCAACTCCAAGACTGTGTTTACCTTGTGGGTTTTTTATTACTATCGTTCCATATCCTTGGCTCATTAAGTTATCGATCTCTTTATTAGCCTCAGGAGCTGTCATGTCTTTAACATCAAGATCAGTTCTTTTATTAAAATCTACATCGTAAGTACCAAAGTAATAAAAGTTTTCTGCTTCATCAGGATTAAAGAATTTTTGTTGGGTTCTTCCTGTTAATACTTCTGTGTGCATACCCATTGATTGGGCTTTTGATTTTTTTGAAACTGTTTTTAGATTTGCCATACTTTCACCTCCCCATCAAACGGATCATATGTATCAATTTCTTGTGGCAATACAGATCTAATTGCAATTTCTTCAGACCCCATAGCAACCAAATCATCAGACTCATATAAGACCAAAGGTTTTGCAGCCATAGTATCTTTTGCCATTCCTAAAGAGTCTTTTGTTGCAACAAAGTAAGTAAAAACACCATCTAAACCAGTTAAAGATGCTTTCATTCCTTCTTCTAAAGTTGCACCGTCTCTCATTTTTTCAGCAAGGTAAACAGCAATTAATTCCGAGTCACACTCTGACATAAATCTCATACCTTTGTTTTCTAAAACTCTTCTGTTATTCCAGTAGTTAGTTAATTGTCCATTATGAACTACTGATACGTCACTAAATGGATATCCCCAAAAAGGATGGGCAGATTTGATATCTACACCAGACTCTGTAGCCATTCTAGCATGACCTATAGCATGTGTTCCAACAACTTTATCTAAGCTATATCTATCACAAACCATTTTAGCGTTTCCAAGATCTTTAATCACTTCTAAAGATTTACCCATAGAAAGAATTTCAACACCTGGAATACTTTCTATACGCTGTGAAAACTCTAACAGATCTTTAACATTATAATCAATTTCATATCTTAAAGAGTAGGGAAGAGTTCTTTCTTCTTTAACTATTTTAGCTCCCATTTCAGCCAAAGTTTCATCAACAATCTTTTTTCTTTCATCGTAAACAGATACATCCTCCATAACTGATGAACTTCCTTCTCCAACGTTTTCTCCTACTTTAAAACGCATAATGAAATTTTTACCATCTGTATCGCCATATAAAGCGTAACCGGTTGAATCTTCTCCTCTATGTTTTAATGCTTGAAGCATACCTTGCAATTCACTTCCAACATTTGAAGATTTCCCTCTATGAATTAAACCTGCTATTCCACACATATATTTATACCCTTTCTATCTATTTCTGTGACCTACGGTAGACAATCAAGATAAGTATCCAGATCCCATTGTGTTGTTGCACCAAGGAATCTTTCCCACTCATCGTTTTTGTACCAATGGAAAACTTTATACATTTCATCTGGCATTGCAGATTTGATTACTTCATCCTCTGCCAGCCTATCCAAAGCTTCACCTAAACTTAATGGAAGTTTTTTTACATCTTTACCAGCTTTTTGAGCTTCATAAATATTTCTAGATTCTGGAGCTGCTGGTTTCATTTTTTTAGTTATACCTTCATCACAAGCTTTTAATAAAGCAGCACCTAATAGATAAGGATTATGCATAGAGTCTACTGATCTATATTCAAATCTTCCTGGAGCAGAAACTCTTAAACCACAAGTTCTATTTTGATATCCCCAGTCTGCGTAAACAGGAGCCCAAAAACCTTGATCCCATAATCTTCTATAAGAATTTACAGTTGAAGATCCAAGAGCCGTCAATGCTGGTAAGTGCTTCATGATACCTGCTATTGATTGCAAACCAATTTTACCTGGTAATTGCATATCTTTTGTATCTGGCATGAAAGTATTAGTTCCACCTTCAACATAACTAAATACTTCTTCTACACCTGGTAGAGTTTTGTTTCCAAGTTTGTTAATTTTTATTTTTCCACCTTTCCATAAAGACATATTTGTATGACAACCACTAGCAGAAACACCCATAAATGGTTTTGTCATAAAGCAAGCAATTAAATTATGTTCTCTAGCAACTTGAGCACAAATTTGTCTGTAGGTTGATAATCTATCTGCATTTCTTAAAACGTTATCGTAAGTCCAGTTTAATTCTAATTGGCCCGGAGCATCTTCGTGATCTCCTTGAATCATATCAAGACCCATTGCTTTTGCGTACTCAATAACCTTCATAAATACTGGTCTTAATGACTCAAATTGATCAATGTGATAACAGAATGGTTTAGAAAAACCTTTACCTGTAGGTGTTCCATCCTCATTTTTTGTTAACCACATCATTTCAGGCTCAGTACCAACTCTTAATTCTAGACCATGTTTTTTCTTAAATTCATCCATGAAAATTCTTAGATTTCCTCTGCAGTCTGAAGTTAAATGACCGCCTGGATTTTTTCTTTCTTCTCTGTTTCTAAAACAAGTTACAAATACTCTTCCAACTCTTTTATCCCATGGTAATTGAACAAAAGTTTCAGGATCAGGTATTCCAACAAGTTCCATAGCTTCCGGTCCATATCCAATGTAATTATTATGACGATCTAAGAACAAGTTTGCTGTAGCACCGTAAACTAATTGAAATCCTTTTTCAGCTGTTCTTTCCCAGTGATCTGCAGGTATACCTTTACCAACAACTCTACCTGTTACAGAAATGAATTGATAATAAATATAAGTGATGCCAAGTTCATTAATTTTTTCTCTAACTTTTTTAACTAATTTCGCTCTACCTGGCTGGTTAACGTGTTTCTCTAGATCTGTCATTTTCACCCCTCAATGAATTTAATTTATTCAAACGTAGCTGAAAAATTTATTTGTGTCTAGGCATAGAGTCTAGCTCCAAGGAAACGGACTGTTCGAAGTAGGGTGAAGTTCACCCTTCTCGTAACGGTTGAATCTAAATGGTTTTAATAAATCACTTTCAGTACCAAGAATTTCTTTTGCAACAAGTTCTCCAACCCCAATCATTTTATAACCATGATTGGCATCTGCAATCATGTAAACATTTTCAAAAAATCTATCAAAGATTGGAAACGAGTCTGGTGTCATACATCCAAGTCCGCCTGATGGTCCTTTTCTATATAAATCAGATTTACCCTCAAATCTTTTTTGACAATGCGCTAAAGCTGAACACCACATTTCACTAAATGCGTCTGTTGTTTGATATTCAGGTGACTCAATTCCATAAGGATCAACATTAACTTGATCAAAATGTTTTTTAACTATGTAAGGAGAAGTTCCCCCTTGTACACCTAATCCTTCAATGTCAGGTTTGTAATAAATTCCCCAAATTTTATCTGTTAATAATTTTTTTGTTTTGTCTGAATATAACGGAGCAGTCGAGTCTACATGAACCACAGGAGGTTGTTTTCCATCATTCGTTTTTAGAAAATCTGGCTCAACACCAATAACACCTTCTTGTAGCATCCAGTATGTCCACATATCTGTTACATGCATTTTACCGTCTTTGCCTTTAATATTAGCCGTTTTAGGTAACTCTAACATATTCCAAAAATCTCTCGCCCATGGACCTGCACCAATAACAACCTGTTCGCACTCAATTGTACCCTTGTCTGTCTCCACCCCTGTAACAGCTTTACTGTTACTTCCTCTTTTAAAACCTGTTACTTTTACACCTTTCATAACCTGAACACCGTTTGATGTAGATTTACTTTCAAGTGCTTTAATTGAATCTTTGTTAAATGCGTATCCACCTTTTTTTTCATGAAGTATTGAAGTGATTCCTTGTGCTTGCCAATCATCAAAAATATCTTTCATATAATTCGAACAATCTTTTTCACCTTCAATAAATACTGACTCATATCCGATTGCTTTTTGTTGCTCATAAATGCTTGCAACATCTTCATGCATTACTTCAGGTGAAATTTGTAAGTAGCCAACAGGGTTATATTTAAATGCTTTAGGATCACTCTCCCACACAGAAACTGAGTGAGCCATTAATTCTCTCATTGCTGGTTGGAAATAATTATTTCTTACAACTCCACAAGCAATTCCACTTGCGCCAGCAGCAGTATCTTTTTTTTCTAAGACAACGATGTCACCAGGATTTTTGTAAGTTTCAGAAAGTTTCCAAGCAGTACTTAGACCGTGAATTCCACCACCGATTATAACTACTTTTGCTTTCGAAGGTAATGTCGTCATATAAAAACATTATTTTTTGCAAATAGTAATTAATATAATTTTTTATAGAACTAAAAATTATATATATAATTTAGATATTTCAATTTTTGTGAAATTTGTCGCTAATAACTTATATTTTTTAAGGTATCCAGGTATTCATTAAATTCTTTAATAAAAGAATCGCTAGGTATTATATTTTTTACCCTTTGGTCTGTTGATGTTTTTTCAAGACGAAAGAATCCTTTTTCACAAGCTTCAGTAATAATTAATGCAGATTTAGGTCTAGATGTTTTAAATAATTTAGTTTTAAGTTCCTCAACAGATAGCTTTTTATTTTCTTTATGTGCAGACATTACTAATAACATCATATGATAGTGAGAAGGAGATTTTCTAAAAAAATAGTTACTAGCTGTATGCGACTGTCTCATTTGATCTTCCCAAAAATCTAATAATGTCTTTTTTTCTTTTGGCATTATTTTTTAAGCTCTGACTCTTGATTTGGTTGGATCGTAGAATGGAAAACCAACAACTTTAGCACCAATCCTTTTTTGATGACCATCGATTTTACCTATTTCAACTTCAGTACCGATTTCAGAGTATTGAACATCTATTCTGCAAAGAGCAATATTTTTATTCAAAGTAGAGGACAAGCATCCACTGGTAACTATACCAACCTGTGATCTTCCAATATGAACACAGTCTCCGTGGCCTGCTATTTCTTTTCCATTAAGTTCTAGGCCTACCAATTTCTTTTGTGGGTTAGCTTTTCTTTTAATCAATTCCTCTTTACCAATAAAATCTTCTTCTTTTGTTTTCAGTGGAACGGCAAAACCAATACCAGCTTCAAAAGGATCTTGCTCTCCATCAAACTCTGCGCCAAATAAAATTAAACCTGCCTCAATTCTTAGTTTGTCTAAGGCAGCAAACCCTGCTGGTATTAATCCATCATCTTTGCCTGCTTCCATTAATTTATCCCAAACTTCGGGAGCATGTTTTGGGTGACACCAAACTTCATAACCTAATTCACCAGTATAACCTGTTCTAGAAACAATTAATGGAATACCCTGAAGCTCTTCTATTCTACAAATTGTAAATCTAAACCAGCCCAACTCATCTATCGAAGGCTGTGTTGGTGGTGTAAAGATAATTTTTTTTAAAATTTCTCTACTTTTTGGACCTTGTAAAGATACATTACTTATTTGGTCAGTTGAGTTTTTAACAATAGCATTAAAATTCTTTTTTTTTGCAATTTCTTTTAGCCATTCTCCACCATACTCATCTCCACATATCCATCTAAAACCTGTTTCGCTTAATCTTAAAAGAGTTCCATCATCGAACATCATTCCATTTTCGTAACACATTGCAGAATATACAACCTGCCCAACAGAAAGTTTTTTTATATTTCTTGTAAGAGTGTAGTTCATTAACTCTTCAGCGTCAGGACCAATTATTTCAAATTTTCTTAGTGATGATAGATCAATTAATACAGCATCATTTCTGCAAGCATTGTACTCATTAACCAAACCATGTTTGGTGTAATCGTTTGGAAGCCAAAACCCTCTAGCATCAACAAAGTTTCTAGTTAACTTTGAAGTTTTTTCATAAAACCCAGAATTTCTAGTTAGTTTATTTTCAGAGTCTGTTTTCATTCTAAAACCAAATGATTTTCTAAATTCTTTATTTTTGTCATAAGTTCTAACAAATATATTAGTAGGATTCCATGAATTACACGGATCTATATCGCTTGGACATGCAGTTGTTCCTATTGTTAAATCTTTTAAAGCTTTAAACATTACATAGTCACCAGGTCTTGAATAAGATTCATCAGAGATAACAGAATTTAATCCTCCAGCAGAAGTGTTAAAAAATAAATTAATTGCATGCCAACCTTTTTGTTTCTGAACACCATATTTTGACATACTTTCAGTTAAATTATCTGAACAATTTGGATGACCAAAATATCCTGCATCTTCATAATATTTAGATGTACATGCTAGATTAAAAGTATCGTGTTTACCTACAGTATCTCTTATAACTTCAACAAGAGGCTCATGGTCTGTATCATAAAATTTAGAGTGTAATCCAGGTCCAGGAAAAGTATTTCCCATAAATGTTCTGGTCGTTTGCCAGTCTAATCCCTTTTCAATCCCTTTTTCTAATTTTTTTGTATCAAATGCTACGAAGTCAGAACACTGTCTTCCAGTTGGACTAATTACCTGAATATAATCTCCTTCTTTTACTTGGTAAGATATAGATGTTTCTTTTTTTATGTTTTCTTCATACAGAGGTTCAAATACAGGATCTGGTATTACATTTAGTTCTTTATCATTTATGATTTTAAATCTCTTGATAAAAATCGTTAAATCACTTGGAGGATTTTGATTTGTTATATCCATATCATCGCCAGGTGCAGCAAAAATAGCAAAACATTTATCTTTTGATTTAAATTTCATGCTTTCTCCCGCTTTAGTATCGGGATCAAATATGATTGAAGATTTAGAGTCTGAGATATTTAAGTTTCTTTTTTTTAATTGATAATTTGTTGCTAATATCATTTCATCTTTACCATTAAGAATATTTTTAATGAAATTTTTTTTATTGTTTGATTTTAAATTTAAAATTCCAACATCAGATTTACCATCTTTGTTAAAACAAAGTATTTCACAAATTTGATTACCCTCATTGTTAATAATTTCTAATTCATCATCAGGAAAAATTTGAAAAGCAGTAAGAGCACCACCATTAACAACATGTCTTTCAACTCCAGGTGGTAAAATATTTAAACCAGGGTATTTAATATCTTTACTTGTTCCTAACATTTTAATTTTTAAATTTTGTTATATTTTTTATCATCATTTTTATTGTTTAAATATATATATATTTTTTAGAACTAATAATTCTTTACCTTCCTATTCGTTTTGTCATAGACTATTAAATATTAATATTAATAGAGGGGTATACATGAAAAAAATAATATCATTACTATCTGCTCTAGTGATTTCTGTTGTAAGTTTTGCGGGAATTTCTAACGCTGATAGCAAGAAGCCTATCGTTATCCCAACTCATAACTGGTCAAGTCAAATTGTAATGGCTTATGTTATTGGTGGGATTTTCGAAAGTATGGGCAATAACGTTAAATACGTTAACGCAGACTCACAAGCAGTTTATGAGTCAATTAGAATTGGAGATGTAACTATATCTCACGAGGTATGGGAATCTGCATTTGGTAAATCTTTTACTACTGCTTTAGATAAAGGTGGTTTATTAGATTGGGGTGATCATGAAGCAAGAACTCTTGAGGATATGGGATATCCAAACTGGGTTACTGACAAAGGATTATGCCCAGGTTTACCAGACTGGACAGCCCTAAAAAATCCAGATTGTGCTAAAAACTTTACAACACCTGATTCACCAGATGGAAAAGGTAGAATGTTGGAAGGTCCACAAACTTGGCATGGTGACTTAATTCCACAAAGGGTTGATGCACTAGGTTTAGGTGATTTATGGTGGGTTAAATTTGCTGGAAGTGCTGATGCACTTTGGGCAGAATTAGCAGCAGCTGAAAAAGAAGGAAGAGGAACAATCATTTTCAACTGGACGCCTAACTTTACGGATGGTGCTGGTTTCACATTTATTGATTTCCCTCCATACACAGCTGGTTGCAGACCAGAAGATGGTGGAGATGGTAAATGTGGTTCTCCTGATGGATACTTGAAAAAAGCAGTTCATGAGGATTTCCCAAAAACTCATCCTAAAGCAGCAGCAGCATTTAAGAAAATGTCTTTCTCTACAAGTCAAATTGGTGCAATGGCAGCTTTAGTTGACGTTGACAAAATGACTCACGAAGATGCAGCTAAAAAATGGTTAGCTGATAACGAGTCAGTTTGGAAAGCATTTACTAATTAAGGATTAAAGTTAAAAATTTAAAATCTCCCCCAACTTGTTGGGGGGGATTTTTTTTTATAAGATTTTGTGTAAAATAAATTCATGAAAAAATTTCTACTTTTTATATTATTAAGCTTTTTAATAAGTTCTTCTGTATTTGCCCGAAGCACCGGTTGCAAAGAGGGTAATTGTGATAATGGTTATGGTAAGTGGGTTTACACTGATAAAACCACTTATGAAGGGGAGTGGGTTTCAACAAAAAAACAAGGACAAGGTGTAGAGACTTGGCCAAACGGATATATTTATAAAGGTGAATTTAAAAATAGTGTTTGGAGTGGAATTGGAACGTTAATATTTCCTGATGGCTCTACTTATGAAGGGGAGTGGGCTAATGGTTTTATGAATGGTCAAGGAACATTCACTTGGGCTGATGGAAAACAAAAAACAGGTATTTGGAAGAACGGTAAGTTACAAGAATAATGTCTAAAGAAAATTATATTAATAAAATAAAAGATTTACCTGAGTCTTTGAGAAAATTTATTGGTCTTATATCTATTACTCTAATAGTAATTTTATCTTTTAGTATTTTAAATGGAATTTTTGGACAAGGTGATGATTTAGTAAAAAGAATGAAGTTAGAAGAAGAAAGAATTGCTGAAGAAAAAAAACTAAGTGAGTTAATATCTAAACTACCCTCTGGAATATTGGTCTCATTTGATGGAACTGATCACTACAAATTAACAGATGAAGTATATGAGCAGGTTTGTAAAGCTACAAAATTAATTCCTCAAAGAGCAATAATGGGTGCAAATTTTTTAAATTTTAGAGCACATGAGCTATATACAATTAATGGAAATAAAATTGATGAAACTTTTGTTAAATGGGATGAAGAAAAAAGTAAATGTTTTGCTGGTTTTACGGTTAGTGGAAATAACGTAGGTGTTGATGAAAGTATTACTATAAGTGGAGAAGCTTTAAGTTTTTTAAGTACTGGAATTGATACTAGAGTTTATTTTATTAAAAATTTTTAATGAAGGAAGGTAACAATTATTAACATTTTAATTTTATTGAATTTAAGATAACTTTAAAAAAATTTATGTCTGAAACTGTAATCAAGTGTGAATCGGTTTACAAAATTTTTGGAGAAAATGCCAAAAAGATGCTTAAAGAGTCTAACGGCAATGTAGACGCAAAAACTTTCCAAGAAAAAGGATGTATAGTTGGAGTAAACAACGCTTCTTTTGAAGTTGCCAAGGGAGAAATGTTGGTAGTGATGGGTTTATCTGGTTCTGGTAAATCAACACTTCTTAGATGTATTTCAAGATTAACTGATGCTACTGGTGGAAAAATTTTTATAGAAGGTCAAGATTTGCTTCAGCTAAACAATAAAGAATTAATCGAACTTAGAAGAAATAAAATGGGAATGGTTTTTCAAAGCTTTGCTTTGTTACCTCATAAAACAGTTGTTGAAAATATTGCTTTTCCGCTTCAAATAAAAGGCACTAATACTGAAGAGAGTATTAGTAGAGCAATGGAAATGGTAAAACTAGTTGGACTAGATGGAAGAGAGAATTATTTTCCAAGAGAACTTTCAGGTGGACAACAACAGAGGGTAGGAATCGCAAGGTCATTAGCAGTAGAGCCTGATATATGGTTTTTAGATGAACCTTTTTCTGCACTAGATCCATTGATTAGAAAAGAAATGCAAGATGAGTTTTTAAGACTTCAGGAAAAATTACAGAAAACCATCATGTTCATCACTCATGATTTTGATGAGGCATTAAAGTTAGCTGATCGAATAGCAATTATGAAAGATGGTATAATTGAACAACTAGATACACCGGCCAATATCGTGCTAAATCCAGCAACTGAATATGTAAGAAAGTTTACTGAAGAAGTACCGAGAGAGAAGGTTTTGATTATTGAGGATGTAATGGATGCTTCAAGTAAAGATAATTTAGGAGATTTAAAAGTATCAAAAGATGAAATTATAGAAAATGTTGCAGAAAAAATACTTACTCAAGAAAAATTAGTAGGAGTAGTTGACTCAAGTAATAAAATCGTAGGATCAATTAAACCTTCAAAAATAATAGATACAGTTTTTGGAGGAAGAAAAAACGGTAGTTAAAATATGGAGTATTTAAAAAAATATCCAAAATTATTTCAATGGTTATTTTTATTAATTGTATTTTTTGCTTTATGTTTTGCAATTGATGTTCCTGAAACTTATAAATTTATAAGAGGCCAGGCTGAATTTGTTAAAGATCCAAACCAAAGTGTTTACTTTTTTCTAGGTAAAGAGGTTAGGTATTATGCCTTTGATGTATTTTGGAGATTGCCTCCACTTCTAGGATGGCTGCCTATTTGGATAAACGACTCTTTATTTTTCTTAATGAATGAATGGATGCCAATGGAGTTTTGGAACGAAGATACTCAAGAATTTAAAACTCGACCATTATTATTAGAGATAAGTAGAAATTTAACTTCATTTATGACTTTTTTAATTGAATTAATTAGAGAAATTTTACTTGGAGGTTTAGAAACTATTGTTGCATTTACAAGTTGGGATTTTATTGATGCTTATCCATGGTTAGAGTTGCCAGGTTTACCTTGGACCATTGTTGCAGCTGGAGCAGCTCTACTATCTTATAAATTAAGTGGAAAAGGATTGGCTTTGTTTGCAGGTTTAACAATGATCTATATTTCTATATTTGGTCAATGGAAACCATCAATGCAAACGCTTTCTTTTATACTTGTTGCAGCTCCACTTTCATTTATTTTTGGTTTAGGCCTAGGTATTGCAGCTTACAAAAGTAAACGTGTTGAAAAAGCATTGTACCCAATTCTTCTAGTAATGCAGACTATGCCACAATACGCTGTATTAGTTCCTGCACTTGTTTTATTTGGAGTAGGTGATCACGCTGCTGTAATTATTACTATGGTTGTTGCGGTTCCACCAATGATATTATTAACAATATTAGGTTTAAGAGCTATACCACCAGAAGTTATTGAAGCTGGAAGAATGAGTGGCTGTACCAATTGGCAATTAATGTTCAAGGTACTAATTCCAACAGCAAGAAGAGATATTTTAATTGGAGTTAACCAAGTTATTATGGTTTGTTTTTCAATGGCAGTTATATCTGCGTTCATTGGCGCGAAAGGATTAGGATTTAACTTGTTGTTAGCACTTAATCAGCTCAATATAGGGCTGGCACTTGAGGCTGGTTTATGTATTAGTTTAATTGCAATTTTACTTGATAAAATGTCTTTGGCATGGGCAAATAAACAAACAGATTATTTTGGTAATCTGACATTTTTCCAAAGAAATAAAAACGCAATATTTTTTGCAGCTTCATTCGTAATTGGAATAATTCTTGCATACGTTGGTACTTTTATTTTCAAAGGTAGTTTTAATTACTTGTTTGAAATTCCTCATAATAAAGGAATATCAACAGCAGATTTTTGGAATAAAGGAGTTGATTGGATTTTTGATACTTTCTTCGTGTATAT
>CACNVV010000018.1 GCA_902624015.1 uncultured Pelagibacteraceae bacterium
CCATCAAATAGATGTCCTATCGCATTTTTTTCGCTAGTAATTTCACCATGGAAATCAACTACAAGTAAATCAAAATCCTTTTTTATTTCATTTTCTTTTAAAAATTTTTGAGAAGCTTCAAAAACATCTTCACACTTTTTCATAAAAACGTTACCCATCAAATTAAGAACTCCAATTTTTATATCATTCTTTGTTTTATAAATCTGAAAACCTTTTCCTGGTGCAGGTTCAAATAAATTTTTAGGTCTTAATAATCTTTCTTCTTTATCGATAAATTCCATAATTTCTTTTTGATCCCAAACATGATTGCCAGTTGTGATAACATTAACTCCACAATTAAAAAAATCATTACATATTTCTTTAGTTAGCCCCACACCTTGAACTGCTGCATTTTCACCGTTTACTATTACAAAATCGATTTTGTTTTTATCAATTTCATTTAATAAATTATTTGTTAATTTAGAACATCCCGAAATTCCAACAACATCTCCTAGAAATAAAATTCTCATTGTATAATTTTTTTCTCGGTTATTATTAAATCAAGTTTCTTATCATACTTGTTGATAGGTATTTTTTTTATCTCCTGGTATGAAAATCCTAATCCAATTTTAAATATTTTTTTAATTTTAGATATTTTTTCTAAATAACGATCATAAAATCCTCCACCATAACCTAATCTATTCAAATCATCATCATAAGCTACTAAAGGAACAAATATTATATCTGGGTAAATTTTCTTTCCTAAAGTTGGCTCAGCAATTCCATACTTATTAATTTTTAAAGGATCTTTATTTGTCCATTCAAAAAAATCCATTTGGTTATTATCTCTAATTATTGGTAAGGAAATATTTGCCATTTTGTTTCTTAAAAAATAAAGCGTATCCAAGTCATCAATCTCATAATTACAAGGGTAATACCCTCCTACATTTTTGAAATTAATTTTATTTTTTTTTAAAAATTGATAAATTCTGTCAGGATTAAGACTAAGTTTTTTATTCGAATTTTTTTTTCTAAGATTTAAAATTTTACTTCTTAGTTTAGACTTACTCACAGACCTAATTTGAAATTTTTTCTAATTTTGCTTTTTTTACAAAATTTGATATTTGATCAGCAGCTTCATCAATTAAATTTTCGTATTTTTTTTGATTATCGTCAATTTCTTGTTTTAAATTTTCATGATCAAGATTTAGTTTTTCAATTTCAGATTCTTTTGTGTCCCTATAATCGTAAATTAGAGATTTTAGTTCTTTAAATTTTTTTGATAGATCGTTTAATTCTTCTTTTTTTTGATCTACTTTTTTCTTAGTTTCATAATATTCATCCATTATTTTTACAGCTGTAATTAATAATAATTTATTTTCACCTAGATTTCCCAAATCATTTTTTAAATTATTAAACTTTTTGTTAATCTGAATTAACAATTCTTCTAAGTGCTCCTCTTGTCCATCTTCACAGGCAAGCAAAAACTCTTTGTTGTTAAATTTTATACTTACATTTGCCATTTATCTATTTCATCCAATAGTGTGTCAGTTTCTTGATTAAGTTCGTCAATTTTTTCAGAAAATTCAATTTGTTTTCTTTCTTCCAACTTTTCTTTGTTTTTTAAATCCTCAAGTTTTTTTGATAGATTTTCATGTTCCTCGAGTAACGTTTTATATTTTTCCTCAATCTGTGTTTTTTCAATTTCTAATTGATTTTGTTTTGTGCTTAAATTTTCGATATTTTTTTGTAATTCAGGATTTGTTAGATCTAAATTTTTTAATTCCTCTAATGCAATATTTAATTTTTTTTCTTTTTCGTTTATAGAATTCATATATATATGTTTATATTATTAAATAGATTCTTCTTAGTCTAGTCAGGATAATTTTGAGCAAACTACACAATGATTTAGCTAATTGCATCAGATTTTTATCAATTGATGCTGTTCAAAAAGCAAATTCAGGTCACCCGGGAATGCCAATGGGCATGGCAGATGTTGTAACAGTATTATTCAAAAATTTTTTAAGATTTAATCCAAAGAATCCAGATTGGTTGAATAGAGATAGATTTGTTTTGTCTGCTGGGCATGGTTCTATGCTTTTATATTCTTTGCTTTACCTAACTGGATATAAAAGCATATCAATTAATAATATTAAAAAATTTAGGCAGCTTAATTCTATTTGTGCTGGACATCCTGAATATCATCCAAAAACAGGTATTGAAACTACAACAGGTCCTCTTGGACAAGGTATATCTAATGCAGTTGGTTTTGCAATAGCTGAAGAAATTTTAAAAAATAAATTAGGTAAAGATTTAATTAATCACAAAACTTATGTTTTAGCTGGAGATGGATGCTTAATGGAGGGAATAAGTCATGAAGCGATGAGTTTAGCGGGACATTTAAAACTTAAAAATTTAGTTATGCTATTTGATAACAATTCAATTTCAATCGATGGTCCAACAAATCTTGCGGTTTCAGATAATTTTAAAAAAAGATTTGAAGGATATGGTTGGGATTATATTTCTATCAACGGTCATAAAGAAAAAGAAATTTTTAAAGCACTAAAAAAAGTTCAGAAAGCTAAAAAACCTACTGTGATTTCTTGTAAAACAAAGATTGGATATGGTTCACCGAATAAATCAGGAAAAGCGTCGTCCCATGGAAGTCCGTTGGGAGTAGATGAAATCAAGCTTGTGAGAAAAGCCTTAAATTGGAAAACCAAACCTTTTGATATCCCAAATAAAATTTTAAATGAATGGAGAAAAATTGGCCAAAGAGGTGAAATTTTAGAAAAAAAATGGGACAAAGCATTAAAAAGAAAAAGAATAAAATTTAATAAAACTTTAAAAAATAACTTTACTGCGGTGCTTAAGAAAGAAAAAGAGAATGCAATAAAGGAACCAAAAAGTTTAGCTACTAGAAAATGTTCAGAAATGACATTGAATGCATTAACAAAACAAAAAAATAATTTAATTGGTGGCTCTGCTGATTTAGCTGGATCAAATAATACAAAAACTAAAAACCATAAAATAATTAAACCTGGAGATTTTACTGGTGACTACATTCACTACGGAGTGAGAGAACACGCAATGAGTGGGGTTATGAATGGTATCGCACTTCACAGTCATCTAATTCCTTATGGAGGTACTTTTTTAATATTTTCTGATTATTGCAAACCTTCGATTAGATTATCTGCCTTAATGAAAAAAAGAGTCATTTATGTAATGACACATGACTCTATTGGACTCGGAGAAGATGGCCCTACACATCAACCTATAGAACAGCTTTCGGGCTTACGTGCTATACCTAACCTAAATGTATTCAGACCTGCAGATAGAATTGAAACTATCGAGTGTTGGGAACATGCATTAAAAAGCTCAAAAACACCTAGCGTGCTATCTTTGACAAGACAAAATTTAAATCCAGTAAGAAAAACATACCCAAATAAAAACTTATGCTCATTAGGTGCTTATGAGGTTTTAAGAACAAATAAAAAAATTAATCTAACAATATTAGCGAGCGGATCTGAAGTTAATCTAGCGTTAGAGGTTAGCCATAAATTAGCCAAAGATAAAATATATTCCAAAGTGATATCCATGCCTTGTATGGAACTTTTTGAATTACAATCAAAATCTTTTAAAAATAAAATTTTAGAAGAAACAAAATTTAAAATATCCATTGAAGCTGGATCAAGCGATTGTTGGAAAAAATATGTAGGTGATAACGGTATTGCTTTTGGAATTGATGAATTCGGAAAAAGTGCACCCTATAAAGATATTTATAAATATTTTGGACTAGAGAGTACAAACATTAAAAATGTTATTAAAAAATTATTAAATAAATAAAATGACAATTAAAATAGGAATTAATGGAATGGGACGGATTGGTCGTATGGTTGTTAGATCAATTGTCGAAAGTAAAAATAAAAATTTAAAAATTAATCATATAAACAACAGGTCAAATTCAGAAACAACATCTAAATTAATCAAATATGATTCTATACATGGAAAATTAAATGCTGATTTAGATTATGATCCAAATCATTTAATAATTAATAAAAATAAAATTACATTTTCTCAAGAAACAAAAATTGAAGACATAAATTGGAAAAAACATGATGTTGATTATGTTTTCGAATGTACTGGAAAATTTAATTCAAAAGAAAAACTTCTTGCTCATATAGAAAATGGTGCAAAAAAAGTGATCGTTTCTGCTCCATGTAAAAATGCTGATAAAACAATAGTATTTGGTGTTAATCAAAATATAATTACAAAAGAGGATAAAATAATATCTGCAGCGTCATGCACCACCAATTGTCTAGCACCAGTAACCAGCGTTCTTGATGAAAAATTTGAAATTGAAAAAGGTTTTATGACTACAATTCATGCTTTTACCAGCGATCAGAGAATTTTAGATAATTCACACAAAGATCCAAGAAGAGCAAGATCGGCGAGTCAATCAATAGTTCCTACCTCCACAGGAGCTTCGAAAGCAATAGGAGAAATAATACCAAACCTCAAAGGGAAACTAGAAGGTGTTGCGATGAGAGTGCCCACTCCTAATGTTTCTCTTGTTGAATTAGTTTTTTGGGCAAAAAAAGATATCAATATAAAAAAAATTAATGATGCCTTTGAAGAAGCATCAAAAAATAAATTAAAAAACATCTTAGAAGTTACTCATGAAAAATTAGTATCTATAGATTTTAATCATCATCCTGCTTCCGCAATAGTAGATGCTTCTTTAACAAATGTAGTTGGAAGTAATATGGGTAAAATATCAGCCTGGTATGATAATGAGTGGGGCTTTTCTAATAGAATGTGTGATATCGCAGAAACTTTGCATAAAATCTCTTAATGAGAAGCATTACAAAAGAAAAAAATCTAAACAATAAAAAAATATTATTAAGACTAGATTTGAATGTCCCTTTGGAAAGAGACAAGATAACAGACACAACAAGGATTGATAAAATTCTTCCCACATTAAATTTTTTGATTAAACAAAAAGCTAAAATTATAATTTTATCTCATATTGGAAGACCAAAAGGTAAAATAGTTAAAGAGCTCTCCCTAAAACCAATTTGTGAAGAATTACAAAATAAATTAAAAAAAAAAGTAAAACTTATTAAAGAAAATATTAAAGAAATAAAAAGTAAAAATTTCTTCAGTGAATATAATGAAGATGTTTTTGTTTTAGAAAATATTAGATTTTATTCAGAAGAAGAACAAAATGACAATAAGTTTGCTGAACTGACATCAAATCTTGGAGATATATATGTCAATGATGCTTTCTCTTGTTCGCATAGAGCTCATGCCTCAATTTGTGAAATTCCAAAATTCTTACCCTCGTTTTCTGGGTTGCAATTAGACTTGGAAGTAAATGCGCTTAATAAAATAACTTCTGAAATTACTAGACCAATTACTTGTATTATTGGAGGATCAAAAATTTCAACTAAGATTAATGTTATCAAAAATTTAATTCCTAAATTTGACAATATTATAATTGTTGGGGGTATGGCTAATAATTTTATAGAATATTTTGGAAATAATGTTGGAAAATCTATTAAAGAAAAAAATTGTGATAAAATACTTGAAGAGATCATCTCTATTTCAAAAAAAGAAAAATGTAAAATAATCTATCCAGAAGATGTGATTGTATCTAGAGACTTAAATGGATCTCCTCAAAATAAAGAGTTGAATGAAGTATTATCTGATGAAATGATATTAGATATTGGTCGAAAAACTATTGATAAAATAACAAAAATTATTGATAACAGTAAAACTATACTTTGGAATGGACCCGCAGGATATTTTGAAAATCCAAATTTCGCTTATGGAAGTATTCAAATAGCTAAAAAAATAATTGAAAATAATAAAGCAAACAAAATTTTTTCAGTTGCTGGTGGTGGAGACACAGTTTCTTTATTAAACAATTTAAAAGCTATTAATGAGTTTAATTTTGTTTCAACTGCAGGTGGAGCTTTTTTAGAATATCTTGAAGGTAAAAACCTTCCTGGTATAACCGCACTAAACTAAAATGTCCGAATTAAATAAAATTGCACTTAAAATAATTTCCAATGGCAAAGGTATACTTGCGGCTGATGAAAGTAATGGAACCATGACAAAAAGACTTGAAGCAGTAAATGTCAAATCAACACCAGAAAATAGACTTTCCATCAGAGAAATTCTTTTTTCATCAGATGGGATGAAGGATTGTATAGGTGGTGTTATTCTTTACGATGAAACTATAAATCAAATTTCAAGCACAGGAAAATCAATACCAGATTTAATATCTAGCTCAGGTGCTGTTCCTGGAATTAAAGTTGATACTGGTGCTAAAGATTTAGCAAATTCCCCTAAAGAAAAAATTACAGAAGGATTAGATGGTCTTAGAGATAGATTGAAAAAATATTATGATCTTGGAGCAAGATTTACAAAATGGAGAGGCGTCTATTCTATTGGTGAAAATTATCCTAGCAAACTGGCAATAAGCAGTAATGCTCATGCACTTGCTAGATACTCTGCACTAGTTCAAGAAAATGGAATGGTTCCAATAGTAGAACCCGAGGTATTAATGGATGGAAACCATTCTGCAGAAGTTTGTTTTAATAAAACATCAGAAGTAATTAAAAAATGTTTTGAGGAACTAATTTTACACAAAGTTGATTTAGCGGGAATTATTTTAAAACCGAATATGATTTTATCTGGCAACCTATCAGAAAATAAAATTTCTAGTGAAGAAGTTTCTATCAAAACGTTAGAATGTCTTAAAAATTGTGTACCTAATGAAGTTCCTGGAATAGCTTTTTTATCTGGAGGGCAATCTGAAATTGAAGCTACAGAAAATTTAAATTTAATAAATAAAAACAACAATACCAATTTTATAATGACCTATTCATATGGAAGAGCTCTTCAACAAAGTGCTTTAAAAGTTTGGTCTAATGATATTAAAAATGTTGAGGCAGCTCAAACTACTTTTAATCATAGGGCTAAAATGTGTACTTTAGCTGCTCAAGGAAAATGGTCTAGTGAGCTTGAAAATAAGTAAAAAAAAATTTATTTATCTTATTTCTCCTAACAAAATTCCTAATTCTTTCTATAAAAATCTAAAATTAGTTTTAAAAACTGGAAAAGTAAGTTTTTTTCAACTTAGACTTAAAAATTATTCGCTTAAAAAGAAAATTTTAATTGGAAAAAAAATTAAGAATATTTGTAAAAAAAATAAAGTAAAATTTATAATTAACGATGATCCTTTACTTGCCTTAAAGTTAAATGCTGATGGTTGCCATCTAGGTCAAAAAGATATGAATATTAATATAGCAAAAAAAATACTTGGTAAAAAAATTATAGGAATTACTTGTCATAACTCCATGAATTTAGCAAAAAAAGCAATTAAAGCTAAAGCTGATTACATTGCCTTTGGTGCTTTTAATCAATCTAAAACTAAAAAAGCTAAGCATGTAGCCTCTGTTGAGATTTTAAATAAAGTTAAAAAATTTACAAAAACCCCAACAGTAGCTATTGGTGGAATTAATGCTGTTAATTATAAAAATCTATTATTGAATAATGCTAATTTTTTAGCTATCTCAGGCTACATTTGGAAAAATAAAAAATATAAACCGTTACAAGCTATAGAAAAATTAAAATGAAAATTAATGCTGGAGAAATAAGAGTTGGAATGCTCTTGGAATATAAAAATGACTTATGGCAAGTTTTGAAGACTCAACATGTAAAACCAGGTAAAGGTGGTGCATTTGCTCAAGTTGAGATGAAAAGCTTAAACAAAAATACAAAACTAAATGAAAGATTTAGATCAAGTGAAACAGTAGAAAAAGCATCACTAGAGGAAACAACATTTAATTATCTTTATAGTGATGAAACTAATTATTTTTTTATGGATCCAAAAACATTTGAACAAATAGAAATAAAAAAAGAAACTGTAGGTAATAAAGGTAAACTATTAACTGAAAACCTGCAAGTTTCCGTAAGTTTTTATAATGAAAACCCGATCTCAATTGAATTACCTAACCAAGTACAATGTAAAATTGAAACTACTGATGTAGCCCTTAAAGGACAAACAGTTTCATCATCATACAAACCAGCAACTCTTGATAATGGTTTAAATATTCAAGTTCCTCCGTTTATTGAAGCAGGTGATGAAGTCGTAGTTGATACTAGAAATTTAGAATACATTAAAAAAATCTAAAATGATCTCTATATCTTCAAATTTAAATATTATGATAAAGGCAGCTGAAAAAGCCTCAAAGTCTGTGATAAGAGATTTCGGAGAAGTTGAGAAATTACAAGTATCAAAAAAAGGACCCAGAGATTTTGTTACAAAAACTGACAAACATGTAGAAAAAATTCTGATGGAAGAACTTTCTAAAACAAAAAAAAATTACTCTTTTTTATCAGAAGAAGTTGGTTCAATTGAAAACAAAGATAAAGATAATATTTGGATTATCGATCCTATAGATGGTACAACAAATTTTTTACATGGAATTCCTCATTTTGCAATTTGTTTGGCTCTTGAATCTAAAAAAGAGATAATTAGTGGTTTAATTTATGATCCTATTAAAGATGAAATGTTTTATGCAGAAAAAAATAAAGGAGCTTACTTAAATAATCAAAGATTAAGAGTATCAAATAAAAACTTAATAGATGAATGTTTGTTTTCTAGTAATCATGAAGGAGTAAAATTCAGCAATTTAAATATGAGATACAGCGGATGTGCAGCTTTAGACTTGGCCTATGTAGCTTCAGGTAGATTGGATGGTTTTTTTCATAATAAAATTAATATTTGGGACGTAGCAGCAGGAGCCTTGTTGGTAGAGGAAGCAGGTGGGATAGTTAATGATTTACATAAATTCAATCATAATAATATAGATATTCGAGCATCAAGTGGTGCAATTAATGATAAAATGCTTGAAAATTTAAAGAACTTTTAATTGTGTTCTAAGTTTCTTTTGCTATAAGTCTCGATATGAAAAAAGACATACACCCTAACTACCATACTATTAAGGTTGAGATGACTGATGGTACTCAATTTGAAACTAAATCAACTTGGGGTGCTGAGGGGGATATATTAAAATTAGAAATAGACCCTAAATCTCATGCAGCCTGGACTGGTGGAAAGCAAAAATTAATGGATAAAGGTAGAATAAGTAAATTTAATAAAAAATTCCAAAACTTTAAATCAGAAAAAAATAGCTAAATGTCAAACGCACCATTAATGCCAATGGCAACTGCCGTATGGTTAGTAGAAAATACCACATTAACTTTCAAACAAATCGCAGATTTTTGTAAATTACATGAAGTTGAAATACAAGGTATTGCAGATGGTGAAGTAGCAAAGGGTATTAAAGCTTATAATCCTATTATATCTGGTCAACTTTCAAGAGAGGAGATTGAACTATCTTCAAAAGACGAAAATAGACCATTAAATATTAAAAGTAGTGATATTGAAATTTCAAATAATGAAAAAAAAATAAAGAAATACATTCCTTTATCAAAAAGGCAGGATAAACCCGATTCTGCTTTATGGTTAATTAAACAACACAATATATTAAAAGATTCTCAAATAGCCAAGTTAGTTGGAATTACTAAAAATTCAGTAACATCAATTAGAAATAAAAGTTATTGGAACTATAACAACCTTAATGCTAAAGACCCTGTAGCATTAAATTTGTTTACTCAAAAAGATTTATTAAATGCAATTGAAAAAGCTGAAAGAAGAATTAAAAGAGAAAAAAAGCAAAAAGAAAAATTAATTCAACAATCAAACATTTAATGAATAATATTAATAGACATAGAAATATAAAAGTGTTATTTAGTCACCTTTTTGGAGGTAGTTATTAAAATAGAAGTAAAAGATAATAATGTTGAACAAGCTTTGAGGGTTCTAAAAAGAAAACTTCAAAGAGATGGTTTCTTTAAAGTTATTAAATTAAAGAACACTTATGAAAAACCATCAGAAAAGAAAAAGAGAATTCTTCAAGAAAACATTAAAAGAGTTAAAAAATTAAATAAACTTAAAAATAGAATTTAAGTTACTTTTTTTTTTGTTTTAATATTAAAAACTGCAAAATAATATGCATCAAAATGTGATGCGAATCTTCAGATATGCCATAATTTTCTGCTGGAATATGAATGGAAATATCACTGTGTTTCTTTAAATAACCACCTTTAAATCCACTAAATCCAATTACTTTAACACCTTTTTTTTTTGAAAATTTTATTACTTCCTTTACATTTTTTGAATTTCCAGATGAACTGATGATTATAAGCAAATCACCTTTTTCAAATAAACTTTCCGCCTGATACTTGAAAACCTGATCGTAACTAAAATCATTAGAAATAGCAGTAATAGTCTCTAAGTTACTAGACAAACTTATAACTTTTGGTTTTAGTTTTGTGTGTTGTCTCAAAAATTTTAAATAATCACAGACATAATGATTAGAAATAGCTGCTGAACCACCATTGCCACAAACAAAAATCGTACCTTTCTTTTTTACAGTTTCTAAAATTTTTATTAAAGCTCTCTCAATTTGGTCTATTTTTGATAATTTAATTGAAGCATTTAACTTAGATAAATAATTTTCTAAAAAGTTACTAAAATCTTTTTTCATTTTTAATATATATATAACAATATTATCAAAATTCTGTACAAATAAACAAATTAATGTATAACAACAGCTTGCCGCGGGGTGGAGCAGTCTGGTAGCTCGTCAGGCTCATAACCTGAAGGTCGGCGGTTCAAATCCGTCCCCCGCAACCAATTATACTAAATTTTAAATTTAGACTTCCTACTATCAACTAAAAATGCTTTTACGGTTTCCTCAGTCAATTGTTTAAAAGTTTTTCCAAACTTTTCTATCTTTTCAATAATAGATGGAGGTATTGTTATAATATGACAACCTAATTGCTTTGCTTGAATAAAATTATACGGCTCTCTTACACTGGCCCATAATATTTCTACATTTTTAAATTTTTTTGCCATTTTGATACTTTTTGTAAACTCTGGTACTGGATCTTTGCCATTATCACCTGCTCTACCAGCAAATATAGAAATTATTACTTTTGTTTTTTTATTTATATTTTTTAAAATTTGCTCTGTTTGCTTTGCTGAATAAACTGCTGTGATATTAAGTTTTATATTTTGATTGTTTAATTTTCTTATAACTTTTCCAGTAAATTGATTTTTTGAATTAACTACTGGAACTTTTACATATATATTTTTTGCCCAAGTATTTATTTTAATACCTTGCTTTATCATAGATTGATGATTATCGGCAAATACTTCTAAAGAGACTGGTTTGTTAACACATTCTCTAAGTATTTTTTTTGAGTAAGATTTGTAATCTTTTGCACCAGCTTTCCTCATTAAGCTAGGATTAGTTGTGAAACCATTTACAATTTTTTTCTTATTAAATTTTTTAATTAAATTTAAATCAGCTATATCACAAAAAATTTTTATACTCATTTAGTCCTATAGATTTTTTGTAATATCCTCAGTCATTTTTTTTGCATCCGCAAACAGCATAAGAGTATTTTCTTTATAGAAAAGATCATTGTCTATTCCAGCGTATCCAGGTGATAAACTTCTCTTTACAAATAGAACTGACTTACACTTTTCAACATCAAGTACAGGCATTCCATAAATTGGACTTTGTGGATCAGTTTTTGCAACAGGATTTGTCACATCATTTGCACCAATTACAAAAGCTACATCTGCATTGGCAAAATCATTATTAATTTCTTCTAACTCAAATACTTCATCGTAAGGAACATTTGCTTCAGCTAGCAATACATTCATATGTCCTGGCATTCTGCCAGCAACAGGATGAATAGCATATGATACTTTAATATCGTTTTTTTTTAGTGTATCAACCATCTCTCTCAGTGCATGTTGAGCTTGTGCTACAGCCATCCCATACCCCGGAACAATTATTACTGATGAAGCATTTTTCATTAAAAAAGCTGCGTCGTCTGCATTACCACTTTTAACTGGTCTTTGCTCCTTATTTTTTTCACCTGAGGTTTCATCTGTTGCTCCAAACCCACCTAAAATAACATTGAAAAATGAACGATTCATACCTTTGCACATGATATATGAAAGTATTGCCCCTGATGAACCAACTAATGCTCCAGTAATAATTAGAGCAGTGTTTTCTAAAGTGAAACCAATCCCAGCTGCTGCCCAACCTGAATAAGAATTAAGCATAGAAATCACAACTGGCATATCTGCTCCACCAATTGGAATAATTAAAAGAAAACCAATTAAAAAAGAAACAGCTAATAGTATCCAAAATAAATTGGATGATTGAGTTGAGCACAATAAATAAATTAAAACAATAATTGAAATCAAAATAATAGCGTTAAGAGGATGTTGTCCTTTAAATACGATTGGTGATCCAGACATTATTCCTTGTAATTTAAGAAATGCAATTACAGAACCTGAGAACGTTATTGCTCCGACTGCAGCACCAATAGACATTTCAATTAAGCTTCCAAGTTTTATATTTCCTGGAGTGCCTAGATTAAACGCCTCTGGATTTAGAAAAGCTGATATCGCAACAAATACAGCAGCGAGTCCAACAAGACTATGAAAACCAGCAACTAATTCTGGCATAGCAGTCATTGGTATTCTATAAGCTATAAAAGCTCCGATAGATCCACCTGCTAAAATAAAAATTATTACAAATATAAAACCAGTAGAAAAATTTCCAGTAGATAAAAATGTTACTGTTATAGCAATAACCATACCTAAAATTCCGAACAGATTTCCTTGTCGTGATGTTTCAGGCGAAGACAGACCTCTCAAAGCAAGAATAAATAATACTCCTGAAACTAAATAAAAAATCGCAGATAGGTTTGCAGATATCATTATTTTTTATCCTTTTTCTTTTTTTTATACATTGCCAACATTCTTTGGGTTACAAGAAATCCACCAAAAATATTAATTGCCGCTAAAGCTATAGCTAAAAAACCAAAAATACTCGAAGTATTAAATATCGTATCAGAGTTTCCTGACAAACCTGCAATGATAGCTCCAACGATTATCACAGATGAAATTGCGTTAGTAACAGACATTAAAGGTGTGTGTAATGATGGTGTAACACTCCAAACTACATAATATCCTACAAATATTGAAAGGATGAATATACTTAACCTAAATATTAAAGGATCTATTTCCATAATTTATTTAATTAATGTCTTTTCTATAATTTCATCTTCTATATTAATATTTATTTTTTTATTCTCTTTGTCGAACAAATTATCAATAAAATTAAATATATTTTTTGCATATAAGTTTGATGCAGAAACAGGTAGTTTATTTAGTATGTTGCTCTCACCCATTATTTTAACCCCATTTCTATCAATAATTTTATCCACTTCGGTAAATGCAGTGTTGCCTCCTTGAATAGCTGCTAAATCATAGATAACTGAACCTGATTGCATGTTTTCAATCATATTTTCTTTTAAAATTATAGGTGCTTTTTTACCAGGTATCAAAGCTGTACAAATTACAATATCAATTTTTTTTAGAGTTTCTGATAAAAGTTCTTCTTGCTTTAATTTAAAATCGTCAGAGGCTTCTTTTGCATAACCACCTTCGGTTTCTAAATTTTCTGAACCCTCTACAGTTAAAAATTTACCCCCTAAACTTTCAACTTGTTCTTTAGAGGCCATTCTTACATCGGTAGCAAAAACTATAGCACCCATCCTTTTTGCAGTTGCAATTGCTTGCAACCCTGCAACTCCAGCGCCAACAACTAAAACCTTAGCAGCTGGAATTGTGCCGGCTGCTGTCATCATCATTGGTATGGCTTTTTCAAAATTTGCAAAAGACTCAACAACAGCTTTATAACCAGCAAGATTTGCTTGAGAAGACAATATATCCATAGACTGTGCCCTGGTAATTCTTGGAAGTAATTCTAATGAAAAAAGATTAATTTTTTTTTTAACTAAGTTTTCTAATTTGTCTTTATTATTGTAAGGATTTAAAACTCCAATTAGTGTTTGATTTTCTTTAATATTTGAAGCTTTGTCATCAGGCAACATTCCAAGTTGAACTATTATTTCAGAGGAGTTTAATACCTCTATTTCATCTTTTAAAATATTAGCTCCAACAATTTTATACTCCTCATCTTTTATACCAAGATGAGTGCCATAATTTTCAATTAAAGACACATCAAATCCCAGAGAAACATATTTTTTTACAATCTCTGGGGTAATTGCTATTCTTTTTTCAATACTTTGATTTTCTAATATTGACCCGATTTTCATTTGAGAACCTTACAACAAGAATATTGCCATTAATACCAAAACACATATAACAGCGACAGTTCCCCACAGAACAAACTTTGTAAAATTATTCCAAGTATTTTTATGGTTTTCATTATCCATAAAAATTATTTTTGTCTTGCTTTAAATTTTGGATTAACTTTATTTATAATGTAAACTCTACCTCTTCTTCTTACAAGTTTAGAGTTTAAGTCTCTTTTTTTTATAGATTTTAAAGAACTTTTAATTTTCATCGTATTTAAAATGCCGGCAACGTCCTACTCTTCCATGTCTTAAGACAAAGTACCATCGGCGCAGAGGGGCTTGACTTCCGAGTTCGGAATGGGATCGGGTATAACACCTACGCAATAATCACCGGCGGTTGAGTTATACATAATTAAAAATTATTGTAAACTAAGAAATACTGTTGATTTTAAAGATTTTATTGCGTCCAAAAATTGAATGCAAATAAAATCCCATTGGTAAGCTATATAAAATTGAGAGCCAGTTATTGAAAAAGTTCCCGTTTGGAGAAAATGGCCATAATGTAATCAACATAGCAATCAATAAACAAATTTGATAATCTGTAAAAGGTCTTTTTTGATTACTTATAATGGCAACAAATTGTTTAATAAAACAATAAATAACATAGAGAAAAAAAAATAACAGAAAACTGAAACCAATTAAACCTGTTTCAGCTAATAATTGAATATAAAAATTATGGGGATGAGGATGCCTAGAATTTACATTTATATAATATTCCGGTTCAGCGTTTAATACTCTAAACATTTTTGGCCCATGGCCCACTATAGGTTTATCCAAAAACATTTTAAAAGCAGTTTTGTAAATTGTGTCATGTACAGGAGAGAATATATATTTTTCTGTATTTTGGGTGACTGTAATAGCATTCAAAAATTTATCTATCATCCTATCTTTCATCCATGGGTTAGTTGCTATCATGATTGTGGAAAATAATAGGGTTGCAAAGAATGAGACTAATATTGACTTTCTATATTCTTTTATGAAAATAATTATTAATATTAAAGTTAACAAATAAAAGAAAAAAGCTACCCTTTCTGCTGAAAGAAATATTAAAATTCCACTGAAAAATAAAATTATAAAAAATAAATACTTTTCATAAATATTTTTTTTTTTTATCAAAAAAAATGCGATAAATAATGGAAGTAAGCGACTAATATATGACCCCATGATAAGTTCATCTCCAAAAAAAGAAGAGATTCTATT
>CACNVV010000019.1 GCA_902624015.1 uncultured Pelagibacteraceae bacterium
AGTCAATTTAAAGATGAATATAATCCTATTCACTATCATGATGGAGATATATCTGGTGTAGGTTATTTAAAAGTACCAAAAGATATGACTAAAAATAAATTTTTAAAAAATAAAAAAGATAAGACTAATGGAACAATTGATTTTATTAATGGACAGAGAGGTTTCTTAAGCAGAAGTATTTTCAATATTATTCCTAAAGAAAGAGACTTAATAATTTTTCCAAACTATTTAATGCATACTGCTTATCCATTTAATGTTAATGCTGAAAGAAGATCTTTTTCTTTTAATGCTAAAATTATTTTTAAATAGATAGTTTATAAATATTTAAACAACATATTGAAGCTATGGAAAATTAAATTGTATGTTTGTTTCCACCTTTTTTAACAAAGTAAATACCAATGCAAACTGCGATTAAAGAAACTAAAACTTTTGTAGTAATTAATTCTTTTAAAAATATATAACCTAAAATAGTTCCAAAAATTGGTATTAAATAGGAAACTTGAGATTGAAAAATTAATCCATTTGTGATCAAAATTCTAAAACGTAACAACCAAGCAATACCGGTTGGTACAATTCCTAAATAAATTGCTGATATAAGCGAATCTGTTCTTGGCATAGTTTGAAATGGTTGTTCAATTAAAAATGTTAATGGTAATAAAATAATTATTGCCCAAATTAAAATAGATCCAGTTACATTTTCATTTTTTTTCTTACTTATTTTTAATGTTAGCACTCCCCCTACAATATAACAGGTTGATCCAAGTAATATCAATAAAGCTGAAACAAAATTATTTTCATCTATTAAAAGATTATCAGAAAATAAAAATACTATTCCAGAAAACCCAATCAAAATTCCAATAGTTTTTGTTAAATTGAATTTTTCATTTTTTGTATAAAAATGAGCTAACACTGTGGAGCTTAACGGTGTAGTTGACATCAATATAGCTGCTAAATTACTTTGAACAGATTTAACTCCATAAGCAATTAAAAAAAATGGAGCTACCAAATTAATAAATCCTATCATTGCAAACCAATGCCAATCTTTAGAAAAAGCTTCAACTTTAATATTTTTAAAATAACACAAAAGTAAAACTGGAATTGCGCCAAATAATACTCTTAAGAATGCAATTGTAACTGGGCCAAAAGAATAAGTTGCTATTTTAATATTAAAAAATGCAGAAGCCCATATGAGAGACAATATTGTTAATAAAAGGTAATCAATTAATTTTGGTTGTCTCATTCTGTTATTTCTTTTATCTCACCGGAAGTTAATGCAATTAAATTTTCAAAATTTATTTCAAAAACTGCATTAGGATGTCCTGCGGCTGCAAAGATAGTAGAAAATCTATTTAAAGTTTCATCTATAAAAATTTTTATTTTTGTTAAATGTCCTGTTGGAGATACTCCGCCGATTGTATATCCAGTAATTTTTTTAACATCATCTGGGTTTGCCATTGAGACATCTTTTTCATCTAAAATTTTTTTTAATTTATTTAGAGAACATCTTTTGTCTCCAGAAACTAAACATAAAATAAAACTATCCCCTGCTTTAAAAAGTAAGCTTTTTACAATGGCTCCTACTTTGCAACCTAAAGCTGTAGCTGCATCGTTAGCTGTTCTTGCCGTTTGCTCTAAAACAATCACTTTGAGATCTGGGTTAAATTGTTTTAGCGATTTTTCTGCTCTTAAAACTGGCTCTTTGTTTAGTATTGAATTCATAAGTTTAATTAATTTATTATTTTAGTGACTAATTACACTACTTATGTGAAAATTGCATAGGTGTTATTTATTAAATAAGCAATATTTTTAGGTATTTTTTTGCTAATTAGGCCAAACAAAATTACATAGGAGACAAAATGAGTGCAGCAAACGTTTTAAAATTTATTAAAGAAAAGGATGCAGAATTTGTAGATCTTAGGTTCACTGATCCAAGAGGAAAATTGCAACATTTAACAATGGACTCTTCAGTAGTTGATGAAGGTATGTTGAACGAAGGAGTTTTTTTTGACGGTTCATCTATAGCTGGTTGGAAAGCAATTAATGAGTCTGACATGATTTTAAAACCTGATACTGCAAGAATGTTCATGGATCCTTTTACGTCTCATAATACTGTAGTTTTGTTTTGTGATATTCTAGATGCAATTAAAAAAGATCCTTATGAAAGAGATCCAAGAGGTGTTGCTAAAAAAGCTGAAGAATATTTAAAAGCCTCTGGTATTGGTGATAAAGCCTTTTTTGGACCTGAACCAGAATTTTTTGTATTTGACGATGTAAGAATCAAAAATGATATGAATGAGTGTGGATTTAAATTGGATAGTAAAGAAGGTCCTTATAATTCAGGTAAAGAATATGAAAATGGAAATATGGGTCATAGACCTCAAATTAAAGGAGGATATTTCCCAGTGCCACCAGTTGATAGTGAACAAGACATGCGTGGTGAATATCTTAAAAATTTAAAAGAAGTTGGTATTAAAGTTGAAAAGCACCACCATGAAGTTGCTCCAAGTCAGCACGAACTTGGAATGTATTTTGGAACTTTGGTAAACCAAGCCGATAACGTACAATTATATAAATATGTTGTTCAAATGGTTACACACTCATTTGGAAAAACAGCAACATTTATGCCAAAACCAGTTGCTGGTGATAATGGTTCAGGTATGCACATTCACCAATCTATTTGGAAAGGTGATACACCAGTATTTTCGGGTGATGCTTATGCAGGTTTGAGTGAAACTGCTTTACATTATATTGGCGGAATTTTAAAACACGCTAAAGCAATTAATGCATTTGCTAACTCTACAACAAACAGTTACAAAAGATTAATTCCAGGTTTTGAAGCTCCAGTTCTTCTTGCATATTCAGCAAGAAATAGATCTGCTTCTTGTAGAATACCGATCACATTAAGCAAAAAAGGTGCTAGATGTGAGATTAGATTCCCAGATGCTGCAGGAAACCCATATTTAACTTTCGCAGCTATGTTAATGGCTGGAATTGATGGAATTAAAAATAAAATTCATCCAGGTGAGTCTTTTGATAAAGATTTATATGAATTACCACCTGAAGAAGTTAAAGCTATCCCAACAGTTTGTGGTTCTTTAAGAGAAGCGATGGAAAGTTTAGATAAAGACAGAGACTTTTTAACTCAAGGTGGCGTCTTTACTGACGATCAGATTGATGCTTACATTGCTCTTAAGTTTGAAGAAATTCACAAATTTGAACATGCACCTCATCCTGTAGAGTTTGAGATGTATTACAGTAGTTAATAAATTTAATTACTGTCTAGTTGTTGCAATTGTATCTTTGTTAACACCCTTTTTAACTACGTAATCTTGTGTGCCGTTCGCACCGGTTTCAACTTCTTTACGTAGTTCTTTGAAGAATGTTTTTTCCTTCAAAGAGTCTTTTAAGTTTTTAACAAGATTTTTAAACTCAAATTTGTTCATAAAGAATCTATATACCAGATATGCATATAATGCAATACAGATATGCGATAAGTGGGATAATACAACTTATGATATTTTGAAAGACTCTCCGCAGCCGCAACGCTCAGTTTCATTAGGATTATTAAACACAAATGACGAGGACAATTCCTCCTTTTTGTAATCCATTTCAGTACCAAGCAAATACATAATAGCAGCTGAATCAACGAATACTTTCACACCCTTATCCTCAATAACTTCATCGTTAGGATTTAACTTTTTTGTATACTCCATTACATAAGACATCCCTGCGCAACCACCAGATTTCACTGACACTCTAACTCCGATAGAATCTTTTTCAGCATTAGACATTATCTCTTTTATTCGTAATGCTGCATTATCACTTAATTTAATTATAGGATTCATTATAAATTCAATTCCAATTTTGCTGCTTCTGACATCATATCTTTATTCCACGGTGGATCCCAAACTAACTTCAGATCAACATCCTCTATACCTTCAACTTGCATTGCACCATCTTTTACTTCTTTAGGTAAACTTTCAGCTACTGGGCAATTTGGTGTAGTCAAAGTCATTTTAATTTTTGCAAACTTATCATCCTCAACCTTAATATCATAAATCAAACCCAATTCGTAGATATTTACAGGTAACTCAGGGTCATAAATTTTTCTTATTTCCTCAATTATCTGTTCTTTTTTTGACATAATTTAATTTTCTGTTTTTACTTCCTCTGTTTTTTCATCAAAAGCAGAAACCATTGTATGCCAAGATAAAGTTGCACACTTAACTCTCATTGGATATTGCTTAACACCAGATAAACACATTAGTTTAGTTTTTTCATCTTCATTCAAATACTTAGATTTTAATTCAGGATTTTCCTTAATCATTCCTAAAAAATCCTCAACTATCTCTTTAGCCTCATGCTCATTTTTTCCTTTGATTAAATCTGTCATTATGGAAGCTGAAGCCATTGAAATCGCACAACCACTCCCTTCGAAGGATGCATCTTCTACAATTTTTTGTCCATTTAGTTTTAAATAAACATGAACATTATCACCACAAAGTGGATTATTACCTTTAGCGTCTTTATTAAAACCTTCTGTCTTTCTAAGATTTCTAGGATTCTTACCGTGTTCTAATATAATTTCTTGATATAGCTCTTTTAAATTCATTATAAATTAAATATTTTTTTACAATTGTTTATCGATTGGTTGAGCTGATCTAAATCTTCTTTTGTATTATAAATACCAACTGATGCTCTAGCACTAGCTGGGATATTTAATTTGTCATGTAAAATTTGACAACAATGATGTCCTGCTCTTATTGCAACCCCGTCTTCATCCAAAATAGTTGCTATATCATGTGGATGAACTCCCTCAATAGTGAATGATAAAACCCCTCCTTTTTTTTTTGGATTTCCAATGAGTTTCACTGAGTTATTTTTTTGTAACAGCTCTTGTCCATATTCAACTAAATCAGCTTCATGCTTCATAACATTTTCTATACCAATCCTTTCTAAAAATTTTATTGATTGGTCGAAAGCAATTACTTGTGCAGTAGCCATAGTGCCCGCCTCATATTTATTTGGTAAATCACCATAGGAAATTCTATCTTTTTTAACTTCACTTATCATTCCACCACCACCTTGGTATGGAGGCAATTCCTCTAACCACTTTTTCTTACCATAAAGAATTCCTAAACCTGTAGGCCCATACATTTTGTGACAAGAAATTGCATAAAAATCACAATCTAAATCTTGCATATCTAATTTTAAGTGTGGAGCTCCTTGGCATCCATCAACAACGACTACTATTCCTTTAGAATGTGCAAGATCTGTAATTTCTTTAACAGGTAAAATTGCACCAGTAACATTGGATAAATGAGTAATAGATATAATTTTAGTTTTGGGTGTAATTTTTTTCTCTATTTCTTCTAACGTAATTTCACCCTCTTCATTTATTTCAGCGAAATTTATATTTATATTTTTAGATTTTCTTAAAAAA
Organism: uncultured Pelagibacteraceae bacterium; assembly: GCA_902624015.1. Taxonomy (GTDB): domain Bacteria; phylum Pseudomonadota; class Alphaproteobacteria; order Pelagibacterales; family Pelagibacteraceae; genus Pelagibacter. The sequence goes on from CACNVV010000019.1 coordinate 5,444, forward strand.
TGCCATGGAACATAATTTGAATGATGCTCTAGTTCAGTGATTAAAACCTCATCTCCCTCTTGTAAATAATTTTGTCCTAAAGTATTTGCAACAAGGTTTAGTGCTTCTGTTGCGCCTTTAGTAAAAACAATTTCATTTTTATCTTTAGCATTTATGTATTTTTGAACTGAGGTTCTAGTATTTTCATATAAATTAGTTGCTGCCACAGCAAGATAATGAACACTCCTTCCAACATTAGAAAATTGTTTCGTATAAAATTCATTAATTCTGTCAACTACCACCTTAGGCTTTTGTGAAGAATTAGCACTATCTAAGTAAACTAAATCATTATTTTGAATTTTCTCATCGAAAATTGGAAACTCTTTTTTAACTAAATCTATGTTCATACTTCTATACCTGTAGTTTTTTTTACGAAATTTTTAATATTTTCATTTGTAATTTTTTCAATAACTTCATTTAAAAAACCATTTGTTAATAATTTTTTTGAATCTGAATAACTAAGTCCCCTGGACATTAAATAAAATATTGAATTTTCATCTATATTTCCTGATGTAGAGCCATGAGAACATTTAACGTCATCTGCATAAATTTCTAATTCAGGTTTTGCATTAAACTCTACACTTTCATTGAGTAAAAGAGCTCTACTTAGTTGGTAACCGTCAGTTTTTTGAGCTTTTGGATCAACAAATATTTTTCCCTGATAAACTCCTTTAGAATCATCATTCAATACACTTTTGATTAATTGATAACTCTTACAATTCTCTTCATTGTGGTTAATAACTGTTTTGATCTCGTGATGTTGGTCATTGTTAAGATTGATAATTCCATTTAATGAAATTGATCCATACTCACTATTTAATGAACAATTGATATCATGTTTTAAGAATTTAGAACCAGTTGATAAAATGAAATATTCTAAATGACTATTTTTACTAAGATTAATTTCTTTATGCGTATATTTGATACTTTCTGTTTGATTTGTATCTAAACTGTAATTTTTTAGTATTGAATTTTGACCAATATTAATTTTTTGTCTAAAGTTTAGAAAATTTTTATTTGATGATTTGTTAGAGACATTAACTATATCTAACTCAACATTATTTTCTAAATCTAAATCCAGTCTAGTGTTTATTCCTGATGAGTTTAACTCCTCTGTTAGGTAATTATACATTACCAATGGTTTTTTAAATTGATATCCAGTCTTAATAGTTACTTTTATATAATTTGAAACAAATGCAGAGTTTAAGTTTAGTAAGGCGTTTTGATTTACCTCCTCATTGAGATCAGCATTTTTTTCAATTTCAATCTTTTCAAGATTTTCGTATTTAAAGTCAACGTTAAACAAAACACCATTAACAAAAATTAGTTTATTTGCTTCTAAGTCCTCAATTATCTCATCTTTTTTTAATTCAGTATTATTCTCATTTAAAAAATTTAAGTCTTCAAAATTATTTGAAATAATTTGCTTTAAGTCGGAAAATTTCCAATCCTCAAGTCGTTTGGTTGGAAATCCTTTTTTTAAAAAATTGTCGATATTTTTTTCCTTAATTTCTTTTTGAGCATTAGTAAAACTCAATTTACTAATTACTTTTTCAAAGTTTGATTTAATTTGATTTTCCATTAATTAAAATTCTCGTAACCTACTTTTTCTAATTCTTTAGCTAATTCAAAGTTTCCTGATTTAATAATTTGTCCATTTTTTAAAAGATGCACAAAGTCTGGTTTGATATAATCTAGTAATCTTTGGTAGTGAGTAATTATTAAGAAAGAATTATTTTTGTTTCTTAATGAATTTACTCCTTCAGAAACTATTCTTAACGCATCAATATCAAGACCTGAATCTGTTTCGTCTAAAATTGATAATTTAGGATCTAAAATTGACATTTGGAGTATTTCATTTTTCTTTTTTTCACCACCTGAAAAGCCAACATTTAGCTGTCTATTCAAAATTGCTTGATCAAACTTTAATTCTGAGGATTTTTGTTTGATTAATTTTAAAAATTCAATTGCATCTAATTCTTTTTCTCCTCTAGCTTTTTTGATTGCATTAATTGAAGTTTTTAAAAATGTATTTGTATTAACCCCAGGTATCTCTAATGGATATTGAAATGCTAAAAATATTCCTTTATGAGCTCTTTCTTCAGTTTCTAACTCTAAGAGATTTTCTCCTTCAAATTTTATATTTCCATTTACTTCATACCCTTTTTTTCCTGATAAGATATTAGATAAGGTGCTTTTTCCTGAACCATTAGGGCCCATAATTGCATGCACTTCTCCTGGTTTAATATTTAAATTCAAACCTTTTAAAATTTCTTTTTCGTCTATTTTTGCCTTTAAATTTTCTATAGATAACATTTAACCAACACTCCCCTCTAGGCTAATACCCACCAATTTTTGTGCCTCAACAGCAAACTCCATTGGTAACTGTTGCAAGACTTCTTTACAGAAACCATTAACAATTAAACTTACTGCCTCTTCTTGATTTAATCCTCTTTGATTACAATAATATAACTGTTCATCACTAATTTTTGATGTAGTTGCTTCATGTTCTATATTTGATTTGAGATTTTTATTTTTTATGTATGGTATTGTGTGAGCTCCACATTTATTTCCCATTAATAAAGAGTCACATTGAGTAAAATTCCTTGAATTATCTGCTTTTGATGAGATATCTACAAGACCTCTATACATCATATCAGATTGTCCAGCTGAAATTCCTTTAGAAATAATTTTGCTTTTTGTGTTTTTTCCAAGATGGATCATTTTAGTTCCGGTATCAGCCTTTTGATGATTGTTTGTTATTGCTATTGAATAAAACTCACCGACTGAATTATCACCTTTTAAAATACAGCTTGGATACTTCCATGTTATTGCTGATCCTGTTTCAACTTGCGTCCATGAAATTTTAGAATTTTTACCTTTGCATAAACCTCTTTTGGTTACAAAATTATAAATTCCTCCTTTACCGTCTTTATCACCTGGATACCAGTTTTGAACTGTTGAATATTTTATTTCTGCATCATCTAGTGCAATTAATTCTACATTTGCAGCATGCAATTGATTTTCATCTCTCATTGGAGCTGTACATCCTTCCAGGTAACTAACGTAACTTCCTTTGTCAGCAATAATTAAAGTTCTTTCAAATTGTCCTGTTTCAGATGCATTTATTCTAAAGTAAGTTGAAAGTTCCATTGGGCACTTAACACCTTCAGGAATATATACAAATGAACCGTCTGTAAAAACTGCAGAATTTAAAGTTGCAAAAAAATGATCAGTTGTTGGAATAACAGTTCCTAAATATTTTTTTACCAATTCAGAATGTTTTTGTATTGCTTCTGACATTGAGCAGAAAATAATTCCTTGTTTTGTTAATTCTTCTTTAAATGTTGTGGCTACAGAAACAGAGTCAAATACGGCATCCACTGCTATACCATTCAATCTTGCTTGTTCTTGTAGAGGTATGCCTAATTTTTTGTATGTTTCTAAAAGTTTAGGATCTAGCTCATCTAAACTTTTTGGTTTGTCCTTCATACTTTTTGGTGCTGAATAATAATAAAGGTCTTGATAATCAATTTTTGGATATTTTGGTTTTTGCCAATTTGGTTCTTTTAATTGTTTAAAACGTTCAAAAGCTTTTAATCTAAAATTTAACATCCATTCAGGCTCTTTTTTTATTTTAGAAATAAATTTTATTACTTCTTCACTCAAACCTTTTGGTGCTCGAATGTTTTCAATATCGGTTGAAAAACCATATTTGTAATCTTTTAAATTTTCTATTTCTTTTTGTCTGCTATCCATTTTAAACTCTTGTTTCTTTGTTGTCATTTATTAAGTCTTCTAAACTTTTGTTCTCAAAAAATGTGTTTATATGTATCTCTAATTCATCCCAAAGATTATGTGTTATGCATTTTGTAGCTTTACCATTACATCCTCTTTTTGATTCTTTTTTACATTGAACAGTTTTTACTTTCTCATCTACAGCATGGAAAATATTTGTTAATTTTATATCATTTGGATTTTTATTAAGAACGTATCCTCCTTGCGTTCCTCTAATACTTTTAACAATTTCATTTTTTTTTAATTTAGAAAAAATTTGCTCTAGGTAATCTAAAGATATACTTTGTCTCAATGATATATCTCTTAGTGATACTGGATTGATATTATCAAACCTAGCTAAATCAACTAATGCCATTACAGCATATCTACCTTTTGATGTAAGTTTCATTTTTTACCCTTAAATTGTAGGTTTTTATACATACCTGACTAAAATGGTCAAGTTTAGAGTGTAAAAAAAAACTAACATATTGTCGCTGACTTATGATAAACGTACATTTTTTTTGAGAATAATAATCAATATCGCTTATGGATAACAAAATTTTAGAAATATTTATACCTGGTCCTGCAGGAAGACTTGAGGCTAAATATTATAAAAGTAAAAAAAATACTTCACCAATTGCTTTAGTGTTACAGCCCCATCCACAGTATGGAGGAACTATGAATAATAAAGTAGTAGTAGATACTTTTCATACATTTATGGATAATGATTTTTCAGTTTGCAGAGTAAATTTCAGAGGTGTTGGTAAAAGCGATGGAGAATTCGATAATGGTCAAGGCGAACTTGCAGATGCAGCAGCTGCTTTAGATTGGTTAGAAAGAGAAAATTTTGACAATTCACAATGTTGGGTTTCAGGATTTTCATTTGGATCTTTGATTGCAATGCAATTATTAATGAGAAGACCAGAAATAAACAGGTTTATAGCGATTTCACCTCAACCAAATGTTTATGACTTTTCTTTTTTATCTCCATGTCCAACTTCTGGATTAGTTGCTTATGGTAAAAAAGATGAATTAGTACCAGTAGAATATATTACTGAACTTGACAAAAGATTAAGTGCACAAAAAGGTATTAAAGTAGAATTTAATGCAATATCAGAGGCCAATCACTTTTTTTCAAAAACAAGTGATTCTTTAATTAAGCATCTTGATAAATATATAAAAAAAGAAACAGCACTTTATTAAAAATTTTGTACCAGTTTTCCACCCACCGTAAATTCTTTACATCCAGTTGTTGTGCTAAAAGAAATTGGTAAGTTCAAAAAAGACCTTATAGATAAAAATCCAAATGCCTGTGATTCAATATAATCACCATTTAAGTTATAATTATCTATGCTTTCCAAATTAATATAATTTTCATTTGATATATAATTTTTTATACGATTAATTAAATTACTATTTTTTCTACCACCACCACAGAGTAAAAATGTAATACTATTTTCTTGACTAATATATTTTAAACCTTCTGCAATTAAATATGCTGTAAAGTCTGTTATAGTAGCACAACCATCTTCTAAAGATAAACCTCTTATAAAAGACACATCAAAATTTTTGATATCCAATGACTGGGAGTAAGAATTTATTTTAAAATTATCTATTGCTTGATTTAAAATTAATTGATCTACTTTCCCTACTTTGGATAGTTCACCATTTTTATCAAATTTTTTATTGGAATTATTTCTTACCCATTCATCGATTAAACAATTACCAGGGCCTATATCAAAAGCAGAAAGATTATTTTGAAAATTATCTGAATCATTAATAACTTTTGTAGCATTTGCGATACCACCAATATTCAAGAAACCTATTGGAAATTTGATATTAAAATTTTGATTAATTTTTTTTGATAAAATATGATGAAAAATTGGAGTTAAAGGTGCACCTTGGCCATTATTTTGAATATCCGCCTGTCTAAAATCATATATAACTTTCTTTTTGACCATTTGAGATAACAATTTCCCATCTCCTAATTGATAAGTAATTTTCTCATTTGGGTTATGAAAAATTGTTTGACCATGAAAACCTATCAAATCAATGGGATCTTTATATTTTTTTAATGATTGATTAACTGCATCGGCATGAAAAAGAGTTAAATTACGCTCTAATTCTCTTAATTTTTCTAAATTTTGTAAAAGATCTTTCTTTGTTAAAACTAAATCTCTTAATCGAACTAACTGATCCTGAAGATTTTTATCATACTCATAATAATCATCTAAAATGTTTGAAAATTCATCGTATCCATCTGAACTAATTATAGATAAATCAATACCATCCATAGAAGTTCCGCTCATTAGTCCAATTGCAGTATATAATTTTTTTTTCATTGATATGTTTTTTAAAAAAAATTTGTATATTGTAACTATAAACTTATGAATAAATTTTTAAAAGAATTTAAAGATAGAGGTTTTTTCTATCAATGCACAAGCGAAGATGAACTATCTAAACAATTAGATGAAAAAAAGATAAAAGGTTACATAGGTTTTGATTGTACAGCTGAAAGCTTACATGTAGGTAGCTTACTGCAAATAATGTGTTTACGACTACTTCAAAAAAATGGACATCGACCAATAGTTTTACTTGGTGGAGGAACGACAAGAATTGGGGATCCATCTGGTAAAGATAAAACTAGAAAAATATTAAGTGAAGATGAGATTGAAAAAAATATTAAAAATATCAAAAATATTTTAAAAAAATTTTTAGATAATGATGATCCAAATACAAAGCCAATATTTGTAAACAATTATACTTGGCTTAAAGATTTAAATTATATTTCGTTTTTGAGAGATATTGGAAAACATTTTACTATAAATAGAATGCTAACATTCGAGAGTGTAAAACTAAGATTAGATAGAGAACAATCTCTAAGCTATATGGAGTTTAATTATATGATTTTACAAGCATATGATTTTCTTGAATTAAATAAGAAAGAAAATTGCGTATTACAAATAGGAGGTTCAGATCAATGGGGGAATATTGTTAATGGTGTTGAGTTAATTAAAAGATATTCTAATAATCAAACCTTTGGTTTAACAACTCCATTAATTACACTAGCAACTGGTGCTAAAATGGGAAAAACTGAAAGTGGGGCTATTTGGTTAGATGAAAAATACTTATCAGCTTATGATTATTGGCAATTTTGGAGAAATATAGATGATAGAGATGTAATCAAATTTTTAAAAATGTTTACTGAAATTGAAATTAAGGAAATAGAAACAATTAAAGATAAAGATATAAATGAATTAAAAATACTACTTGCTAATAAAACCACAGAAATGTTACATGGAAAAGATGCAGCTAAAAATTCTGAGCAAGCTGCAAATGAAGCTTTCTCCGGAAACACACTGGGCTCGAACTTACCTAAAGTTAATATTCAATCAAATATAATAGAAGAAAAAATAAGTATAGTAGACCTTGTTTTATTATCTAAACTAGAAAACTCGAAAAGTGAAATCAGAAGACTTATAAAAGGGAATGCGATAAAAATAAATGACGATGTTATTTCAGATGAAAAATTCAAAATCAATAAAAGTTTATTTAAAGATAATTATCTTAAACTTTCCCTTGGAAAAAAAAGACATATCAAAATAGAATTAAATTAATTTTTTTTAATCTTCTCTAAAGTTCTAGTAATAAACCTAGGTGTTAAAGTTTTTATAGGATTTACAGTAGTTTCTAAATCTTTAGGGGGGCCTTTAATTTTAAAGCTGACTCCAAAAACACCATCACCCACTTTCTTTCCAATCAATAGATCTCCAAGTAAAGGTATTGAAGCAATAGATCTATTGATTGTTGTCGCTGGAACCAATGTTCCTCTTAAACTTATTAATTTGCCATCATCAATGTATCCTTCTAATAAAATAGATATTGCTGGGCCAATTGCATATAATTCTTGAATTTTAATAAGTTTATCCTGATTGGTAAAATTCATTTCAAAATCTGTAAACCTAATCCCTTCTCCTGTAAGTAAGTCAGCTATTCCTTGAAGAGATGCAAGAGCCAACAACTTGGCTAGCGCTGGAATTTCTTTAACTTTAAAATTATCAATTACTAATTTAGAAGTTGATACTCCATCTTTTTTCAAAGAGTAAAAGTCTAAATATCCCTCTCTATCATCTTTAAATCCTTTAATGAATTTATATCTATCTACTAGGGGTTTTGCCCTAGATGAGAAAAGCGTGGTAATTTTTTCACCTTGATTATTTGTTTTAATTGTAAATTTTATATTTTGTGAATTGTTATAAAAGGCTAAAATATCTGCTTCTTCTACTTTGTTATTACTAATATTAATCTTCCCTTTTAAATCATTAACAAAGTGCATTTTATCTAAGTAAACTTCATCAAAATTAAGGTCCATGCTTATATTATTTTCAAAAAGATTATTTTCTTTTTTATCATTGGCATCTAGCAAATTCGAAATTAGAGAATTTGCATTAAATGAAATGCCATCAATTAAATATTTTTGGCCTTCCACTTTTTTTATATTGTAATTATTTTTTTTATTTTCCGTATCTACATAATTGAAATTTGCCTGATCAATTTTTATTATTTGATTAGAATCGTTAAGAGATAAATTCTTAATTTTAATGTTATTATTTTCTTCATTAATAATAAAGTTATTTATATTAAGATTTTTATTATTTTTTATTTCTCCATTAATTTGAAGATACATTTGGCTATTATCTTTTTTTTCATAATTAATATTATCAATTATGAATTTTGTATTTTTTACATTTAAATTAGTATTAAAACTTATTTTATTTTTCTCTTTCTCAATTAAATAATCAATATCTTCAAAATCTTTATCAATTTTGAATTTTCCAGAACCTGAAAAAGTTAGTTTGTTATTTTTTAAATTAATTTTTAATTTTTGATTATTAAAATTAATATTTTTATTAGTTTGAGGGAAGAAAATTTTTAAAAAATTTTTTTGATCTAAAGTTATATTTTTTAAAAATAATTCTGAATCTATAGTTAAATCCTTATCTTTTTTATTTATAAAATATTTAATTTCATCTACTTCTCCAC
>CACNVV010000020.1 GCA_902624015.1 uncultured Pelagibacteraceae bacterium
TTAAATGAGATTGATGGAGGAGTAACCGTGCATCATGCTTGTCATGCTAGAGCACAGAACATGGGCATCAAAGCAAGAGATATGTTAAAATTAATTCCAAACATTAAAATTGATGTAGTTGAAAGATGTGCAGGTCATGGAGGAACTTTTGGAGTAATGAAAGAAACTCATGATTTAGCAAATAAAGTTGGAAGACCTACAGCTAGACAAATAAAAACTAAAAATAATAAGTATATGGCTTCTGATTGTCCTTTAGCTGGTAAACATTTAAAACAGTTAGAAATTGATACAAACATATCTAACGATGAGGCACTACATCCTATCGAATTAATAGCAAAAAGTTATAACCTATGATCATGCCGAGAGAAAAAAGAGAAATTCAAAAAGAAGACATCATACCTTTAGATGTTTATACAAAAAAGAGACGTGAATTAAGAAAAAGTATTGTTGATTATAAAAAAAATAGAAGAGTTGCTTTAGGTCCTTATGCAACTTTTTATTTTGAAAGTTATGAAACAATGTTAGCTCAAGTACAAGAAATGCTATACATTGAAAAAGGTGGTGATGAGCAACTTCAGGATGAGTTATCTGCGTACAATCCTTTAATACCTAACGGCAAAGAACTTACAGCAACTTTAATGTTTGAAATAGATAATCCTATCTCAAGGGCTGCGTTTCTTGGAAAAGTTGGTGGAATAGAAGAAGCAGTATTTATGAAAATAAATGGTGAGAAAATTAAAGCAGTCCCTGAAGAAGATGTTGATAGAACTTCTGCTGAAGGAAAAGCTTCTTCAGTACAGTTTATTCACTTTAATTTTACTGATGATCAAATAGAAAAATTTCAATCTAATAGCTCAGAAATTGAGCTTGGCATTAATCATAAAGAATATTCTCATAGCACAAAATTATCTAAGGAAAATATAGCCTCATTATCTGCTGATTTTATTTAATTTAGTCCCCAAATATTATCTGTTTTAATCCAACCTTCAAATTCTCCAGATGTAGTTTTGCACCAATTTTGTTCACACTTTTCTATAATTAGTAATCTTCCTTCTTTTATTTGAGCAACTGGTTTAGCAAAAGATGTAGGTTTCTTAAATAAAACTTTATCTTTCGTAGCTATTACAGAATTACTTTTTTTTAATTGTGAAATATGAATCCATCCACTGTTATTTTTAAAATCTATAATTCGCCTAAAATTTTCTTTTTTATCAATTTGTTTTAATGGAAGATTTATTTTTTTATAAACATATTTAATATCAGACTCAAAACTTGGTCCATAACGAACATTTACTTTATTTTTTTTAAGAGAGACAAAAATTTCATTAGCAAACGTAATGTGAGTAAAAAATAACAAAAAAAATACTATATAAATTTTTTTTATTATTAGTTGCATAAGCATTTTTTTCTTTTATTAATTTTTGCTTTTCTGAAATTTAAATTTAATAGATCTAGAATTAAAATGTATCCATTTAAATTTTGTCCAATATTTATTATTTTTTTTAAAACTTCATTGGCTTGTAAAGTACCTATAATTCCTGCAACCGTTCCTAAAATTCCCTCATATTCACAATTTAAAATTTCATCAGATATTGTTTCTTCTTGATAAAAACATCTCAAGCAAGGATCTTTTTTATTGGTAAAATTAAAAGTAAAAATGTGTCCATCAAATTTACTTATAGCACCAGTAACTAGAAATTTTTTATATTTTAGACTTAAATCATTTATTAAAAATTTACTTTCAAAGTTATCAGTCCCATCAACAATATAGTCATAATTTTTAATAATTTTTTCAAATGTAGTTTTATTTAATTTTAAATTAAAAATATTTATTTTTGTTTTTGGGTTAATTTTATTTAATTTTTTTTTTGCAATCTTTACTTTTAATTGATTTATATCTTTTTCATTATACAGGCTTTGTCTGTGGATATTAGAGAGACTTACAGAATCATGATCTGCAATCCCAAGTGTTCCAATACCTGATCTAGTTAAAAATTCTGCTACCGGGCAACCTAGACCACCCATACCAACTATCAAGACTTTTGAAGATGAAATTTTTTTTTGACCTGCTGCCCCAATATTTTTAAGAATTATTTGCCTTGAGAATTTCTCTATTTCTTTTTTGTTTAAATTTTTGCTCATTTCCCTGTTGAGCCAAACCCACCCTCTCCTCTAATTGTTTCTGGTAGATTATCAGTTTCTTCGATATCCATTTTAATAACAGGAGTTAAAATCATTTGTGCTATTCTATCCTTATTATTTATCAAGAAATCATTTTTCCCGTGATTAAAAAGAATTACTTTTATTTCTCCCCTGTAATCACTATCAATAGTTCCAGGTGTATTTAAAATACTAATGCTGTTTTTTGCAGCTAAACCGGATCTTGGTCTTATTTGGATTTCGAAATTACTTGAAAATGCAACAGCAAGTCCTGTTGGAACTAAGCATGATGAGTTTGGTTTAAGATTAATGGGTTTTTTTAATAGTGCCATCAAATCCATACCTGACGCACCTTCTGTTTTGTAAGCAGGTAATTCAACTGCAGGGTCTAACTTTTTGATAAGAACTTTTGCCATTAATTTAATTGATCAATTATTCTATCAACTATTTCATCAGAAATTCCAGATTTTTTTTTATATGAAAGTTTTTCTTTTTTAACGTCTTTGTTTTTATAATGAATTGTTACCTCATTATAATCAGAATTAAATCCTATATCTTTATTTGATACATCATTAGAAATTATCCAGTCACAATTTTTCTTCTTTAATTTTTCCTCCGCATTTTTATCGATCTGATTAGTTTCTGCTGCAAATCCTATTACAAGTTCAGGTCTCATGGAGTTATGGTTAGACACATAATGTAGTATATCTACATTCTTTTCTAAATTTAAGTTTAAGCTCTCTTGTTTTTTAATTTTATTTTCATATTGTTTATTAATTTTAAAATCAGCTACTGCAGCAGAAAAAATTGCTACATCAACAGGTAAATTTTCTTGAGTGGCAACTAACATTTCATCTGCTGTTTCAACTTTTATAAGATTAATATCTTTAGTTATTTTAAGATTAGTTGGACCTGATATTAATGTTGTATCAAAACCTTTTTTGGATAATGATTTTGCTAATTCATATCCTTGTTTGCCACTTGATTTATTTGTAATAAAACGAACTGGATCTATGTACTCATTAGTTGGACCTGCTGTAACTAATGCTTTAAATTTTTTGTTATTTTTTTGAGTTAAGAAATATTTATCAATTTCTTCAGCAATTACTGACGGGTCTGACATTTTGCCCTCTCCATATTCACCACATGCCATATCACCAACCTCTGGACCAATTAGTTTATATCCAAACTCTTTTAATTTTTTTATATTTGTTTTAGTAGTTGGATGCTCCCACATTCTTACATTCATTGCTGGTGCTAAAATAATGTCTTTATCTGAGGCCAAAACAACAGTGGATGCTAAATCATCAGTTGTTCCTTGAGCCAGTTTTGAAATTGTATTAGCCGTTGCAGGCGCAATTACAATTACATCTGCCCATCTTGAAAGTGAAATATGATCCATTTCTGTCTCATTTTCTACACTAAATAAATCGCTATAAACTTTACCTTGAGAAAGTGATGTTACTGAAAGAGGAGTTACAAACTCTTTTGCACTTGTTGTAAGAATTGTCTTTATATCTGCACCATTCTTTTTAAAAAGCCTAATTGTTTCAAGACTTTTATAAGCAGATATTCCTCCACAGATAATAAATAGTATTTTTTTATTTAACAAATTTTTCATCTGCAGAATTAAAATACTATAAGGCCAAAAATTACAAGAAGTAATAAACCAATAATAGATTGATTTCTAAATGCTATCATTTCTGATTTCTTATCATTCAGAGCTGTATAAGAATTTGAATTTTGTGGAATTTGACCACTGGCTAAAAACGTTAATGCTTGATTTGCTTTATCCATAATCTCAGGAAATTCTGGTAAACGTTTAATCACTTCAGATGTATTTTTTAAAGTTTCATTTAAATTATTAATTGGATCTTTAGTTTCTTTAAGCCAATTTTCTAGTACAGGCTTTGAAGTTGTCCAAATATTTGTGTTTGGATTTAACTTTCTTGCTACACCTTCAACAACAACCATAGTTTTTTGCAACATCAATAATTGAGGTTGAGTTTGCATATTAAACTTTTCTGTTACATCAAACAATTGTTTGAGTAATTTACCTCCTGAAATATCTTTTACTTCTTGACCAAATATAGGCTCACCAATTGATCTCAAAGCTTGAGCTAGATCATCGATTGGTACTTCTTTTGGAACTAATCCGGCCACTAAGTGAACTTCAGCTACTTTACGATAATCTCTTTGAATAAATCCAAATAAAATTTCTGCTAAAAACCTTTTACTAAGTTTGTCTAACCTGCCCATAATCCCAAAATCTATAGGTACAATTTGGCCACTATTATCAACAAAAATATTTCCTTGATGCATATCTGCATGAAAAAAACCATCTCTTACAGCATGTCTTAAAAAATGTTGGATAATATCCTCAGCTATTTTATTAGTATCTAAATTTCTTTTCTTTAGCTGCTCAGCTTCTCTTATTGAAATTCCATCTATCCAATCCAAAGTCATTACATTTTCACTAGTAAAATTCCAATAAATTTCAGGAACTTTAAATCCAGCATCATTTTTGGTGTTTTCAGCATATTCATTAGCTGCAGCAGCTTCGAATCTTAAATCCATTTCAAGATTAGTTATTTCTTTAAGTAAAAAAACAACTTCAACAAGTTTTAATCTTTTTGTTTTTTTTACAAATGACTCAATAATAAATGCAAATAACATCATTGCATCTATTTCTTCATTGAATATTTTTTTTATTTTTGGTCTTAAAATTTTTATTGCTACATCTTTAATTGTTCCATTATCATTTATTTTTGCTTTATGAACTTGTGCAATTGATGCAGCAGCAACAGGTTCACTTAAATCAATTATTGAATTAAATGCATCGTCTCCAAGATCTTCTTTAATAATTTCTTTTGCTTCATGAATTGAAAAAGGGGGTAATCGATCTTGAAGTTTTTCTAGCTTTAAAGATAATTCTTCTCCGATTATATCTGGTCTAGTAGCAAGAAATTGACCAAGTTTGATGAAAGTTGTACCCATAGACTCTAATGACCTAGATAGTCTTTCACCATCATCCTCAATTAAATTACTTTGTTCCTTTTTTTCAAATGAAATAGATAAAATTTGTAATAATATTGTTACAGCTAAAGGAGGTTTTTTAAATTTTGATGCAATTTTTAAAATATCTGATTTTGCAATTTTTCTTCCTAATTTAAATAAAGTAATAAGTTTTTTAATCATTAAATTTTCCAACCACTATGAATTGAAACAATACCACCAGAAAGATTTCTATAAGAACATTTATGAAAATTATTTTTTTCCATCAACTCTATTAATTCATCTTGATTAATAAATTGTTCAATACTTTTGATTAAATATTCGTAAGGTTCTTTTTCTCCAACTACAAACTGACCAATAATAGGAATGAGTTTTGAATAATTTTTATATACAAAATCAAGATTTGAATTTTGAATTTTAGAAAATTCCAGACATAGATAGCGTCCACCAGGCTTCAAAACTCTATAGGCTTCTGAAAGTGCTTTATTTAAATTTTTTGTATTTCTTAGCCCAAAGCTAATAGTGTAATAATCAAATGAATTGTCTGTTATTGGTAATTTTTCTGCTGGAGAAATAACCCATTTTACATTTTTGTAACTAGATAATTTTTGCTTTCCTTGACTAACCATTCCTTTATTAGGATCTACACAAGTAATTTCAGCCTCTATATTTGTGCTATCTAAAAATAACTTTCCAACATCCCCCGTCCCACACGCAACATCTATTAATTTTCTATTAACCCTCGGATTCATCATATTGATTAAACTTTTTTTCCAATATCTATGTACACCCATAGATATAAAGTCATTCATCAAGTCATATTTGTTGTAGACCTGATTAAACACATTTTCTACAAGTCCTTTTTTATTTTGAAGATTTTGTTGCATAAAAAAATATATATTGAATATAGTATCAAATGCCAGAATTACCAGAAGTAGAAATTGTTAGACAATCCCTTCATAAAAAGATCAAAAAAAAAAGCATAAAAAAAGTAATAATCAGAAACAGGAATTTAAGGTTTAAAATACCAAGTGATTTTGAAAGTTTTCTTAAAAATAAAAAAATAATTGAAGTTAGTAGATTTTCTAAATATTTGATTATCAATTTTCAAAATGAAGATTATTGTTTAATCCATTTAGGAATGTCAGGAACAATTCATATTCTTGATAAGAAAAAGCCTCTAAAATTTACGAATACTAGTTTTTATCATTCACCTTTTTTACCTAAAAAACACAATCATGCAGAGTTTGTATTTGATAGCTTGAAAGTAATTTATAATGATCCAAGACGTTTTGGATTTTTTGAAATAATTAAAAATTATCAAGATCTACAGAGAAGATTTAAATCAATGGGACCTGAACCATTTAGTGACAAATTTAACTTAAATTATGTAGTTAATTATTTTAAGAAAAAAAATAAGGATATAAAAAGTTTCTTACTTGATCAGAGATTTGTTTCTGGAATAGGTAATATTTATGCAAGTGAAATTCTTTTCGCTAGTAAAATAAATCCATTTAAAAAGGCAAAAAGACTTAACAAAAATGAATGTTTAAATATTATTTTAAATTCTAAGAAAATACTTCAACAGGCAATTAATAAGGGAGGTTCAAGTATAAGAGATTTTAAAGATATTTCAGGTAACAAAGGTAACTTTCAAAAAGAGTTTAAAGTTTATCAGCAAGACGGTACCGGTTGTAAGCGTAAGCATTGCAAGGGTATTATAAAAAAAAAAATAACATCAAATAGATCAACTTTTTTTTGTATTTCTTGTCAAAAATAGTTAAATATTTAGTTGACCACTTTAAATTCTCAAGCTATACCCCTGCGCAGATGGCAAACACAAAATCAGCAATTAAGAGAATTAGAAGAATTTCTAAACAAACAGCGGTAAACAAAGCTAGAAAGAGCAGATTTAGAAACGCTCTTAAGAAAATGAACCTTCTAATTGATGGTAAAAAGAAAGATGAAGCTCTTAAATTTCTACCAAAGTTAAACTCTGAGTTGATGAAAATTGCAAAAACAGGAATAATAAAAAAACAAAATGCTTCTAGGAATGTTTCTAGAATAACAAAAAAAATTGCTTCAATCTAAACGTTAGTTTAAATGTTCAAACAACTCCTGATATCCACATTATATATTTAAGTTTTGTATTAAGTTACTATATTTAGATTTAGTAAATATTTGAATTATCTCCATTCAATCTATATTTGATTCAATTTTAATTCAATCAATTAATTGATTCAATCTATATTCGATTCAATTTATAATTTTAAATTTAAGTTTAATTTAAAATTTATTTTTTAAATTATAAATCACAATCATAGATTTTATTTTTTTTTAAATTTCTTTATTAACTTGTTGCAAATTTTTTTAAATAGTTCTAACTGAGATTTCCCCTTAAGTTATGAATAAATTAACAAATACAAAAAATGTTAATAATTTTTCTTCTGAAAGCTTCGAATGGAAGCAAGTACAGAATGAAATGAAAAATAAACTAGGCTTAGAAGTTTATGAGAGCTGGTTAAAAAAGATTTCTTTTGTAGAGGAATTCAATAATTACTTATTATTATCAGTTCCAACAAGATTTATTAGAGATTGGATTACATCAAGGTATTTAGACCAAATATTACAGATAATTAAAGTATATAAAAAGGACATTATTAGAATTGAGTTCAAAATAGTTGAAAAAGCTCAAAATACCACTTCAAAAGAAAATAATATTAAAGAGAATAATACTAATGAAAATGTTTCATTTATAAAAGACTCTTACCTTCAGTATAACCGTATTGATCCAAATAAAAGATTTGATAATTTTATAACAGGTTCAAGTAACAAATTAGCTTACGAAGCTTCTTTAAAAGTTTCTGAAAATATATCTCACTATAATCCACTTTATATTTATGGTGGTGTTGGAATGGGAAAAACTCACTTATTAAATTCAATAGGTTTAGAGCTTAAAAAAAATAATAAAGTAATGTTTATTTCTGCCGAACGTTTCATGTATCAGTTTGTAAAATCAATTAAATCAAACGACATGGTAAAGTTTAAAGAATATTTTAGAAATACAGATATTTTATTGATAGATGATATTCAGTTTATAAGTGGAAAAGAAGCTATGCAGGAAGAGTTTTTTCATACATTTAATGCATTGTTAGATAGAGGTTCTCAAATAATTGTATCAGCGGATAGAGCACCAAATAAATTGTCTAGAATTCAAGAAAGAATTAAATCAAGATTTTCTGGTGGATTAGTCGTTGATATTCAGAAGCCAGATTTTGAGCTAAGAAAAAAAATAGTTGAAAAAAAAACAGAAGAATTAAATGCCTTATATTCTGAAAAATTAAATGTTTCGACAGATATTCAAGATTTTATAAGTAATGAAATAACTGGAAGTGTAAGGGAATTGGTTGGTGCAATAAATAGAGTTGTTTCATTTTCTAGAATTTACAATAAAGCTCCGAGTCTTTCTGAAACAAAAGTAGTTTTAAAGGATTTATTAAATTTAGCAGAAAATAAGGTTACAATAGATCTAATTCAGACAATTGTTTGTAAGTTTTTCAAAATCAGCAAAAATGAAATGTTATCATCTAGAAGATCAAGATATTTAGTAAGACCTAGGCAAACAGCAATTTATTTAACTAAAATTTTGACTTCTAAATCATTACCTGAAATTGGAAGAGAATTTTCTAACCGAGACCATACAACAATAATTCATTCAGTAAAAACTATTGAAAAGATAAAAGAAAAAGATCCTGAGATGGTTGATAATATAAATAAACTAAAAAACCAGATATTATATAATAATAAAGAAAATGAAATTTAATGTTAATCAACAAGATCTTCAGCAAGCGCTAAATTATTGCCAAGGTGTTATTGAAAAAAGAAGCACATTACCAATACTTTCTAATATTTTGTTAGATGCAAGCAATTCAAAACTTACTATCACTGCGACTGATCTAGATTTAATATTTATACATCAATTAAATAATGTAGAAATTCTAGAGGAGGGTAAAACAACTACAACGTCCTCAATCATGTATGATATTATAAGAAAGTTTAACTTAGGAAAAAAAATAAATCTTTCTCTAACAGATATAAGTAAATTACAAGTAGAGTCTGAAAAATCTATTTTTAATTTGAATTGTATAAGTGCAACAGAATTTCCACTGACAGATGAAAATTTTAATCAGAATGAATTTATAATTAAATCAAAACAACTTTTGAAATTATTAAATAAGTGTAAATTTTCAGTTTCTAATGATGAAACAAGACATTATCTAAGTGGTATTTATTTTCATCAAACAGAGGTAGAGGATAAAAATTATTTAACTGCAGTTGCAACTGATAGTCATAGAATGTCTATTTCAAAAGTTAGATTAGAGGAAAAAATTGATTTTGATCCAATAATTTTACCAAAAAAAACAATTTTTCAACTTTGTTCTTTATTAGATAGCTATGATGGCGATGTGAAAGTTTCAAATGTTAAATCAAAAATAAAATTTGAATTAAATAATAGTATTTTAATTTCAAAACTTATTGATGGAAAATTTCCTAATTACATTCAAGTTATACCTAAAAATAATCAAAAAAAATTAGAAATAGACTTAAAATTATTTTTAAATTCTGTTGATAGAGTAGCATCTGTTTCATTAGATAAAAAAGATGGTGTGAAATTCAATTTATCTAAAGACACTCTAGATCTTTCAGTAAATAATACTAACAGTGGTGACGGTAAAGAAACCTTAACTGTTAAGTTTGATCATGATTTAGAGATAAGTTTTAACTCTAGATATTTGATAGATGTTGCTTCTCAACTAGATGGAGAAAGAGTTGAAATTTTCTTTAATGATACTGGTTCACCAGCACTGATAAAAGATCCAAGTGATTTTGATAGTATTTTTGTTGTTATGCCTATGAAGGGCTAATTAATTAAATCTAACTCTGAATAAATATTTTTTTCAAGGATTCGAATAAAATTTTCCTTTGTTAACCCAGAAGGAATTGGTTTTAGAATAGAGATTGTAATCGTTTTATTAGATTTCTTTTTACCTTTTTTAGGCCACACATATCCAGAATTAATCGCAACTGGCTGACAAGCAACATTTAGCTCTTCATAAATTCTCGAAGCACCTTTTTTAAAAGGTGGTCTTTCATCTGGAAGAACTCTAGTTCCTTGAGGAAAAATAATCAAAGGTCTATTAGAATTAGCCATCATTTTTGAAATATCATCAAAAAAACCCAAGTTATCTTTTGTAACTTTGTTTCTTTTTATTGAAATTGATCCTATTTTTTTTAAGTACCAACCAAATATTGGAATTAACAATAATTCTTTTTTTAGAATAAATACAGGTGAGTTAAAGATTGTTTGTAAGTAAAAAGTTTCAAACATTGATTGATGAGATGCTGCTATAAAAAATTTTTCATTATTAATAATATTTTCCTTTCCTTTAATTGAAATTTTTACTGAAAGAACAAACCTTAAACAAAAACTGGCCCAATGGCCCATTAATTTACCTCCCACCAAAACAACCTGTTTAGGTAAAAAAAATGATGGTAAAAAAATTATCGAAATAAAAATAATTCCAGTGAAAAATAATATTGAAAATAAAAAGTTTCTTATCATTTTTGTCAAAAGCTAAATTATATCTTTATGCTTTTGTCTTTTTCTTATAACTTTAATTTTTGATCCCTTTATTAATAATTCCACTGGTTTAGGTCTTAAATTATAATTTGAGCTAAGCGACATTCCATAAGCTCCCACATCACATATTGCTATTAAATCTTTTTCTTTCAACACTTGAAACTTTTTTAATGTAATAAATTTATCTGTACTTTCACAAATAGGACCTACAAATTCATATGGTTTTTTTGATGTTTTGTTAGATTTTGTAACAGGTAAGGTTTTATGAAACGCACCATATAAAGCAGGTCTCATTAAATCGTTCATTGCAGCATCTAAAATGATAAACTTTTTACCTCCGCTATCTTTTATATAGATTATTTTTGATACTAATATACCGGTATCGCCAATAATTGATCTACCTGGCTCAAATATAATTTTAACTTTATGTTTTTTTAAAAATTTAAGAATAGCTGTGTTATATTTTTTATAATTAAGCTTTTTATTTTTATCAGTATAAGTAATGCCCATACCTCCACCTAAATCTACAAATTCAAATTTATGATTGGTTTTATTGAGAATTTGACTAACCGCTTTAAGCATTTTTTCATAAGGTCTATGGTCTAAAATTTGACTACCTATATGAACGCTTAGACATTTTAAATCAATATTTTTTGAATTTTTGCAATAATTTATAATTTCATAGAATGTATTTTTATTTACACCAAATTTATTTTCTTTTTTCCCAGTGGATATTTGACTTAATGTTTTTGCATCTGTGTTGGGGTTTAGTCTTACACCAATTTTTATTCTTTTATTTTTTGATTTTGCAATTCGATTTATTTCTTTTATTTCACTTAAAGACTCAGCGTTAATAAGCAAAATTTTTTTATCAATAGCAAAACTTATTTCACTTGTTGTTTTACCAACACCAGAAAATACTATTTTGCTCGGATTAATTCCTGCTTTTAATGCCATCATCAATTCTCCTACAGAAACAACATCAGCACCTAATCCAAATTTTTTTATTTCTCGAATTATATTAATATTTGTGTTGGATTTTACTGCAAAGCAAATAAGTGGTGAAAAAGATCTAAAGTTTTTTTTAAAATTATTAATATTTTCTTTTAATTTAGAATAGGAATAAGAATAAAATGGAGTTCCAAATTTATTTGCAATTTTTTCGAGACTAGTTTTTTCTATCGTTAATTTTTTATTTATATATTTCATTAAGTTAAGTTAATTGAAACTTTTTTTATTTCTGCTTTTTTATCTGGATCTATGTACTTTGGATCACTTTTCTTCCCACAAGAAATAACGGCACAAAATAACAATATGATTAGGGTAAATTTTTTAATCATTTTTCTCTTTTATATTTCAATATCATTTTTTTAATATTATCAAAAGAAGTTCCACCATAAGATTTTTTTGAATTAATTGAATTTTTTAAGTTAAATACTTTTAATACATCTTCTTTAAGCTTGGGTTCAATTTTTTTTAATTCCTCCAAAGATAATTCATTTAATTTCTTTTTTCTTTTTTCAGCAAAGTTAACTATGGCAGCAGTTTTTTGGTATGCTTTTCTAAAAGACATTGAGTGATTTTTCACAAGATAGTCAGCTAAATCGGTGGCTGTAATATATCCAGAATTAGCAAGTTCTAACATTTTACTCTTATTTGGATTACAATTTTTAAGTATTTCATCAAAAATTTTTAAACAATTATTTAGATTGTCTTTAGATTTGAAAACAATCTCTTTATCGTCTTGTAAATCTTTAAAGTAAGACAATGGCAAACCTTTTAAAATTGTAAGCATCGAAAATAAATTTCCATAAGCATTACCTGATTTTCCACGTAAATATTCCAGAAGATCAGGATTTTTCTTTTGTGGCATTATAGAAGATCCAGTAACAACTTTATCAGATAAATTGATCAAGTTAAAACCATCAGAATTCCAAATAATTAACTCTTCAGCAATTCTAGATATATGCATAGCACACACAGATGAAGCGTATAAAAAATCTAAAACAAAATCTCTATCTGAAACTGTATCAATAGAGTTATTTGTAGGTATTTTAAAACCAAGTTTTTTGGTTGTATAATTTCTATCTATATTAAATGATGTTCCTGCTAAAGCCGCAACACCTAAAGGATTTTCATTCAAACTGTCTAAATTATTAGCAAATCTCTTTTTGTCTCTATTAAACATTTCTACATAAGACATTAAATAATGTGCAAAAGAGATAGCTTGAGCATTTTTAAGATGTGTAAATCCAGGCATAATAGTCTCAACATTTTTTTCAGCTAACTTAATTGTACTATTAATAACTTTATTAATATTATTATTTATTTCGTTGGTTGATTTTTTCATCCAAATTTTAAAATCAGTAATTACTTGATCATTTCTTGATCTTGCAGTGTGAACGTAGCCAGCCTCTTCACCTATAATTTGAAAAAGTCTCTTTTCGATATTGATATGAATATCTTCATATTTTTTATTAAACTCAAATTTATTATTTGTTATTTCCTTATTAATTTTTGTTAGTCCATAAATAATTTTATTTTTTATTTTGAATGAAATTATTTTTTGTTTAAAAAGCATCTCAACATGAGCAATTGATCCCTGGATGTCTTCTTTATAAAGTCTTTTATCAATATCTATTGAATTACCGACTTTTTGAAATAAGCTTGATGTATTTTTTTTAATCCGCGTGGTCCAGATTGCTTGGTTGTTTTTATTTTTTGCCATGATATTTAATTATACCTATTTAACATGAGATTTTTAATAATATTTATTTTTTTGATAACAAATGTCGTAGCTGACGAACTACCTGGTATTAAAAATATTGTAATCCATAAAATACCAAAAACACATGATAATGTTATTTTTTTAGACAAAAATGATCAAAAAATTAATATCAATGAATATACTGGGAACTTATTGATATTAAATTTTTGGGCGACTTGGTGTGAACCTTGTAAAGAAGAAATGCCATCTTTAGATAAACTCCAAGCTAACCCAGAATTAGATAAAATAAAAATTTTTCCAATTAATATTGGAAAAGAAACTTTAACAAAAGTTAATAAATTTTTTTTAGATCTTAATATTAAAAATTTTGAACCTTATTTTGACCCACCTACTACATTAGCAAAAATGTTTACTTTAAGAGGTGTTCCTACAACAATTCTAATTAATAAAGAGGGGCAAGAATTTGCTAGAATAATGGGTTCAATTGATTTTGAAGATAAAAATTTTATTAATTGGATAAAAAAATATAACTAATTTTTAAAAAAGTAAGCGAAGCCAACTAGAGCAATAATAGCAATAAACTGTAAAATAACTCTTAACTGCATTAATTTATTTGAATATTTTTTACTTGTCTCTCCTCCCTTAAAAAGAGTCCCTATACCTAAG
>CACNVV010000021.1 GCA_902624015.1 uncultured Pelagibacteraceae bacterium
CACTTTTTGTGATAAAATTTTTCTAATTAAAAATGAGTATTCTTTAAGAACACTAATTGTTTCCTCCGCATCTTTTCCACCCAATGGAAGAACATATGCTTTGGCTATTTTTAAATCTGGACTCATTCTAACCTCAGTAACCGTTATAGTATTTGTTTCTAAATTTGGCACCTTAGCCTCATTTCTTATAAAAATCATGCTTAAAGACTGCTTAATCATTTCGCCAACTCTAAGCTGTCTTTGTGATACTGGTTTTCCTATTCTATCTGCCATTAAATTGACCTCTCAGTAGATGTAACACTAAATGCCTCTATTGTGTCATTTTTTTGAAAATCCATATAATCCTTAACTGTAATTCCACACTCTTGACCACCACTTACTTGTTTCACTTGGTTTTTTTCTCTAAATATTGTTGAAACTTTTCCAGTATAAATAATAGCACCATCTCTAATAATTCTTACATCTGATGTGCTATTAATTTCACCCTCTGTTACTTTTGAACCAGCAACTTTTCCAGCACCTGAAACTTTAAATATTTCCAGAATTTGTGCAGTACCAGTAATTTTTTCTTGCACATCAGGTGCCAATAGTCCTGACATTCTTTGTTTAATATAATCTAAAACTTCATAAATAATATTATAAGAAGATATTTTTATCTTCTCATTTTCAGCAAGTTTTTTTGCTTCTTTACTTGGTTTTACATTGAAAGCAATTAGTACTGCATTTGAAGCTTTAGCTAATGTAACGTCTGTCTCTGTCACCATTCCAATATCTGCTAAAATAATTTTAGGTTTAACTTCATCGTGTTTAATTTGACTAATTGCATTTTTAATTGCTTCCGATGATCCATGTACATCAGATTTAATTATTAAATTTAATTCCTCTGTAGATTGATCTGAAAAGGCTGAGTCTTGTGTTGCAAAAGTTAATGGATTTTTTCCATCTTTGCTTTCTTGAGCTCTATTTTCACTCAATGTTTTAGCTTCTTTTTCAGTATCTAGAACAATAAAATCATCACCAGCTTTGGCTGCGCCATTTATTCCTAAAATTTCAACAGGGGTTGAAGGTAAAGCTTCATTAATGTTTTGACCTTTATCATTAATAATCGCTCTTACTTTTCCCCATTTTAAACCACTGACAAAAAAATCACCTTTCTTAAGTGTTCCAATGGTAACAATTATATTTGCAACTGGACCCCTACCAACATCAATTTTTGACTCTAAAACTATACCTGTAGCTTTAGACTCATAATCCGTTTTAAGATCTAAAATCTCTGCTTGTAGTATTATTGACTCTACTAATTTATCTAAATTTTGTTTTGTTTTAGTTGAAATCTCAACCATTAAAGTATCACCAGATAAATCTTCAGCAATTAATTCGTGCTCTAATAATTGATTTTTTATCTTCTGAGGATCTGCCTCTGGTAGATCACATTTATTTATTGCTACAACTATTGGAACATTTGCAGCTT
The DNA here is from genome assembly GCA_902624015.1 of uncultured Pelagibacteraceae bacterium. Classification (GTDB taxonomy): domain Bacteria; phylum Pseudomonadota; class Alphaproteobacteria; order Pelagibacterales; family Pelagibacteraceae; genus Pelagibacter. The sequence goes on from CACNVV010000021.1 coordinate 1,472, forward strand.
TAGCATGTTTAATAGACTCAACTGTTTGAGGTTTAACTCCATCATCAGCAGCGACTACTAAAACAACCACGTCTGTTAATTTTGATCCCCTTGCTCTCATTTCTGTGAATGCAGCATGACCTGGGGTATCAATAAATGTTAATTTATTACCCTGACTTTCAATTTGATAAGCTCCAATGTGTTGGGTTATTCCACCAAATTCTCCTGAAACCACGTTCGCACTTCTGAGCACATCTAGTACTGAGGTCTTACCATGATCAACGTGACCCATAACTGTAACTATTGGTGGTCGATTTTTTAAATTTTCTGTTCTTGAAGCTTTTATTTTTTGAATTATTTCTTCTGCTTTCTGTTCCCTAATTGGATTGTGACCAAATTCTTTAACTAAATATTCTGCAGTATCTGCAGCTAATGTTTGGTTGATAGTCACAGTAACACCCATTCCAAATAAATGCTTAATTACATTGCTTGATTGTTCAGCCATTCTATTTGCAAGTTCTCTTACTGTAATTGCTTCGGGAATATTAACATCTCTTTTAATTGGTTTTAAATTTTCTTGGGAGTCATCTTTTGAAGCGTTTTTAATTTCTTTTTGTCTTGCTCTCTTTACCGACGCTAAACTTCTTTGTTTTGCATCAATCTCATCACTTAGTGCTCTTGATACAGTTAACTTTAACTCTCTCTTCTTTGTTCCTGCTTTTAAAGTTTTTCTATCTTTGTTATCACTATCTCCTTTAAGTCGTTTAGTAGCTCTTTGCTCTGCTAGCTTTCTCTTTTCAAAATCGTTTGCGATAGAGGGTGATTTAGGATTAAATGAAGGTTTTAATGGTTCTCCTCTGTTGAAAGTTGCGGTTGTTCTTGGCTTATTCGTACTAGATCTAAATGATCCACCTCTACTCGAGAATTTTCCAGTTTGTTTTTCAATTACTACAGAATTTTTTCCTTGAGATTTAGCAATCTCAATATTCTTGATTGATTTTTTGGCTGAGCCTGAAATAGTTAATTTTGTTTTTTTCTCCATACCTCATCACTCAATCTTTATAAACAATATTTCTAGCAGACATAATTAGTTCATCTGCTTCTTCTTTAGATAAAGCAAAATCCTCCAGATAACCTTGGATTTTTACTCTCTCACCTTTAACCACATCATAACCACCAGTTAATTCATCAGACGCTAAGTCTGCAAAATCTTCTAAACTTAAAATTTTTTGTTCACCAAGTGTGACTAACATTCCTGGAGTTAATCCCTTCAAATTAATCAAAGCATCTTCAAGACCTAATTCTTTAATTCTCTGAGAAATATCCTCTTGATCCTTCTCATGAAACTCCTTAGCTCTTTCTATCAATGCTTTTGCGGTATCTTCTTCTATACCTTCTATCTTAATTAAACTTTCAGCTGAACTATCTTTGATGTCATCAATAGTTGAAAAACCTTCAGCAACAAGTAACTGACCCAAAGTTTCATCTAATTCTAAATTTTTTACAAAGTTATCCGTTTTTTCTTTAAATTCTAATTGTCTTCGTTCTGAGTCTTCAGCATCTGTCATTATATTAATTTCATAGTTTAAGAGTTTTGTCGCAAGTCTTACATTTTGACCTCTTCTTCCAATTGCTTTGCTTAAATTTTCATCGGTAAGAATTACATCAAGTTTTTTTCTTTCACTATCAACGTTAACTCTTTGTACTTCAGCAGGGGATAATGCATTTGAAACCAAAATAGCGGGGTCTTCTGACCAATTAACTATATCAATTTTCTCTCCTTGAAGTTCATTTACAACAGCTTGAACTCTTGAACCTCTCATACCTACACAAGCACCAACTGGATCTAAAGATGTATCAACTGCTTTAACACATATTTTAGCTCTACTTCCAGGATCTCTTGAAGAAGATTTAATTTCTATTAGTCCATCATAAATTTCAGGAACCTCTTGAACAAAAAGCTTTTCCATAAATTTAGGATGAGCTCTAGATAGAAATATTTGTTGCCCTCTAGGTTCTCTTCTAACATCATAACAATAAGCTTTTATACGATCACCTGCTTTAATATTTTCACGAGGTATTAACTCATTTTTTTGAATTATTGCTTCGGTTCTTCCTAAATCAACAATTACATTTCCAAATTCTAATCTCTTTACAATTCCACTTAAAATTGTATCTTTCTTATCAATAAAGTCATTAAATTGTCTTTCTCTTTCAGCTTCTCTTACATTAAAACTAATCACTTGCTTTGCAGTTTGTGCAGCTATTCTTCCAAAATCAAATGAAGGAAGTGGCTGTAATACTTCGTCACCAATGGACTTATCTTTGTTTAATTCATTTAAATTAATTGCATCTTCCAATTTTATCTCTGTATTTGCATTCTCAGGATTTTCAGCGATTATCAATTTTCTAAAAAGCTCAATATCTCCATTGTCTCTATTGATAGAAACTTTAATTTCATTTTCCTGTCCAAATTTTGACTTTGCAGCTTTAGCAATACCCGTTTCCATAGAACTTATAATTAATTCTTTATCAATTGATTTTTCTAAAGCTACAGCTTCAGCAATTCTTAATAATTCTAGTTTATCTGCTCTTTTATTTAACATAATTTTGTTTGCTCCAAAAAAAAATGGGCTAAAGCCCATCTTGTAAAGTTCAACAATGTAGATGCAATATAGTAAAGTTTTTTTTTAATTCAACAGAAACTATTTAGAAAAAATGTTAGTTTTATCAGTTTTTTCCCATGAAAATGAACCATTTTCTTCAGGTGTTCTACCAAAGTGACCATAGGCGGCTGTTTTTTCATATATTGGTTTATTTAAATTCAACATTTCTCTGATACCTCTAGGGCTCAAATCAAAATTTTCTTTAATCTTTTCTATAACATATTTATTTTTTTCTAGATCGTTATCAAATAAATCGACATAAATGGATAATGGTTTTGATACTCCGATTGCATAAGCTAACTGGATTAAACATTTTTCAGCAATTTTAGAACCAACAACATTTTTAGCAATATATCTTGCTGCATAAGCCGCTGATCTGTCAACTTTTGTTGGATCTTTTCCTGAAAAAGCACCACCACCATGAGGTGCAGCTCCACCATACGTATCAACAATAATTTTTCTACCCGTAAGACCACAATCTCCATCAGGACCACCAATCACAAAATTACCTGTTGGATTTACATAAAACTCATCCTCATTAAAACCATCAAAAAAATTCTCAGGAATAGATTTTAACATATAAGGTCTAAGTAAATCTCTGACTTGTGATTGATTAACATCTGGTGAATGTTGTGAAGATATTACTACTGATTTTACTTTAGAAGGTTTTCCATCAACATACTCGAATGTTACCTGGCTTTTTGAATCTGGTTCAATATTTTTTAATTTTCCAGATTTTCTATCTTCAGCCATTAATCTTAAAATTTTATGAGAATAGTGTATAGGCGCTGGCATTAAAACATCTGTTTCATTACATGCATATCCGAACATAATACCTTGATCTCCAGCACCTTCATCTTTGTTACCAGAGGAATCTACACCCATAGCAATATCAGCTGATTGGGAATGTAAATAACTTTCAATTTTTGTAGCTTCTTTCCAAGTAAATCCTTCTTGGTCATAACCAATATCTCTTATACAATTTCTAACTTTTTCAATTAATTCATCTTTTTTAATTTCTGGTCCTCTTACTTCACCAGCTAAAACAACTTTATTTGTTGTAGTAAGTGTCTCGCAGGCAACTCTAGAATAGGGATCTCCAGAAATAAAACTATCAACTACCATATCTGAAATTCTATCAGACACTTTATCTGGATGGCCTTCTGAAACGGACTCACTAGTGAAAAAATAATTTTTTAAATTACTCATTTTTAAGTTTCTTAAATGAAAATATTAAAAAAATATACAATAAAATTATTAATCCAAAAATTTTATTTCCAAATTTTGCAAATAGTGTCATCTCTATTTTTCTTGACTCACTTAAATCTATATAACCAGAATTGTTAATATCAACTTTTTGCTCAATAACTCCCATTGGGTTAATAATTGCTGTTGTCCCATTATTTGCAGACCTTAAAACATATTTTCCACTCTCTATTGCTCTAAAAATACTATGAGTAAAATGTTGCTCTGGACCAATTGATTTACCAAACCAACCATCTTCAGAAATATTTACAATATAGTCAAAGTTACTGTTAGTGAAAATTTTACCTGAATAAATTATCTCGTAACAAATAAGGGGCAATATTTTCACCGATAAATTATTATATGTGAGATCAATTATGTTTCTTTCTTCACCCTTTGAATATGATTGGTAGTCATTAGTAATTGTTTTTAAGCCGATACTTTTTAATAATTTTTCAAAAGGTAAAAATTCTCCAAAAGGGACAAGATTAATTTTTTTATATGAATTTATTACATTTAGGTCATGTTCAAAAATAGATAATGAATTAAAATATTTTACAGTCTTGTTTTTATCTTCTTTGCTATTAATTCCAATTGCTAATAAATGATTTTCGTTGAATTTATTTTCAAACAACCATTTGTATTCTTTTAGTTGGTCTTGTGAAATACCTGGAATAATACCTTCTGGCCAAATAAAAATTATTTTTTCATTTTTTTTAGGTGAGCTAATTTCAATTAGTTCTTCTATTGCAGTTATAGGATCAATATTGTTGTAAAATCTATCTATACTTATATTTGAACTCAAAATTCTTATTTTATAGTCAAGATTTTTTACATCTTGATTGTTAAATTTTTCTAAATTTTGTGAACCAAAAACATAAAATGACATTGTTGTAATAAGGAACGCAACACAAACACTAATATCTTTTTTATTTTCTCTTAAAATAAATATTGATGGACTTGTAAATAATGAAATACAAAAAAGATTAAAGCTGTAGGTACCTATGATTGAAGTAATATTTAAAATTTCGATTTGATTAGAGAAACTATAAGCGATTAAATTCCAAGGAAAACCGGTTAGTATTGATCCTCGTATAAATTCTACTATTCCAAATATCAAAGAAAAAAGAAAAAATGATCTCAAATTTTTATTTGGTTTTAAAACTACAAATAAATAAGCAACTAAACCATAAAACAAGGCTAAGAAAGCAGGTATTAAAAATATTGTAAAAGGTATTAAAAACTTAAAATTTTGATCAAACGTTAACGATATTGAGATCCAATATAAATTACTTACAAAATAACCGAATCCAAATAACCAACCATAAAGAAAAAATATTTTTTTATTTTTATAAAGCTCAATTTTTTTTATTAAAAATAAATAGAATAAACTAAAAGTTAAAAAATTTATTATAACATAATTAAATGGAGGTAAACTTAAGGAAGTAAGCACTCCTAATAAAACTAAATAAATTAATTCAATATAAAATTTATTTTTCAACTTAATTAATTTTTGATTGTACAGATTTAAATAATATATTTTCCTCTTTTAACATTTTGGAATAATCTTTATTGTTTTTATGATCAAAACCTATTAGATGAAGAAAACCATGTATTAATATTTTAGCAACTTTTTCTTTAAAAGATTTTAAATCTTGTGATCTTGGTTTGTCTAGATAATTATAGCTAATGATAATGTCTCCCAAATAAGTATTTTTTTTAATTTTTATTTTTTTATCTAATGGAAAAGATAAAATATCGGTAGATTTATTCTTTTTTCTAAAAACCTTATTTAATTTTTTAATATTCTTATTGTTAGAAAGTAATAGTGTGAAGGTTACTTTTTTATTCAAAAATTTATATTTTTTTGGAAAAGCTTTACATATTTTTTTAAAAAAAATATCTTTATTTTTAAGCCTTTTTGACCAAGCCTTCTCCTCAGAGAAGACATTAATACTAATCATTATTTGAGTATGCTTTAACTATTTTAGAAACAAGTGGATGTCTAACTACATCTGAGTGATCAAAATCAACTATGGATATTTCCTTTAAATGCCCAAGCAACTCTTTAGATCGGACTAATCCTGACATGCTTTTATTTGGTAAATCAATTTGGGAAGGGTCTCCATTAACAACTATTTTTGAATTTTCTCCAATACGTGTTAAAAACATTTTAATCTGTGTATCCGTAGCATTTTGCGCTTCATCTAAAATTGCAAAGGAATTTTTAAGAGTTCTACCTCTCATAAAAGCTAAAGGCGCAATCTCTATATCTCCAATCTCAATCATTCTCTGTATTTTTTCAAAGTCGAAGAGATCATATAAAGAGTCATATAAAGGTCTAAGATAAGGATCTACTTTTTCCTTCATATCACCTGGTAAAAATCCCAAACGCTCACCCGCTTCTACAGCTGGTCTTGAAAGAATAATTCTCTCAATCTTTTTCTCTAAAAGCATAGTTAAACCTATAGCTACTGCCAAAAAAGTTTTTCCTGTTCCCGCTGGTCCAGCTGAAATTACAATATCACTCTCTCTCAGAGCTCTCACATAGCTTTTTTGTTTTTCAGATCTAGGAATTATAGATTTCTTGGGAGTTTTGATAATGTCTGTAACATTATTATTTTTTACTTTTTCGTTAATCATAAAGTTATCAACTGATGAAAGTATATCTTTATTCTCTATACTTCCATTATTAATAAACTGATTAGCCAAAAATTGAATAGCGTTTTTAATTTTTTCATTCTTTTCAGGTGTTGATTTGATTAAAATTGAATTTCCCCTTGAATATAGACTGCAATTTGTAATTTTTTCTAATTCTTGTAAATTTTTATTAAATTCTCCAACAACACCCATTAACAAGTTGTTGTCATGAAATATAACACTTAGAGAATTGTTATCTGAATAAACAAATTTTAAAGATTGATCGATATTTTTTTTTTTTATTTCACTCAATTTTTAAGCAACCTTCTGATCCGAATTAGTTATAATTTCACCGAATAAAGTATTTCTATTACTATCTTTAATTCTTATTCGCACTATTTTTCCAATATCACTCTTTTTACCATTAAAAATTACAGATGTCATATACTCAGATCTGCCAAAAGCTTTGCTTTTATCATCGGTTAAATTTTCAACCAAAACATCTATAACTTTTCCCTTCAATGAGTTGTTCATTTGGATTTGATTTTCGAATAAAACATTTTGAATTTTTTCTAATCTTTCAAAAGAAATTTTTTTTTCAATTAAGTCTAAATTTTCAGCCACTGTTCCAGGTCTTGGGCTAAAGATGAAAGAGTAAGAATTAATAAATTTAACCCTTTCAATTAAATTAAAGGTATCTTTAAAATCCTGATCTTCTTCACCAGGATAACCTATAATAAAATCACTTGAAAATTCTATCTTTGGATTAATTTCTTTTAATTTATCAAAAGTATTTAGATATTCCTCAATAGTATGTTTTCTATTCATTGAGTTTAAAATTTTATTAGATCCACTTTGGACAGGTAAATGTACAAGTGGCATCAACTTTTTAGAAGTTTTATAAACTTTAATCAAATCCTCAGTCATATCTTTTGGGTGAGATGTTGTGTATCTAACTCTTTTAATTTCAGATATTTTTTCAATATTTAAAATTAAATCTGATAGTCTGTATCCTTCATTATCATAAGCATTTACATTTTGACCAAGTAAAATTATTTCTTTTGCACCATTATCAGCTAAATATTTTGCTTCATCTAAAATTTGTTTAAATGGTCTAGAATATTCTGGTCCTCTTGTATATGGGACCACACAAAAATGACAAAACTTATCACATCCTTCTTGAATGGTTAAAAAAGATGAAACTTTTCCAGCTTCATTTTTTATTTTGCTTAAATATTTAAATTTAGAAACTGCATCAAATTCTGTTTCTTCAATTTTTTTATTTTTTTTAATATAATTTGAAATTGTATCATTAATTTTATGATAAGCTTGAGGACCAATTACTAAATCAATATAAGGTTCTCTTTTAAGCATTTCCTGATTTTCTGCTTGAGCAACACAGCCAGCAATGATTACTAATGGTTTTTTTTTAGATCTAAAAATTTTTTTTACTCTACCTATTTCAGAGTAAACTTTTTCTTTTGCTTTGTCTCTAATGTGACATGTATTTAAGAGATAACAATTTGCTTCTTCATATTTCTCTGTTTTTTCATAACCAATTTTTTTCACTGAATCGTATATTCGATTAGAGTCATACTCATTCATTTGACATCCAAAAGTTTTAATAAATATTTTCTGGTTCATATTATTGGGATTTTTTCTTAACCCCATATAATTCTAATTTATGGTCCACTAGAGTATATCCATATTTCTCTGCAACTTTTTTTTGAAGCTTTTCAATTTCTTCATCTACAAATTCGATAATTTCGCCAGTTTTCACATCAATTAAATGATCATGATGACCTTCATTTAACTCCTCATATCTAGCTTTTCCACCTTTAAACTCGTGCTTTGTTAAAATTCCTGTCTCTTCAAATAATTTTACTGTTCTATAAACAGTTGCAATACTAATTTTTGGATCAATTTTAGACACTCTATTATAAAGTTCATCTACATCAGGATGATCACTAGACTCTGACATAACTTGTGCAATTACTTTTCTTTGATCAGTTAATTTTACTCCTTTTGCTATACATTTTTGCTCTATTGTTTCTGACATAAAATAATTTTAACTTATATAAATAGGGTTAATCAAATTTTTTTTAATATTAAATTTATCGCACAAATCAGGGATATTTTCATATTTTATGTCTTTTTCACCTTTAAAATCTTGAATGCTATAACAATAGTAATCAACATTATTAGTCAAATTAAACGCTTTAACTATAGAAAGGGAATTTCTTATTCCCGCAAAACTTCCAGGGCCTCTATTTAAATAAATTGTATTAATGCCTTTCAAGTTTAATTGATGAGAATTCAAAAAATCATTAATAATTAAAGTTAATTTTTCATAATTAATTTTAGTATTCTCTTTAGTAATATTATAAATATCATTGTTAGTTATGATCATTAAAAAAATTTTTTCACTGGCTACATCAATTATCAGCTTATTCATAATTATTTTATTTTCTAATATCAGTTCTAAATCAGATGAAAATAATATCAAATACTATTCCAATGACGAAGGAATTCTATCAATAATGTATCATCGTTTTAATGAAAATAAGTACCCTTCGACCAACATTAAAATGGATATTTTTAAGGAACATATAGATATTATTAGAAAATCAAATTTTGATTTGCACAATCCAAATAATTTTGATGAACAGTTTAATAAACCAAAACAAAAAAAAGAAATTCTCATAACTATCGATGATGCTTTTGAGTCTTTTTATACTGAAGCATGGCCTTATCTAAAAAAAAATAAAATTCCATTTATTTTATTTGTTTCAACTGAGCCCGTAGGAAAAAAAGGTTATATGACTTGGAATCAAATTAAAGAAATCGAAAATAATGATTTTGCGATCATAGGACATCATTCTCATACACATGAATATCTCATAGATGTAAGCAATGAAGAGTTTATTTTAGATATTGAAACAGCTAATAAAATTTTTCTAAAAGAACTTGGATATATCCCTAGCCTATTCTCATATCCCTTTGGTGAATACTCTAAATTTATGAAAGACTATATATCTAAAAATTTCAACTATGCTTTTGGCCAGCATTCTGGTGTAATTGATTTAAATAAAGATAAATTTGAATTACCACGATTTCCAATTAATGAAAAATACGGAGAGTTAAAAAGATTTAAATCAATAATAAATTATTTTCCTCTTGAATATAAAAAAATATTTCCAGAGGAAAAGCAGTTGTTCGAAAACACAAACCCTCCAATTTTTAAAGTTGAATTTTTTAAGGAACAAAAAAATTTATCAAATATTAATTGTTATTCTAATGAAGGAAATGTTTGGGAAAAATCAAAAACAAGCTTTGCCAACAACTCTTTAACGATTGAATTTAGAGAACCATTCAAACCAAGGAGAGGTAGAATTAATTGTTCTCTGAATGATAATGGAAAATGGAGATGGTTTGGAGTTCAATTCCCTATAAAGGAAAATTAAATCAAACTTTCTAAATCTTTGCTTGAAGGCAACAGTCTTGCTTCATCAAAATCTTTTAAATTATTCTGTTCAATAATTTTTTGTAAAACCTCTATATATTGGCTTCCAGTTTCTGCATATTTATCTAAATATTTTGACAAAATTAAACTGTCTAATGGTTTGTTTTGATTTCTAAGCTCTGTTCTTGCTTTTCTTAAATTCTTATAGGATGAATGTGTGTTTAGATTTCTCAAATATGCTCTTACAGATAATTGTAAACTATGAAATTTCATAACTTTATGATCTTTGCCTTCATCAGCATTTTTTGGTTTTAATCCTTCTCCAGACCAAGTCCATTGTCCAAATAAAGCATTTCCCTTTAATGCAAATCTTGAAGTACCCCAGCCAGTCTCTTTAGCTGCTTGAGCTATTGCTAATGAAACTGGTATTTCGTCC
>CACNVV010000022.1 GCA_902624015.1 uncultured Pelagibacteraceae bacterium
AGATGACCCTTGTCAGTAATTTGATAAATATCTTTAGGCAATGATGAGACGTTCCAGAGTGTTAAAAGTTTTATTTATATTCTTTCTTTTTAAAGTACACTCCCATACATCAATTACTTTCCAGCCTAATTTAATTAACTTACTTTTATTCAAAAAGTCTCTTTTTTTATTAAGCTCTAATCTTTCTATCCAATATTGAGTTTTAGTTTTTGGTACATTGCTATGAGCGCAGCCATGATAATGCCAATAACAACCATGAACATTTACAATTGTTTTATGTTTTTTCAAAACAATGTCAGGTTTACCAGGCAGTTTCTTTTCATGAATTCTAAATCTATAACCATTTTTATAAAGTAAAGATCTAATTATTTTCTCAGGCTTGGTGTTTTTAGATAATTTTTTTTTTTTCATTAATTTTTTCTTATAATAATCTCGTACATTGTATTGATTTCGTTAATTTTTTTATCATTATTATAAAATTCCATAAAAATTTTTTCGTCACCTTTGGAATAATGATCAAGTCCATCCTCATCTTCTATTCTTGGATCAATCGCACAGAAATTTAATATTTTTCGTCTAACACCTTCTTCGCTTCTAAAATTTTCTTGTTTCTCAATATCTTTATTTTCTTCAAGAGATTTTAATAATTTACTTATTTCTTTAACTTTATATTTATCCTTAGATAATTTTATTGGATCAGTAGCTTCAAAATAATGTTTTAAAACAACTAATTGTTCATTTCTTTTCCAGATTGGATTTTTAGATTTCGAACTATTTTTTTTATTAGCCTCTATCTTGATACTTTCAAACTCTTCGCCAATAAGCTCTTTCAAGTTTGTTACATTGATTGACCATAAATCATAAACTTTTGATAATTCTAGAATTTTTTTGTAAAGTCTTGGATATAGAACTCCTGCTCTGCCTTGCTTTCTATGATCTGTAGCATTTGCAAATACTTTATTATTTTCTTTGTCCCAATATAAATCCATACAAAGCTCACCTACCACTGCATTTCTAAATAATTCTGGTCTTGAAGAATAGGTTTCACATTCATTTGAGTGAATGTGTAATGCTGATGGTAAAGAAAATTTTGAATTTTCGCCATTGATATTATAAAGCATCCACGGAGTTCTAATCAGATTTCTTCTACCTTCTCTTGCTCTAGTAAATTGAAACCTGGCTATATCTCTTCCCCCTTTCGCGCTCAAAATTTTTTCCATAAAAAAACAAGAAAGCCAATTCCATAAACATTCGTCATTATCTATTTCAGAATGGTTACAATCAGAGAGAATTTGATTTAAATATTTACCTAATTCAAATCTGTTATCAAAATCTTTTATATCAATTTTTTTTGCACACGCTATTTCTTCTGTTAAATTACGATTCTTTAATAGCTGTTCGAAATTTTTATAATCTATATTTGAAACCGTATCTTTTGATAAAGTCGACTGTAACAACACTTTATATTGTTCATTTCCTTTCTTATTAAATTTTTTTACATTCATATCTAATTTAATAAGTAAGCTTTTCCTCTATTTTAACTTCACTATCAGGCATAATATTTATAAGGTTCTTATTTTTTTTAACGTAATAGGTTGAATATCTTCTTAAGGCTAAATCTATCCAGTTCATTATGTCGTCAGTTTCATCTTCTTTTTTTGGAAAAGCTTCTTTTGTTAAAGCTTTAAAATGTCTTACGTAATCTTCTCTAACCTCGCATTCTGTAAAAGTGTCAGAATCAAAAATATATCTCATTAAAATTTCTCTTACACTGCCTGTAAATATAATCCCTTTTAAATAGTTAGAATGTTTAAGATCAGATTTTAAACCTAATCCCTTTTTAAACATAACAATTGGGATTGAATTTGGTTTAATTCTAATTTCATAAATAGAGTCTATTTCTGCTTCACCAAATTGTATAAGGTTTTTGCTACCTGCTGATCTTATTTTGTCTTTAAAACTTATTACTTTTTTTATTTTTATATTAGTATCATCTTGGGGCTGCACTATTTTGACTCTAAAATATAACTCATCTTTTGATGCATAAGGTTCTAAAGTCCTGGAACTCAAAGGTTCTTTTACACTTCCATAATAAATTGGCTTACCTACATATCCATGAACTGTATAAGGCTGAATGTAAATTTCAGAATTTTCAGGGAATTTACTTTCTTCAAATTTTATTTCTGGTTCAAAAAAAGTTTCTCCATCATCTTCTATTATATTAATTTTTATCTCTGGATTTTCACCAGAGATGATTATTGAGTCTTTTCTATTTGTGTAATTTAATATTTTTTTCATCTTTTTTATATGTTTTCATATATGCAGAAAGTCTAAGATCACTTGATTCATTTGTTTTCTTTATTTCAAGTGCATCTGTTAGAAGTTCATATGAATAATTTGGACCAGTTATAGAAATATCAATTTGATTTCCTGATATTTCTACGTCAGATATATCTCCTTCTTTTTTAACTTTAATTTCATGTCTTAAATTATTTGCTAAATCAAAATCTAAATCGTTGTTATGATACCTAAAACTTTTATCATCCATTCCTTCTAAATCTTTTGCTACTGTTATAAATATTTTTGAAGGAAAAAGTTCTTCTAAGTTTTCATCTTTAAGCCATGATTGATTTTTTTCTAGTTGAGACTCTAAATTCCTTTTATCTTTTTTTGTGAAATTTTTTTCTTCTTTATGATCTTCTAAAAATTCACTAATTCTTTCTATTGTTTTTTGACATTGTTCTTTAAAATCCAAATTAAATATTTTAAAACCACTTAAATTATCTTTTGATACTTTTTTTATTTCGTAACTTTTTGGGTTTGAGAACAAAACATCTGGAACTTTAAAATCTGTATGAGTTCCAGTTCCCCCTTTCTTAGTTTTTGATTTTCCACTATCAGAACCTCTTCCAAAGTTAAAAAAATCATCAGCTGCGTCGCTATCGATTTTTCCATCCATTTCCTCAATTATATTTCTTAGACGCTCGGGTGATTTTTGAACTAACATTTGTTGATTTCTATATTTTCCGTAAGAAGTCTCTAGTTGCTTACTATGATTTGAAAAAAACTTGTGGTTTGGCGTTTCTAATTTTCTAAACATTCTTGAGGATGGTTTATCCTGAATATTGATTATTGCGTGGTAATCTTTGCCTTCAAAATATCTTATGCCAGAGACTGACATTATTCCTCTTAGGGTATCTTGTTTTCCAAGGCCCATATCTGTTTTTTGTAAATACAGATCAACATGAGACTGCTTAATATCATCAATATATTCTTTTTCAGTTTTTTTCTTTTCATGAATATTTATAGGAACTCGGACAGCGATAATTTCATTTGCCTCTGCGTTTTCTACAATTTTATTAATATCATCCTCTTTAAAATTTTCTTTTTTAATTTCTGCTGGATTTGTTTCGTTAAATTTTGGTTTATAAAAAGTCTTATTTTTTTCTATCTCCGAACATTGATCTATAAAATTAAAATAAGAGCAATAACTTGTATATTGCGATGGAATATACTTTTTTATTACATCTTTTATAGTGTCTCTAGATATACATTCATTTTCTACATAAACTTTAAATTGATTTAAGTAAAAACCTATTCGATACCTTTTTATAAAATTTAAAATAATATTTTCATTTGTTAGATCATCAATAGGAAATGGTATACCCATGGATGAACCAGACTTTTCAATATCTCTTTCAAAACCAAAGATATTTTTTATTATCTCGATATCACGCTCATTACTAATAGGATTTGGAATTCCTTGATCTCCCTCAATTCCAAATCTAGCTATTGGGTCTAATAATGGATCGGCCTCACTTTGTCCAAAATTTGCTAATCCAGTAAAGTATGTATTATTATAATTTTTATATTTTTGTTTTGTGTAAACAAAAAAGGTATTTATTTTTGAAGAAAGACCAAATGTAAGTCTACCTATTCCAACGCTTCCACCTTTATCATCACCCTTATCCATTTTTGATCCTACATCCCAAATAAATGCATAATAATCATTTCTTGTACCATCAGGCATTCTAATATTATGTGGTGTTGGTCCACCTTTAATTCCAGTTGTATTAAAATCTTCAAATAAAAGGATTTCTACCTCATCATTTTTTTCAAAATAATTCTTTAAAAAATAAGCGTCTGTTACTTGTTTACTATCTAGAAACCACTCCTCAAATCGTTCTGTTATTAATTTCTTAAAATTTTCTTTTTTAATTTTTTTACGTTTTATTTTAATAGTTGGGATATTGTCATCATTAATAGGTGATAGTGAAGTATCAGTTGAATTTTGAATGGTTTCATTAATAGCTCCATCTCTACTATTTTGTCCACCTTCATCCGTTACTGAAAGATTATCATCATCTTTAAAATGAAAATCTACCTCTAATTTTTGACTAGTTACATCTGGTGCTTGTCTTCTTCTAATCCACATCATATTTTTTAATTTTTTAACGCATGCAAGCTACACAGAAAGAAAAAAAGGTGTAGCTTTACACGCATTAAAATTTGCACAGTTAACTTGCTAATTGCAACTTTTGAACTTAAGCATAAGACAAAACCAGGATGCACTCTGGTGAGAGGTTTGCTATAAGTTCTAACGATAGAGTTGCATACCGTGTATGACAACCTCCTCTTTATAACGTGCATCAATTCCTTAATTTTATAAAATTTATTCATCCCAATATGATTTTTTTTGATTTTCTCTAATTTTTTTTCCTGCATTTTCCCATGCTTTAACCATAGACTGATAAGCTTCCTTAACGTCTTTTAATATTTTTCTTTTTTCCACCTCAGTATAGGTATAACCAATTTTTGTTTTTGGATTATAAACAGTTGATAAATTTTGGACATTTTTTAAAGCTCTTAAAAGCTTAGGCACTCTTACTGAGGAAAATTCTCTAAATTTTTTGTCAGGAGACCAGTTTTTAGTTTTTTGTCTGGCGCCTCTAAATTCAACAATATTTTTCTTTTCCATATTTTTATTGTTTATACTTAAAATAAATATACTTGTCAATAGTATTTATTTATTATATGTATTTTATATAACAAATACAAAAAAAAGTATAGATTATGCTAAAAATTGCTGAATTATTTTGTGGTGCAGGAGGTTTTGCAGAAGGAGCAAAAAAGGCTGGATTTAAGCATATTTGGGGTGTCGATAATCACGAGGACTCCTGTAAATCATTTGAAAATAATCAAAAATGCAAATCTTATTTTGAAAATATTGAAGATTTTACAAAACTTTCAAGACTTAAAAAAATTAAAGAAGAAAACGGAAATATTAATGGTTTATTGTTTGGTTTTCCATGCAATGATTTTAGTTTGGTTGGAAAAAGTCAAAAAATGGAGGGTAAATTTGGAGGGCTTTACAAATATGCATGCAAAGTTCTAAACTTTTTTGAACCAGAATTTTTTGTTGCTGAAAATGTTACGGCCCTTGGGAAAAAATTAAAATTCAATTCATCTGAACAATTACTTGTAAAAGATATTTTTGATAAAGAAAAGTTACAAAACCAAAATTATCGGAATTTTAAAAAAATAATGGGAGATCTAGCAAATTGTTCAAAAAATGGTTACCGAATTTATGCCGATAATTATAAATTTGAAGAATATGGTGTTCCACAAGCTAGACATAGGATTATACTGGTTGGATTTAGAGAAGATTATTTTATCAAAAATAAAATAAATTTTGAAAAACCAAAAAAAATTGAGGGTGACTTTGTAACCTGTAAAAAAGCTTTAGACAAAATACCAAAATGGGCAACCCACCAGGAAAAAACTAAACATGATGATAAAGTAATCAGACGTTTACAAAAAACAGCTGAAGGCAAAAACGTTTGGGATTTAGGAGATGATGAAGACGGATTACCAGGTGTCAAAAAAGCAAGAATGAGTCATATTTATAAAAGATTAGATAGTTCAAAACCTGCTTATACAGTTACTGGAAGTGGTGGTGGCGGAACCCATGTTTATCATTATAAAGAAGACAGAGCTTTAACAAATAGAGAAAGAGCAAGATTACAAACTTTTCCTGATAAATATAATTTTTTTGGTGGTAAAGAGTCTGTTAGAAGACAAATCGGAATGGCAGTTCCAGTGCTGGGAGCAGAAAAAATAATGAAAGCTGTAAAAAAATCTTTGAGAAAATCAAAAAAACAAACTTCTTTTCATCATGATTGGATGATTAAAGGAAAAGGCAAGGATTTATATTTTACTGGAAAAGAAGATTTAGGTCCTCAGATGAGTTTTGATTTTAATAATTAAATGATAAGATAATGAATGGAATTAATTTTTATATTTAAAATCTTATTTGTTATAGGTGGTCTTATTGTGCTTTATGCTGTGATAAGAAATCTTGATATTATCAAAATTATACTAATTTATTGGAAAGACTTAATATTTAGAAAGTAATTTTACTATTTTTTTAATGCCCATTTTATTATTGGATGACTTAGAAATCATCATGCAGGCCTCTGATCTTAATATCTCTCCATCCTTTAAAATACGCAGATTATTTGCTTTTAAAGTTTCTCCAGTAGAAGTGATATCAGTAATTATTTCTGAAGAGCCTGTAAAAGGATAAGCTTCAGTTGCACCCAAACTATCAATTAATTTGAATTGGGTAACGCCCTTTGAAAACAAAAAATCCCTTGTTAAGTTTGGATATTTTGTTGCTACTCTTAATCTTTTCTTTTTCTTATCTTTAAATTCAAATGCAATTTCTTCTAAATCTGCAACTGTTTGTACATCTATCCATGGATCGGGGATTGCAACTACTAATGTAGCCTTTCCAAAATTATATCTTTTTAAAACATTAATTTTCTTTTGAGTGTTTATTTCACTCTCTTTCAATAAATCAAAACCAGAAAAACCTATATCCAAGGATCCATCTCCAAGTCTTTCGATGATCTCTCTTGCATGAAGATATAAAATCTTAATATTCGTATATTGCTTTATTGACCCTAAAAGATCTCTTTCTCCTCTCTCAGAAATAAGAGTTAATTTATTTTTTTTAAAAATATTTAAAACATCTTTTCTAAGTCTACCTTTACTTGGAACTCCAATATTTAAAATATTTTTTGTCATTAGTAATTTAAATTTAAAGCAGCACCTACTGCAGGAGTTTGTTTTTTTGATCCTAAGTCTGAAATTAGACCATCATAACGACCACCATTAATAATATTTTTTAATGAGTTTTTAGATTTAATATCAATTTTAAAAACCATTCCTGTGTAATATTCTAGCTGCCTCCCAAAGGATGTTGAAAATACTACATTTAATTTTGAAACCTTGTTATTAGAAATTGGAAAATATTTTTGATCTACAGCTAAATTTATTTTGTTTTTTTTAAAAAATTTATTTAACTCAATTGCCGCTTTATTTATCGGACATTTAATTTTTAAAAAATCTTTTATTATTTTTGAAACATTCTTTCCTTTACTGGTTCTTCTGGGATCTTTTATTTTCTGATCAAACCTTTTTAATATTTCATTAATTGTTCTTCCTGCAACAATATTTGATAAATCCTCTTTAAGCATTTTCACGTAACGCTTTTTATCTATTTCAACAATTGTTGGATCAACATCTGAATTAGTTTCTAATCTTTTTAATAAATCATTAAAATATTCTTCTCTCCAGAAGTGTCTGGCTAATCTTAACTTCCATCGCTTTGGAATATCCAATTTTGAAATTAACAAATTGAATATTTCAACATTTCCAATAGTAAGTGTTCCTGAAGAATATTTTACATTTTGAAGAGATTTAAGAGATGCATTTATAATTTCTTTATCATCATTTTTTTCATCCTTTGATCCTAAAATTTCAAATCCGATTTGATTTCTAATAATTGAGTCTTTTTTGTTTTGTGATTTTCGATAAGCTTGACCACTATAAAAAATTTTTTCCTTGCCCTTTAAATTATTTTCTAAATATCTTAAACAAGATACAATCGTTAAATCTGGTCTTAGACATAACTCACTTCCATTTTGATCCGTAAAAGAAAAGATTAATTTTCTAAAGTTTTCTCCTGATCTTTGAACAATATGATTAGCCTCAATTACTGAGGGTAAATCAATATATTTAAAACCCATAGATTTTACTGATCTAAGGATATTTTCAGATAAGTTTTTTGACTTCATCGATTAAATTTTCTTTTGGAAAGGTTTTATTGTTTTCACCCTTAACACCTTTGAGGCTTTTTATAGTGACTGTATTTTCATTAAATTCATTTTCACCACATATTATAGCAACATATAGCTCACGTTTATTTGCTAAGGTTAGTTGCTTACCTAAATTTTTCTTTGTATCTAAAAAAATTTCAGCATTGATATTATTATTTCTTAATAAATCTAAAATTTCATAGTAATTTTTAATATATTTTTCATCCATTACACAAACTAAAACTGGTTTTTGACTATCTACTTTTATTTGATCCAATTGCATTAAAGCAAATAATAATCGATCCACTCCAAAACTAATTCCGGTGCCTGGAATATCCACACCTTTAAATCTCGAAATTAATTTTGCATATGCTCCTCCAGAACAAATACTGCCTATATCGACCTCTTTACCTTTGTTGTTTGTGACTTTAAAATTTAGATTTGTTTCAACAATGAAATCTGAATAATAAGCCAATCCTCTAACAATTGTAAAATTTGTTTTGACCTGATTTAAATTTGAACTGTAACCCAATACTTCAAATACTTGTTCTAATTCCTTTATACCTTCTTGAGACAATGGATTTTTTAATATTTCTTTTAATTCTTTTAAATCTTTAATTTTTAAAAAATTTAGTATTTCAGATGCTTGTTCCTCGTTTAAATCTGCGCCCTTAGTGATTGCACCACTTATATCTTTTCTCTCTTTTTTGAGCAGATCCTCAACACCTTTTAAACCAAAACCTGGTTTGTCTAATTTATCAATTGCTCTAATTACTTTAACTTGCTTTTCTTCTGATATTTTTAAATCATCAATTAATCCTTGAACTATTTTTCTATTACTAATGTTGATTGTAAATTGATCTTTTTTTAGACCACAATCTAACAAGGTACTTGATATTAAATTGCAAAGCTCCGCATTTGCTTGTGCAGGATTAACATTTCCAACGATATCAAAATCTGCTTGCATAAATTCTCTATATCTTCCATTACCAGCCTTTTCATTTCTAAAGACATTTTGAATGGCATACCTTTTAAAAATTGATGGAAGCTCTTGATTATTTTGAGCAACAAATCTAGCTAAAGGACTAGATAGATCATATCTAAGTGTAATATTTTTATCCCCATCTTTGAATGAGAATACATCAGACATAGGATTAGCTTCATCTTCTGCCAAAAAAGATCCTATATTTTCACTTATCTCAAACGAAGGGGTTTCCAGAGCCTCTGCTCCAAATTTAATAAAATTATTCTCAATAGCTTTTAAAAGCTTTTTTTTGAGAAGAAGTTTTTTATCCCAACGATCTTCAAATCCTGAAGGTAATCCAGGAATTAATTTTTTTTCTTTATTCATTTTTTGGTACCCGGGCTGAGAGTCGAACTCAAACTTAAAGTTCCACAAACTTCCGTGCTAACCATTACACCACCCGGGCTTATCCTCTTTGTTTTTATCTTATTTTATGTGGATTTAAAATTATAATATAAATAAATAGCCTACTGGCTATGGAAACAGTTTCTGTGAGTACTTCTAAAAGTCTTTCTGTATGTAATATTTATATTCATGAGCAGTCTTTTAGACAAAAAAAATTAATATTCAAGGTCTAAATAGAAAAAGGACGTTTATCTATTTGATAGATAAAACGCCCTTTTAAATAATTTCTAAATTAGTCTATTTTTTTTAAATTAACTGCAGAAGGACCTTTGGGACCATCTTCTAATGTGAATTCAAGTTTATCACCTTCATTGAGATATCTCATACCAGCAGCTTTTACCGCTGAAGCGTGAACAAAGGCATCTTTTTCTTTATCATCTCTTTCAATGAAGCCATATCCCTTTTTACCATTATACCATTTAATTTTTCCTTGTAGTGTACTCATCTTATTTCTTAGTCCTTTTGTTATTTATTATCTCTTAAAAGTAATTTCTTTTACGATTATTTCAAGATGAAACTTTTTGGTGGTGGCTGAGGAAGGATTCGCACCTCCGACACAAGCCTTTTCAGGGCTCTGCTCTACTCCTGAGCTACTCAGCCTTATTTATCCCCTAAAGATAATTCTTCCTTTAGTAAGATCGTAAGGTGTCATTTCAACTGTCACATTATCACCTTGAAGAACTCTAATTCTGTTTTTTCTTAACTTACCAGCTGTATGGGCAGTAACGGTATGTCCATTTTCTAATTTTACTCTAAACATAGCGTTCGGAAGTAGGTCTATCACTGTACCTTTAAATTCCAGTAAGTCTTGTTTTGACAAATTTATTTTCTCCTTATTCGTTTTACTACAGATTGAGCGTGTCCAACCAACCCTTCGTAATTTGCAAGTGTTATAACTGATGGTCCAAGACTTTCAATACCCTTTTTTGATAAGTTTATGTATGAAATTCTTTTATAAAATTCATTTACACTTATACCGCTTGAGTATTTGGCAGAACCATTAGTTGGCAACACATGGTTTGATCCAACATTATAATCAGTCATTGCCATAACTGCATATTTTCCTAAACATATTGATCCTGAATTTTTTATTTTTGGAACTAACGATTTATAATTTTTAATATTTAATTCTAAATGCTCTGGTGCAATTTTATTTATAACACTTATTATTTTTGCGTCTGAAGAAATATACATAAGAATTCCATTATTAATTAAGCTTCTTCTTGCAACCGAGACTCTTGGAATTTCTTTTAATTGTTTAGTAATTTCAATTTTTACTTTATCTAGCAAATCTTTATCTTTTGAAATCAAAATACATTGTGCAAGAATATCATGTTCAGCTTGTCCAATTAAATCACTTGCAACCCACTCAGGATTTGAGAATTTATCACAAACGACAGTCACTTCTGAAGGACCTGCGGTCATACCTTCAATTCCAACAACACCAAAAACTTCTTTTTTTGCAGCCGCAACGTATGCGTTTCCTGGACCTACTATTTTATGAACTTTTTTAATTTTTTTAGTCCCATAGGATACTGCTGCAATAGCAGAAGGGCCCCCAATGGAATATATTTCTTTTATTTTGCATTTTTTTGCAGCGTATAATACGGCTGGATTTTGTTTTCCTTTATGGCCTGGATTAATCATAACTATTCTCTTAACTCCTGCAACAATTGCTGGAATAGCGTTCATCAATACACTCGATGGGTATGAAGCAGTAGAACCAGGAACATAAATTGCAACTGATTCCAAAGGTACGTATTTATATTCAAGTTTATTTTTTAATTTATCTGTATAAGAAATATTTTTAAATTTTTGAAGTGAATGAAATTTATAAATTCTATTATAAGCCGTATCGATTGCTTTCTTTACTTTTTTATCAAGTGAATTTATAGATT
>CACNVV010000023.1 GCA_902624015.1 uncultured Pelagibacteraceae bacterium
CATTGATAATAGTTGGGTCGGCTGTTGAATGTATTCATGCTTATTCTCTTATTCATGATGATCTACCTTGCATGGATGATGATGATATAAGAAGAGGAAAACCTTCAGCTCACATTAAATTTGGTGAGTCTACTGCAGTTCTAGCAGGAAATTCATTACTGACTTTAGCTTTTGAAATTTTATCAAGTCCTAAATTGAAATTAAATGAAAAGATAAAGATCAACCTAATCAAAAAATTATCAGAATGTTCAGGACATCTAGGAATAGCTGGTGGGCAATATTTAGATTTAAGTTATGAGAGAAAGAAAATATCAAGGAATAAAATATTAGAAATGGAAATAAAAAAAACTGGAATGTTATTTAGTTTTTGTTGTGCAGCTCCAGCAATAATTAAGAAAAAAACAATCCAAGAAATTAAATTTTTTGAAAATATTGGATCAAAAATTGGTTTATTATTCCAAATAGCTGATGATTTAATTGATCTGAAAAGTAATTCTAAGGAAGCTGGGAAAAAAACAGGAAAAGATCAAAAAAAAGGCAAGGCAACACTTATAAATTTAATAGGCTATGATGACTCACTTAAGTATTGTGATAAGATAATAAAAGATATTAATAAGAATTTAAGAAAATATGGTTCAAAATCTGAAAAAATAAATGAAACATTAGGCTATATACTGAATAGAAAAAAATGAAAAAAAATTATCAATTTTTAAATAATATCAATTTTCCATCTGATTTAAGAAAAGTTTCTGAAAATAATTTACAAAAAGTAGCAGATGAAGTGAGGGAGGAAATGATAAGTGCTGTTTCAGAAACAGGAGGTCACCTTGGTGCTGGTTTGGGAGTTGTTGAATTGACAGTTGCACTTCATTATGTTTTTGATACCCCAAATGATAAATTAATATGGGATGTTGGCCATCAAACTTATCCTCATAAAATTTTAACTGGAAGAAAAGATAAAATTAGAACTTTACGACAGGGCGATGGTTTATCAGGTTTTACAAAAAGATCTGAAAGTGAGTATGACCCATTTGGAGCAGCACATAGTTCAACATCTATTTCATCTGCATTAGGAATTGCAGAGGCAAATAAATTAGAAAATAAGTCTTCCAATGTAATAGCTGTAATAGGTGATGGAGCAATTAGCGCAGGTATGGCTTATGAAGCCATGAATAATGCTGGAGCATCTAAGACAAAAATGATTGTAATTTTAAATGATAACGACATGTCAATTGCAAAACCAGTTGGAGCAATGAGAACTTACTTGGCAAAATTATTTACTGGTAAAATATATTTTAGTCTTAGAGAAACCTTAAAATTAATTACATCTGCATTTTCAAAAAGATTTAGTGCTAAAGCAGGAAAAGCAGAGGATTTTTTCCGTTCAGCAGTTACCGGAGGTACATTGTTTAGTTCACTTGGTTTTTATTATGCAGGTCCTATAGATGGTCATGATTTATCAAGTCTAGTTCCAATTTTAAAAAATGCAAAAGAATCAAGACATGAGGGTCCTATAATGATTCATATCAAAACTCAAAAAGGAAAAGGTTATTCTTATGCAGAAAAAGCAAATGATCATTATCATGGAGTGTCAAAATTTAATGTTGAGACTGGCGAACAAGTAAAGAGCAAATCAAATCTTCCAGCTTATACAAAAGTATTTGCAAACACGTTAGTTAAACATGCTAAAAAAGATAGCAAAATAGTAGGAATAACAGCTGCGATGCCTGGAGGGACTGGAATGGATATTTTTGGCAAGGAGTTTCCAAATAGAATGTTTGATGTTGGAATAGCGGAACAACATGCTGTAACTTTTGCAGCTGGTCTAGCAACCGAAGGATACAAACCATATGCTGCAATTTATTCTACATTTTTACAGAGAGCATATGATCAAGTTGTCCACGATGTTGCCATCCAAAGTTTACCAGTTAGATTTGCGATAGATAGAGCAGGATTAGTTGGTGCTGATGGATCAACACATGCTGGTTCATTTGATATAACTTACTTATCAACTTTACCAAACTTTGTAGTAATGGCGGCAAGTGATGAAGCTGAACTGGTTAAAATGATTAATACTTCTGTAGATTTAAATGACAGACCTTCTGCAATTAGATATCCAAGAGGAACTGGAGTAGGTGTTGATCTCCCATCAATAGACGAAAAAATTGAAATTGGTAAAGGAAGAGTCGTTCAACAAGGTACACAAGTTTGTATTTTAAACCTCGGTACTCGACTTAAGGAGTGCAAGTTAGCTGTAGAGGAATTAAAAGCAAAAGGGGTTTCAACAACTTTGATAGATGCCAGATTTGCAAAGCCTTTAGACGAGGAACTTATATTAAAATCTGCTAAGGAACATGAGCTTATGATAACTATTGAAGAGGGATCAATAGGTGGTTTCGGTTCTCATGTTAAAAATTTATTAGCTGAAAGAGGAGTATTTGATAAAGGTTTAAAATTTAGATCAATGACTTTACCAGATGAATTTATTGAACAAGATGATCCAAAAAAAATGTACGATAAAGCTGGATTAAATGGTTCTCAAATTTCTAAGAAAATCTCTGATATTTTGTTTCAAAAGGAAACAATAAGAGTTGTGAAAAATTAATTTAAATTAACCACACTGGGCTTTATTCATTAAGTAGTGGTCAAGTAAAACACAGTTCATCATAGCCTCACCAATTGGTACAGCTCTAATTCCTACACAAGGATCATGTCTACCTTTAACAGATATTGAAGTATTTTTCCCAAATTTATTTATAGTTTTTCTACTAGTTAAAATTGACGATGTTGGTTTGACAGCAAAAGATGCAATAATTTCTTGGCCCGTAGAAATTCCACCAAGAATTCCACCTGCTTTATTTGAATTGAATTTTAATTTATTTCCTTTTGAAGAAATTTCATCTGAATTTTGTTCTCCACTTAATTGTGCTGAGTTCATTCCTGCTCCAATATTTACACCCTTAACTGCATTAATGCTCATTAGACCTGAAGCTATGTCAGTATCCAATTTTGAATAAATTGGAGCACCTAAACCAACTGGGATACCTCTTGCTCTTATTTCAATCACTGCTCCGCAAGAGGATCCTGATTTTCTTACACCAAGCAAATATTTTTCCCATAACTTAATCATTGATTTATCTGGACAAAAAAATGGATTTTTTGAAATTACTTTATCGTTCCATTGATTTGTATCACATCCAAGAATTCCTAGCTGAGTTACTGCACCAATTACTTTAAATTTATTACCTAATTTTTTTTGAAGTACAACTTTTGCTATTGCACCGGCTGCAACTCTTGCTGCAGTTTCTCTAGCAGAAGATCTACCACCACCTCTATAGTCTCTAATTCCATATTTTTTAAAATAAGTAAAATCTGCATGACCTGGTCTGAACTTATCTTTAATATTACTATAATCTTTGGATCTCATATCTTTGTTGTAGATTATAAGAGAAATAGGTGTTCCTGTAGTTTTACCCTCAAATACTCCTGACAATATTTGAACTTTGTCATCCTCTTTTCTCTGAGTCGTAAATTTAGATTGTCCTGGTTTTCTTTTGTCTAATTCTATTTGAATATCTTGCTCTTTAAGATTTATGTTTGGAGGACAACCATCAACAATACAACCAATTGCAGGTCCATGAGACTCTCCCCAAGTTGTGAAACGAAATAGCTTTCCAAAAGTATTAAATGACATTATTTATATTATATAGATTATTTTGTTTAAATTATGAATCAAAAAAACTCTTTAGGTCTTAATAGTTGTTTTCTTGATATAGATGATCCAATTCATTTATTTCATGAATGGATGGAGGAAGCAAAGAAAACTGAACTAAATGATCCAAACGCTGTTGCTTTGGCCACATCAGATAAAAACAACATTCCTTCAGTTAGAATGGTTTTACTTAAAGATTTCAACAAAGATGGATTTGTATTTTATACAAATTTAAATAGTCAAAAGGGAAATGAATTAAAAGAAAATCCGTATGCTGCGATGTGTTTCCATTGGAAAAGTCTTCTAAGACAAATAAGAATTAATGGAAAGGTTTCATTAGTTTCTGATCAGGTTGCAGATGAATATTATTCATCTAGAGCGTATGAAAGCCGGATAGGAGCATGGGCTTCTAAGCAAAGTGAAGAATTAAATTCGCGAGAACAACTGTTAAAATCTATACAAGATTTCAAAAAAAAATATAGCAACAAATCAGATGTACCAAGACCAAGTCACTGGTCTGGATGGATTTTATCTCCAGATAGTATTGAATTTTGGCTAGATGGCGAGAACAGAATCCACGAGAGATTAAAATACAAAAAAGATAACTCTGGGAAGTGGATAAAGTCTTTATTAAGTCCTTAAAAATTTCTTGATAAACTAAATGATGTTAATCTTTTAAGAATATTTTTTTCTTCAGAATCTTTAAATACACTTAGAGAGTTTGAGGCTAAATTTATATAGTGCTGAGCTTTTTGATAGCATTCTTGAATTATTTTATACTTATTTATAAGAGCAATAATTTCATTAAAGTCATCTTTAGTTCTTAACTCTTTTCTAAACATATTTGATAAAATTTTCTTTTCATCATTTCCTAATTTTTGAAAAAGTAAAATTATTGGTAAGGTAATTTTTCCTTCAAAAAAATCTTGACCAATTTTTTTACCAAATAGTTTGAGCTCAGCATTATAGTCTAGTGTGTCGTCTGCTATTTGAAAAGTTAATCCCAAGTTTCTTCCGTAAAATTCTAAAGCTTCTTTTTCTTTATTTTCTGCATCAGATAAAATTGCACCAACTTTAGTTGCTGCTGCAAATAACTCAGCAGTTTTAGCTGTGATTATTTTTAAATATGTTTCTTCCAGCATATCAACTTCACCTTTATGTTGAAGTTGTAGAACTTCTCCTTGAGCAATTTTAGATGAAGTGGACGATAATAATTTTAAAACTTCTAGGTTTCCGTCTTCTACCATCATTTCAAAACATCTGCTCAATAGATAATCTCCTATTAAAACTGACGAATGATTATCCCAAACTTTGTTTAAAGTTTCTTTACCTCTTCTAACAGTGCCTTCATCAATTACATCATCATGCATCAGCGTTGCGCTGTGAATTAATTCAACACACGCAGCTAAATTTATATCTCTAGAGCCTTTCGAGTAACCACATAATTTTGCACTACCCAATGTTAGTAAAGCTCTTAGTCTTTTTCCTCCAGTTTCTATGTGATAATCTGTCATTTTTTGAACCAGCTGTACGTCACTAGATAATTTTGATTTTATTTTTTCTTCGGTTAAAACTAGTTTTTCTTCAACCGAGTCTTTAAGCTGAAAATATGAATCATTTATCTGATTTTTAAGCTGTACAACTGTTCCCATAACATTTTTAAATTAGTATAATTTGTTCATATATATTACTTATCAATTGACGCACCAGTTTCTTCAATTATAAGTAGTCTTTATATTCAATAAATAATTCTATAAGACTTACCTATGTTCTCTTTTTTTAAAAAGAAAAAAATTGTTGCTCACTTAAAATTAAGTGGGGTTATTGGTAATGCAGGAAAATTTAAACAAGGTATTGATTTTGCAGGTCAAGAAGAACTAATTAAAAAGGCTTTTTCTCTGAAAAAAGGGGCATGTGTTGCTATATCAATCAATTCTCCGGGAGGATCACCAGTCCAATCTCATTTAATCTACAGTTTTATTAGACAACAAGCAAAAAAACACAAAAAAAAAGTTATTGTATTCGCTGAAGACGTAGCAGCCTCTGGGGGCTATTTGATTTCTTGTGCTGGAGATGAAATTTATGCAAATTCAAGTTCAATAATAGGATCCATAGGAGTGATATATTCTTCTTTTGGATTTACAGAGTTGATAAAAAAAATTGGGGTTGAAAGAAGAGTTCATACTGCTGGCAAAAACAAAAGCACACTTGATCCATTTTTAGAAGAAAAAAACGAGGACATTGAAAGATTAAAAAATATTCAATTGGATCTTCATAAAGACTTTATAGATGTTGTTGAAAAAAGTAGAGGATCAAAATTAAACAAATCTGATGTAGAACTTTTTTCTGGTGAGTTTTGGTCAGGCAGTAAAGCAAAAAATTTAGGATTAATTGACGGAATAGGTAACGCACATGAAATATTAAGGGATAAATTTGGTGAAGATGTAATAATTAAAAAATTTGAAAAATCAAAAGGATGGTTAAGTCAAAAACTTTCTTCATCCAGCAATCAAGTAGATCAAATAGCAAGTATTTTAGATGAAAGATCAATTTGGCAAAGATATGGTTTCTAAAGCAAAAAAAGAAAAAAAAAAAATTCAAACATTCCAAGATACAATTTTAAATCTTCAGAAATTTTGGAGTAAAAAAGGATGCATTATTTTGCAGCCTTATGATATGGAGGTTGGTGCAGGAACTTTTCATCCAGCTACTACCCTAAGATCACTTGGAAATAAACCATGGAAAGCAGCTTACGTACAACCATCAAGAAGACCTACAGATGGAAGATATGGAGATAATCCAAACAGGTTACAACACTATTATCAATTTCAAGTTTTAATTAAACCTTCCCCTGAAAATATAAAAAAACTTTATCTAAATAGTTTATCTACTATAGGAATAGATCATAATGATCATGATATAAGGTTTGTTGAAGATGATTGGGAAAGTCCAACATTAGGTGCCGCAGGATTGGGATGGGAAGTATGGTGTGATGGAATGGAAATTACTCAATTCACCTATTTTCAACAAATGGCTGGATTTGATTGTAAACCTGTATCAGTTGAAATCACCTACGGATTAGAAAGAATTTGTATGTTCACTCAAAAAGAAAAAAATGTTTATGATTTATTGTGGAATGATGAAGGTGTAAAATATCACGAAGTATTTCATCAAGCTGAAAAAGAATTTTCAGCATATAATTTTGAACACGCGAATGTAGAAACACTTTTGAAAATGTTTGAAATGCATGAGTCTGAGGCAAAAGATTTGGTAGAAAAAAAAATTTCTTTACCAGCATACGATCAATGTTTAAAAGCCAGTCATGTATTTAATATTTTAGATGCAAGAGGTGCAATCAGTGTTGCACAAAGAGCAGGTTATATTGCTAGAATAAGAGATATTACAAAATCTGTAGCAGGCGTTTGGTTAGATAGTCAAAAATAATGTCAGAGTTTTTTTTAGAATTATTTAGTGAAGAAATACCCTCAAACCTTCAACAAAATTTAAGGGAAAATTTACTTAAAAGTTTTAATGATTTTTTTTTAGAAAAATCAATTTTATTTAAAAAAAGTTCATCATACTCAACACCAAACAGACTAGTGGTATTATTTGAAGGAGTTCAAAAAAATGTTATACTAAAATCTGAGGAGATTAAAGGTCCAAATATCAAGTCACCAGAGGTAGCACTAGAGGGATTTCTTAGGTCAAATAAAATCATAAAAAACGATCTCTACCAAAAGAAAACTGACAAAGGAGAATTTTATTTTTTCAAGACAAAATCAAAAAAATTGCATACACATGAATTGCTAGAGGAATTTATCCCAATATTGTTAAGTAAAATTCAATGGAAAAAATCAATGTATTGGGGAACCTTTGACCTA
>CACNVV010000024.1 GCA_902624015.1 uncultured Pelagibacteraceae bacterium
GTCAAAATTAATGATGGAATTAAAAAAGTTATACCCACAAAGCCAATAACATAAGGCAAAACAATTACTGGTAACATTGTTAAAGAATAGATAAATATATTTAATTTTGTACTCTCAACACCATTTGTTAGTGGAAGCATTGGAATTTTCGCTTTTTTGTAATCATCTGATTTATACAAACTTAAAGCCCAAAAATGTGAAGGCGTCCAAAAGAATATAATCAAAAAGAATGTAATCGGCTCAAAAGTTAAAGAATTGGTAGCTATAGTCCAACCAATCACTGGAGGTAATGCGCCTGCAGCTCCTCCTATCACTATATTTTGCGGAGTTTTTCTTTTTAACCAAATTGTATAAACAAACACATAAAACAAAATAGTAAAAAGTAATAAACTAGCTGATATTCTGTTTGAATAATAATCAAGCGCGATTACAGAAAAAATCGAAAGAGAAATTCCAAATACTAGTGCTTGATTTCTATTTACCTTGCCTGTCGGAATTGGCCTCAAACAAGTTCTTGTCATAAGAGCATCTAAATCAGACTCGTACCACATATTTAAAGCCCCAGCAGCTCCTGCTCCAATTGAAACTAAAATTATTCCAATGATTGCGTCTTTTGTTGGAATTATATTTGGAGCCATTAACAAACCGACTGCACATGTAAATATAACCAAAGACATTACTCTTGGTTTCATTAATTTAAATAATTCAGATAAATTAAAGGCGTCTTCTTGAGATAAGTTTCTATTTTTTAATTTAGACTTAATCATTAATTTAAAGTTGAAAAATCTTGTTTGCTATATTTAGCTAGTAGATTTTTCAACACCCTCTTCATCTTCAAACTTTGGTAATTCTTCAAAAGTATGAAAATTAGGTGGAGATGGTACAGTCCATTCTAAAGTTGTAGCACCTTCTCCCCATGGGTTTTGTGCTGCAGCCTTTTTCTTATAAAATGCGTAAGCAAGGTTTATAAAAAATACTACCAATCCAATTACAGAAATATAAGAACCAATTGAAGAAATGTAATTCCATCCTGCAAAAGCATCTGGATAATCAGCATATCTTCTCGGCATTCCTGCAAGACCTAAAAAGTGTTGCGGGAAGAAAACCAAGTTTACTCCAATAAACGTTAACCAAAAGTGTAATTGACCCATCCACTCTGAATACTCGTAACCAGTCATTTTTCCAAACCAGTAGTAAAATCCTGCGAAGATTGCAAATACAGCTCCTAAAGATAGTACATAATGAAAGTGAGCAACAACGTAGTAAGTATCATGCATTGCAGTATCAACTCCAGCATTTGCAAGTACTACACCGGTAACTCCACCCACTGTAAATAAGAATATAAATCCTAAAGCCCAAACCATTGGAGTTTTAAATGAAATCGAACCACCCCACATAGTTGCTATCCATGAAAATATTTTTATACCGGTTGGTACTGCAATGATCATCGTTGCAGCTAAAAAGTATGCTTTAGTATCTGTGCTTAAACCAACTGTATACATGTGGTGAGCCCACACAACAAAACCAACTATTCCAATTGCAACCATTGCATAAGCCATTCCTAAATATCCAAAAACTGGTTTTCTAGAAAATGTTGAAACAATATGACTGATCATTCCAAAACCTGGTAAAATTAAAATATAAACTTCTGGGTGACCAAAGAACCAAAATAAATGTTGAAATAAAACTGGATCTCCTCCAGTTTGTGCATCAAAGAAAGCTGTTCCAAAGTTCCTATCTGTAAGAAGCATTGTAATTGCTCCTGCTAAAACTGGTAATGATAACAATAATAAGAAAGCAGTTACTAGTATTGACCAAGCAAATAATGGCATTTTATGAAGTGTCATACCAGGTGTTCTCATGTTTAAAATTGTAGTAATAAAGTTTACAGCACCTAAAATTGAAGAAGCTCCAGCTAAGTGTAGACTTAAAATTGCAAAATCCATTGCTGGACCTGGTTGACCAGCTGTAGATGACAATGGAGGATAAATAGTCCATCCGCCACCTACCCCCGTTTGACCTGGAGGGCCATCCATGAAAATTGACATTATTAATAATATGAATGATGTGGGCAGTAACCAGAATGAAATATTATTCATTCTAGGAAAAGCCATATCAGGTGCACCAATCATTATTGGAACAAACCAGTTACCAAAGCCACCTATCATTGCAGGCATAACCATGAAGAAAATCATTATTAAACCATGACCAGTAACTAAGACATTATATAAATGATAATTTCCACCTAAAATTCCATCACCTGGATGCATCAATTCCATTCTCATTAAAACTGAGAATGCCGTGCCAATGACACCTGCGATAATTGCAAATATTAGATACATTGTTCCAATATCTTTATGATTAGTTGAATAAGCCCAACGTTTCCAGCCAGTTGGTGTATGATGATCGTCGTGTGATGTTGTTTGTGTATACATATTATTTACTCGCTAGTTTTTTAAATTGATCTTCTTCATTAATTTCTTTTGCAAATTTGACTTTAGCGTCTAACAACCACTCTTGATATTCTTCCTCAGTAACAACTCTAACTTCAATTGGCATAAACGCGTGTTTAATTCCACACAGTTCAGAACATTGACCATAATAAGTTCCTACTTTTTCTGCTTTAAACCACGTTTCATTTATTCTTCCAGGCACAGCGTCTCGTTTTACTCCAAATGATGGAAGCGCCCATGCATGCAAAACATCATTAGCAGTGATCATTACCTTAACAACTTTATTTACTGGAATAACCAACTCATTATCTACAGCTAAAAGTCTTGGCTCATTTTCTTTTAAGTCTTTAGTTTCAATCATGTAAGAGTCGAAGAAAATATTCTCATCTGGATACTCGTATCCCCAGTACCATTGGTATCCTATGGCTTTTACAGTTATGTCTGCCTTTGGAATTGCATCTTGTTTGTATAAAATTTTAAATGATGGAACCGCCATCACGATCAGAATTAAACAAGGGATTAAAGTCCATAAAACTTCAACAGCAACATTATGAGTTCTTTTTGATGGAACTGGATTTGCTGAAGCTCTAAATCTAATACAAGCATAAATCATCAAAAATAGAACAAAAACACTGATTGCTATTATTATTGGTAACAACAATTTATCATGGAAGTTAACTATATCTCTCATAGTTTCGGAAGCAGCTTTTTGAAAGCCTAATTGCCAATCCACTGGTTGATTAGCGAATGCGCTTTGAGTTATAGAAAGTAATAGAAATATATATAAAATTTTTTTCATTTTTTTACCCTATATAGAGCGTCTTTTAAAAAAATACACTTTTACTTTTAGCGACAAAATATCAATTAATGGCGTAATTTATGATCGATAGAGCAGAAATTACAGCAGTTTCAGATCTCAAGATGTTTTCATTGATTTTAATAGGCTGAACACCTTTAAATTTGAGAATCTCTTCCCTCTCCTCCTCAGAAAAATCTCCTTCAGGCCCTATTATTACGCAAGTGGGTTTAGTTGTTAACTTTGTAAGATCAATTTTTGTATTAGCAGTATTAAGTTCAGTAAATATTAAATCCATATCATTATTTAGAAAACTTTTTAATTTTTGAGGATCCTCAATTGATGGAACTATTATTCTATTTGACTGTTCAGCTGCTTCTATGATTACTTTTTCCAATCTCTCTTTATTAATTTTTCTTACAATAGTTCTGTCAAAAATGATGGGTAAAAACTTAGTTACACCAAGCTCTGTAGCTTTTTGTATCATGAAATTAAAGTAATTTGATTTAATAGGAGAGAATGCTAGCCAGAGATCTTTGACATTTTCTTTCTGTCTTAATTGTTTCGTAACATTAAATTCAACTATGCTTTTGGTTATATTCAAAATTTTAGCTTCCCATTCACCACTACTATTAAAAAGAGAAAAAACCTCTTTCTCTTTAAGTCTCATAACTTTTGAAACATAGTGAGATTGAGATTTATCAAGTTTGTCAGTCAAATTAAGAGATAAACTTTTTGAATAAAATAATCTAATGTTACTCATATTGACAAGTTAGTTTATGAAAAATATTAAAGCAATAATTTTTGACGCTTACGGCACCTTATTTGATGTCAACTCGGCTGCTGAAAAATGTAAAGATAAAATAGGTGATAAGTGGGAAGGTTTCGCTAATTATTGGAGAACTACACAATTAGAATATACATGGCTAAGAAGTTTAATGAAACGTCATAAGGATTTTTGGCAAGTAACAGAGGATAGTTTAGATAAATCAATGGAAACTTATGAGATAGACACTTCAATGAAAAATGAGTTATTAGATCTTTATAAAATTCTTTCACCATTTATAGAGGTTCCTGAAGTTTTAAAATCATTAAAAGAAAAAGATTTTAAACTTGCTATTCTTTCAAATGGTACTCCTTCCCTTCTCAATGAATTGGTTAGAAGCAATAATTTAGAAAATATATTTGATGATATTTTTTCAATTGAGGAAGTTGAAGTTTATAAACCAGACTCTAAAGTATATGATATACCAATTAAAAAATATAATATTAAAAAAAATGAAGTTGCTTTTTTAAGTGCTAACACTTGGGATGTATCAGGTGGTGGAAATTATGGTTATAATTCTATTTGGGTTAATAGAAATAGTAATACTTTTGACAATCTAGATTATGTACCAAAGCATCAAATCGAGGACCTTAGTAAGTTACTTGATATAATATAAAAAATTCTTATGTACGAGATATGAAAAATATTGAAGTAAGTAAAATTATAGACCCAATTCCAGCTTCTGATGGTGCTGGAGTTAAATTGAAAAGAAGTATTGGTGTTGAGCCAAACTATTTTGATCCTTTCTTAATGCTTGATGAATTTGGTTCAGAAAACAGTGAGGATTATATAGCAGGTTTTCCACCCCACCCTCATCGAGGAATTGAAACAGTAACTTATATGTTAGCTGGAGATTTTGAACATAAAGATAGTACAGGTGGTGAAGGTAGAATGACTGCAGGAGATGTTCAGTGGATGAAAACAGGAAGTGGAATTATCCATTCAGAAATGCCTGCTATGAAAGAAGGAAGACTTCATGGATTTCAATTGTGGATCAATATGCCGGCTAAATTAAAAATGAATAAACCTGAATACATTTATATTGATGCAAATAAAATGAGTGTTCATAAAGATGACGATAAACAAGTAAAAGTCATAGCTGGAAAATTTGAAAAAGCTCAAGGTCCTGTTAAAGGACATAATGTTGAACCAGTTTATTTTGATGTTGAGCTTAAAAAAGATAAAGAATTTAATTTTAAGTTACCATCTACTCACAATACTTTTATTTATTTGATTAATGGTGAAATAGAAATTGGAAAAGATAAACACGATCAAGTTATAGATAGTACTTTAATATTACTAACTAGAGGTGAAGATTTAACAGTTAAAGCTAAATCAAATGCTAAATTTTTAGTAATTTCAGGTAAACCAATTAATGAGGAAATAGCTAGAGGTGGGCCTTTTGTAATGAATACCAAAGCTGAGATCTTGCAAGCAGTTCAAGATTATCATAATGGTACGTTTGTAAAATAAATTATGAAAGCTGTAGAAATCAATAAAACCGGTGGACCTGAAGTTTTAGAGGTTAAGGATATTTCGTTAGATAAACCTGGACCAGATCAAGTAACCATCGAACAAAAAGCAATTGGCCTCAACTACATTGATACTTATCATAGAACAGGTTTGTATCCATTAAAACTACCAATTGGTTTGGGTTTGGAAGGCGCTGGAGTTATTACTGATGTTGGAGATAACGTAAAAGACTTTAAAGTTGGTGATAAAATTTCTTATGCAGGTATTCCTTTAGGTTCATATTGTTCACACAGAAACTACCCAGCTAAGAATTTAGTTAAAGTACCAGATGGTATTGATCTTGAAATAGCTGCAACTTTAATGACAAAAGGATTAACAACTTTTTATCTTTTACATAAAACTTATCCTGTAAAATCAGGAGAAACAATATTATTTCACGCAGCTGCCGGTGGTGTTGGTCAGATTTTTGGACAGTGGGCAAAAAGTTTAGGCTGTACTGTTTTAGGTACGGTTGGTTCAGATGAAAAAATAGAAATAGCAAAAGAAAATGGTTACGATCATGTAATTAATTATAATAAAGAAGACTTTGCTAAAAAAGTTTTAGAAATCACTGATGGTAAAGGTGTCCCAGTTGTATACGATGGTGTTGGTAAAGATACATTAGATGGATCAATTGAATGTTTGTCAGTTAGAGGGATGATGGTTTCATTTGGAAATGCTTCTGGACCATTGTCAGATATTAATGTTCCAAAAGTCATTCAACCAAAAGGATTATATCTTGTAAGACCATCAATGCAACAATACCTTTCAACTAGGGAGGAGCTGGATGAAGCCTCAAAAACGATGTTTGAAAAAATTAGCTCTAGCAAAGTAAAAATCAAAATTTTCAAAAAGTATAAGTTAGAAGATGTTGTTCAAGCTCATCAAGATCTTGAAGGTAGAAAAATTTTAGGACCAGCTGTAATTGTTCCTAACTAACATCGACATCCATATCTGACATATGAAGCTTAAGCGCATTTGTTGAAATTTGGATTTCTCTGATAAAAAAAATAATAGATATAATCATAGACAAACAGCAAGAACCAAAAATTACTCTTGCAAGAAAGACTTCATCTAAATAAAGAGCAAATACGGTTAACATATTAAAAAGAAAGCCGAAAGCGGCAAATAATATTGTCCATCTTAAAAGAGTTATTCTACCACTTAAATTAATAAACTGCTTTTTCCATTCAGGTGGAATATGTTTTTCATAAACATGTTCATCATGAAGCTGACGAATTAAAATACTAAGTGAATGAAACCTGTTGCTATATACACCCATTAATAAAGGAATTGCTGGAAACATTAGCGCAGTGACTGTGTAATCTATATTCATACGAATCAGTTTGATTATGAAACTAGCCTTTGTTATTTACAAGAAAAATATTATGAACCATTTAAAACTTTTTATAGATTTAACCAGGTTAAAAAAACCAATTGGCTTTATGTTATTATTTTGGCCATGTGCATGGGGATTAACTTTAGCCTATGACTTTTCGAAAAATCTAAATATTTATTTTTTTTATTTAATTTTATTTTTTTTAGGTTCTGTTTTGATGAGATCTGCTGGTTGTATAGTTAATGATATCTTAGATAAAGAATATGATGCAAAGGTATCTCGAACTAAGGATCGTCCTCTTGCATCAGAGAAAATATCCGTAAAGCTTGCTATATTTTATTCTATAGTTTTATGCTTCTTAGCTTTACTAGTTCTGCTTAATTTTAATTATTTTACTATAATCCTAGCTTTTGGTTCTATGCCTTTAGCTTTTACATATCCATTAATGAAAAGATTTACATATTGGCCTCAGTTATTTTTGGGTATCACTTTTAATTATGGATTAATACTAGGATGGACATCAATAAAAGGTGAATTAGATATGGTACCAATAATCTATTATTTTGGGGCCAT
>CACNVV010000025.1 GCA_902624015.1 uncultured Pelagibacteraceae bacterium
GATATACTTAGAGATAAATAGGTTAACATTGTTATAGATACAATTTCTATCGCTCTACCAGTCTGCATTAAAGCAGTTCCTGCAAATACAAGAACCAAATCAGGATATGCAATTGCAGCTGCAAGTGATGAGTTTTTAGTTAAGTTTAAATACTGATTAGTAGTAGGAGGGATTATTATCCTTAAAGCTTGTGGCATTACTACTAATTTTAATACTTGGTTTGGAGTTAATCCTATAGAAGCAGCAGCTTCTTTTTGACCTTTACTAACACCTTGAACGCCTGCTCTAACACACTCGGCAATAAAAGTTGCTGTATATAATGATAGAGCTAATGCCAGAGATATTAATTCAGGTGGTAATTTAATTCCTCCTTCATAAGTGAAACCAGATTGAGATAATTGCTTAAGGACAGGCACTTCAACTGAAGCATCAACACCACCAAATAAAAAACTTAAAAGTGGTAAAATTATTAATAATCCAATAGAAATTGATAAAACTGGAGTTTGAATACCTTCGTTTTCTTGTTTTTTTCTTGCGTAAATTCTAATAAAAATAATTGAAATTATTGCAGCAATTATTGAATAAATGAAAACATCTAAATTATTCCAAACAAAAGCAGGAACAAAAAAACCTTTTATTGTAAGAAAAAAAACACCAAACATGGGTTCAGTATCTTGTGGTAATGGCAGTGCTCTTAAAGCAGCAAAATACCAAAAAAATATTTGTAATAATAAAGGTATGTTTCTAAAAAACTCTACGTAAACTGCAGCTGTTTTATTGATTAGATAGTTATTTGACAACCTTGCAATTCCAACAACTACTCCAATAATAGTTGCAAATATAATTCCTATAACTGAAACTAAAATAGTATTTAATAAACCAACTAGATATGCTCTAAAATATGAGTGAGAACCATCAAATTCAATTAATGAAAATTGCACATCAAAAGAGGACTCTTGAGATAAAAAACCATACCCAAAAGTAATTCCTCTATTCTCCATATTGACTTGTGCATTATATGAAAAAAATCCAAATATTAGGATTACAACTAGAAGTGTAAGTAATTGGGGTAATATTTTTTTAATATTCACAATAATTCAAGACTTATAAAAAAAAGGGCTAGAAAAATCTAGCCCTTTTTAAGTTTTATTTAAAGATATAAATTATCTTGCTGGTGGTACATAAAGTATTCCACCTTTAGTCCATAATTCATTTGGACCTCTGTCAGGTAGAATTCCAGTGTCAGCAATATTTCTTTTGTAGCTTTCACCGTAGTTACCAACTTGCTTGATAATTCTTAAACTCCAATCATTATCTAGACCTAAAGCAGCTCCTAATTCACCTTCAGCTCCAACCAATCTTTTTACAGCTGGATTGTCTGAAGTTTTCATTGAATCTGCGTTGGCAGAAGTAACACCATACTCTTCAGCTTCAATCATAGTGTTAAGAGACCATCTTACGATATCTTCCCATACAGAATCACCTTGTCTAACAACAGGGCCTAAAGGCTCTTTTGAAATAGTTTCAGGTAAAACTATGTGGTCATCTGGAGAACTCAATTTAATTCTTTGAGCAGCTAAACCAGATTTGTCAGTTGTATATGTATCACATCTTCCAGCATCATACGCAGCAACAACTTCGTCAGCTTTTTCGAAGGTTACTGGCTCATAAGAAATTCCTTTTGAATTAAAGAAGTCTCTCATATTAAGCTCAGTTGTTGTTCCTAAGTTTGTACATGCAGAAATGCCGTTTTTGAAATCATTCACAGATGAATATCCAGAATTTTTTCTAACCATAAAACCTTGACCATCATAGAAGTTTACTCCTACGAAAGTAAGTCCGATGTCAGCATCCCTAGAAAGAGTCCAAGTTGTGTTTCTTGATAAGATATCAATCTCATTAGATGTTAAAGCTGTAAATCTTTCTTTAGCACTTAATGGTGTAAACTTAACTTTGTTTGCATCACCTAGTACTGCAGCAGCTACCGCTCTACATACATCAACGTCAACACCAGTCCAATTTCCTGCAGCGTCAGCATTAGAAAATCCTGGAAGACCTTGAGATACTCCACATCTTACAAAACCCTTCTTTTGAGTGTTTTTAAGTGTTTTAGATTTTTTAGCAGCCATAGTTTCTGTTGTAAAAGTAAACAACACTGCAACCATAGCAACTAAAGAAGTTAATTGTTTTAAGTATTTAAACATTATTCTTCCTTTATGTTATTTTTATTTGTTAACAAATAATTCAAAATTACTTTTGAATATTCTTAATTTAATCATGTAAGAAATTACTGTTCAAGGAAAAATAATAAAAAAATCAAGTTCAATATAAAATTACGTCAAGCTAAATATTAAATTATTATTTGCTAAAAATATGAGAAATGGCGCGCCCTGAAGGATTCGAACCTACGACCCTCGGTTTAGAAAACCGATGCTCTATCCAGCTGAGCTAAGGGCGCAAAATTTATTGATATATATAATACTTAATTAATTTTTAAAAAGAAATTTTTTAGCTATTAATAATAAAGATAAAAGCTCAACTCTACCGATTATCATAAAAAAAATAAGAAAATATTTGGTCAAAAAGTGTAAGTTTTGAAAATCAAAATTCGATACACCATAAGCTGAAGAATTAACTGTATTCATTAAGGTCAATACAGCTAATTTAAATGAATATTCAAACTGAATATTAGATAAGGACAATAATATAGTTAAGGAAAAAAGAGAAATAACAAAAATTATTATTGTTAAAAAATATTTATTTATATCTTTTACATCAAAATTAATTTTAGAAAAAACTAGTTTATTCATAAATACATTTTTGGGTCTACTAAAAGAAAGAATTTGATTAATAGAATATTTAGTCAAAGAATATATTTTCAAAAACCTTAATCCTGAGCTTGTAGAAAAAAAAGATCCTCCAACAATTACAAGCAAGATATATATAAAGTTTAAATGAGTTTGATCAACTTCAAGTGAAATACCTATATTTGATATGCTACTCACTAAAGATAAAAAACTAAATGTGAAATTAGTGTCATAACTAAAAAAAACAAAAAATATACTTGTAACTATAAGAAAATATAAAAATAAATGTATATCTTCATAAAAAAAATTTAAATTTTTATTTCTTAGAAAAATTAAATTATATGTAAAAAAAATACTAAAAAAAGAAATCAACATTAAAAAAGAAAATATAATTACCTGAAAATCATTTATTAAAATTGAAGAAAGATTATTAACAGGTAGAAAACCACCTGAAGAAATTATTGTCATTGCTAAATTTAGTGAATTAAATGATCTTATACCAAGTATGTTTAAAATAATAAAAATTGATACTGTTAACCCTGAATATAGTAAAAGAATTTTAATTGATTGTTTTAAAATCTCAGCCGAATTAAAAGATAAAAAATTAGTTAAAGATTTTTTTAAACTTTCATCATAAATATCAATTAAAAAAATAATTGAATATAAAAAATATAAACCACCTATCCATTGTATCGATGATCTCCATAAAATTAAGCCTTGATCAATATGTTTAATATTTTCAAAGATAGTAAAACCTGTTGAAGTAAACCCGGAAACTGCCTCAAATAAAGAATTTAAAAAAGATAAATTATAAATACTTAAATAAAAAGGTATCGATAAAACCAATGGTATTAAAAGATATCCCAATAAAACGGTTAATATTTTTTCAAATATTGAGGGTTTTTTTGGATCAGTTTTAATTTTATAAAAAATTATTCCAATCACTGCAGAAATAATTAAGCTAAAATAATATGTGTTTAGATTTAGATAAAAATTAAAATAATAAGAATAAATAATATTTAAAAAAGAAAAAATTGATATCAATATAAAAAAGAAACTTAAATACTTTACTCTAAAAAATGACATTTAATTAAATAGAACTAATTCTAAATATATTTTCTACTACTGAAATTGAGTCTTTCTTTGCTAAAAAAACAACCTTATCCTCTTTTTGAAATACAAAATTTGATCGAGGTATTATAACTTTATTTTCTCTTAAGACTGCTCCAATTCTTATCTCATCAGGTAAATTTGAATTTTTTAGTTCTTTATTGATAAGTTCTGATGTTTCTATAATTTCAGCTTCAATCACTTCATACTCTCCATTCATAATTGTGTAGGCTGTTTCTATGGTCCCTTTATGGACATGTTTTAAAATACTTGAAACAGTATTCATTCTTGGATCAATAAGATCATCAATTTTTAAAGAGTTTTGTAACAATGAATAATTTGGCTTGTTAATTAAAGCCATTGTTCTTTTATCATCAATATCTTTTTCATCTTTTGCAAATTTTTCAACAAGAACACTTACCATCAAATTATCTTCATCATCATTTGTTAAAGCAAGAACTGTTTCAGCTTCTTGTAAATTTGCTTCTGCTAATACCTCCTCATCTAAAGCATCACCATTAATGACAATCGTATTATTTAATTCACTAGCAAGAAATTCAGCTCTTTCTTTGTTTTTTTCAATTATTTTAACTCTTGCAGCATCTAAAGTTTCTTCAATATTTTTAGCTAAATTAAAACCTATGTTACCACCACCTACAATTAAAATATTTTTAGATACTTTTTCATTATGTCCAAAAGCTTCTAAAGTGTCTGACATTTGCGATGAATTTATTATCACATAAATTTTATCATTTTTTCTTACATCATCATTTTTCTTTGGAATTAAAAATTTTTCATCTCTTATTATTCCAATAATGTTTGCATCTAAATTAGGATGTTTTTTTGTCAAATCATTGAGTTTGATGTTAATTAATTTACAATTTTCGTTAATTAAAATTTCTAATAATCTAATTTTATTATCTGCAAATGGAACACTATCTAATGCTCCTGGTGCCTCAAGTTTTCTTTGTATTGATTTAGCAATTTCAATCTCTGGTGAAATAATTACATCTATTGGTAAATTTTCTTTGTTATAAACTCTTGTAAATTTTGGATTTAGATAATCTTGAGATCTTATTCTAGCTATTTTTTTTGGAATTTTAAAAATTGAAAAAGCTATTTGGCAAATAAGCATGTTAATTTCATCGTTTCTAGTGACTGCTATAATCATGTCAGTCTCTGCTGCGTTGGCTTTTTCTAATATTGAGGGATAGGTACCTTTTCCTACTATTGCTTTAACGTCCAAAGCATCATCAATTTTTTGAATATCTTCACTAGAAGGATCAATAACAGTTATAGAATGGCCTTGCTCACTTAGCTGTTTAGCTATAGTAAACCCTACTCTTCCAGCTCCACAAATGATTATATTCATCTAATTAAATTCTTTGATGCCCAAACCTTTTAATTTTCTATGTAATGCACTTCTTTCCATTCCAACAAAATTAGCTGTCTTAGAAATATTTCCCTTAAATTTTTTTAGTTGAATAGTTAAATACTCCTTTTCAAATTTTTCTCTAGCTTCTTTTAATGGCACAGAAAGGCTATTTTCAGCCAATTGATCATCAAAATTTGAATTTTTTAAAGATTCCTTAATAATATTTGAAATTTTATCTTTTGTGTCAGGTTGCAATATTGCAATTCTCTCTATTAAATTTCTTAACTCTCTTACGTTACCGTGCCAATTATGATTGAGTATGTAACTATTGTTTTCATCTATGTCTAATTCTCTAATTTTGTAATTTTCAGATATTTTTTTTGAAAAATATTTGATTAATAAAGGAATATCTGAAATTCTTTGATTTAATGGTTCAATATTTATCTCAAAAACATTTATTCTATGAAATAAATCTTCTCTAAAATTTCCAATTTCTATTTCTTTTTTTAAATCTTTGCTTGATGAACAAATTAGTCTTACATCCACACTAACATCATTAATTCCATTAACTCTTTTAAATTTTTGATCAGTCAAAACTCTTAGTATTTTAGACTGTATGTCTAATGGTATTTCTGAAACTTGATCAATTAAAAGTGTTCCTTTGTTAGCTTTTTCAAGTGCGCCATATGAGATAGAGCCATTTTCTTTTTCTTCACCAAATAATTCTAATTCATACTTGTTGATATCTAGCAA
Source organism: uncultured Pelagibacteraceae bacterium (assembly GCA_902624015.1). GTDB lineage: Bacteria > Pseudomonadota > Alphaproteobacteria > Pelagibacterales > Pelagibacteraceae > Pelagibacter. The sequence continues at coordinate 6,046 of CACNVV010000025.1, forward strand.
AGCACCATTTAGGACAATAAATGGATTTTTACTTCTATCAGATGCCTTGTGGATTTTTCTAGCAATTAATTCTTTTCCTGAACCTGAAGGTCCACTTATAAAAACTCTACTTTCTGTTATTGAAATTTTTTTAATTTGATCAATAATATTAACTATATTTTTACT
>CACNVV010000026.1 GCA_902624015.1 uncultured Pelagibacteraceae bacterium
CTCACTTATTAGGATTCAGAAGTGCATTAACTAGGGTGGTAAATAAATATGCTAATGAAAATAATTTACTAAAGAAAAATAAATTGGCTATTTCAGGTGATGATATCAAGGAAGGTCTTACTTGTGTTCTTTCTACCAAGATACCTGATCCAAAGTTTTCATCTCAGACAAAAGATAAACTAGTTTCATCAGAGGTAAGGATGATAGTGGAAACATTAGTTAATGAAAAATTATCTATATGGTTTGATCAAAATCCATCGATTGCCAGAATTGTTTTGGCTAAAGTTATTCAAGCTGCAATGGCTAGGGATGTTGCTAGAAAAGCAAGGGAAAATGTAAGAAGAAAAGGAGCCCTGGAATTAAGTGGCCTTCCAGGAAAATTAGCTGATTGTCAAATTGGTAAACAAGATGGAACAGAATTATTTATTGTTGAGGGTGATTCTGCAGGTGGATCTGCAAAACAAGGAAGAAATAGAGCAAATCAGGCAGTTTTACCGCTTAGGGGCAAAATACTTAACACTTATGTGGAAGATTTCAATTTAAAGAAAAATGGTAATAGTAATGGCAATGGTTCTGATCAAAGAACAAAGGCTTTATCTAAAATGATTTCTTCTAATGAGATAGTCACTTTGATTAATGCGTTAGGCTTGGATCCAAAAGCGCAAGAAATTGACTTAAAAGATTTAAGATATGGAAAAATCATCATTATGACAGATGCTGATGTAGATGGTTCTCACATTCGAGCGCTTCTTTTAACTTTTTTTAATAATAAGCCTTTTAACAAATTAATTGAAAATGGACATGTTTATTTAGCTCAACCACCATTATTTAAAATTAACAAAGGATCTAAAGGAATTTATATCAAGGATGAGAATGAGTTAGAAGATTATATAATAAATAATAATAAAGAATTAAAAAAAATTAAAAAAAGTTCTAAAGATTATTCCAAAGCATTAGATTTAGAAAAATCAAAAATGAATATTCAAAGATTTAAAGGGCTAGGAGAAATGAATCCTGAAGAATTATGGAGTACCACATTAGATCCAGAAACTAGAAATTTACTACAAGTTCAATACTCTAAAGATTTAAAAAAAGATCAAAGTTTAATTCATACTTTGATGGGTAATGATGTAGCCTTAAGAAAAGATTTTATCGTTTCTAATGCTATTAATGTTCGTAATCTTGATATTTAAGCATGAAGTTTTTTGAAACTTCAAAATATCACTCTTTTAAAAAATCAACTTATATAACATTAAGATGGATTGGAATTATAGGACAATTAATTGCTGTAAATTTTGTATATTTTTTTCTAAACTCAAATTTTGATTTTATTACATCAAATATAATTATATTTTTTGGTATATTAAGTAATTTATATTTAATCTTTATTTATAAAAAAACTCAACTATCAGACAGGTCTGCTTTTTTATTCCTACTTATAGATATTTTACAGTTAGGCGTTCTTCTTTATTTATCAGGCGGTATAACTAATCCATTTGTAATTTTTATATTGATACCTAGTGTCTTTTCTTCATCAAATTTAAGTTTAAGAACTAATTCTTTGTTAGTGATTTTAACAGGTATTATAATTTTATTTTTAACTTTTAATTATCAAGATTTGCCAATTAATTTAAATAGTGATTTTCATAACAATCATTATTTTTATTATTCAATACCAACCTCATTAATTATTGCTTTAGTTTTTTTAAATTACTTTGCAATGACATTTGGAACACAATCTAGATTGAGAAAAGAAGCGTTAGGAAAAATGGAAGAAGTAATGGCTAAAGAACACGAGCTTTTATCTCTAGGTGGTCAAGCTGCAGCCGCAGCACACTCCTTAGGCACTCCACTTTCAACAATAACAATAATTGCTCATGATTTGATGAAGCAATTTAAGGGTCAGAAAGATTTAGAAAAAGATATTGAATTATTAAGTAGTCAAGTTGATCGATGTAATGAAATTCTAAAGCGTTTGACGCTTAATCCCGTAGAAGAAGATGATTTTATAGATAAAGATATTAACATTAGAGATTATCTGAGTGAAATTATTTCGTCATTTAGAGAAATTAGTAAAAAAGATTTCATTTTTAATTTTGATCAGGACTCAAACCCCAAAAAAATAAGTAAATCTATCGAAATAGTCTATGGTTTGAGAAATTTTATTGGAAATGCAAATAAATTTGCGAAAAAAACTATTTTTATCACTTTAAAAAGTGACAGCGAAATTACAGAGGTTATAGTAGAAGACGATGGTAATGGTTATCCCAGGGATATAATATCAAAAATTGGAGAGCCTTATTTAAAATCAAATTATTCTAAAGATAAGTCGAAGGAGGGCTTAGGTCTGGGTTTATTCATTGGTAAAACTTTATTAGAGAAAAATTTTGCATTAGTAAATTGTAGAAACTCCAAAACACGTAGTGGTGCAGAAGTTAATATAAGATGGAAAAATAGAGAATTATTTAATATTTAGTGATATTTTCTCTTTGTTTCAAATAATGAACTTAATTGAGATATCATAACATCTCCTAATTCATTAACATCTGAAATTTTTATTGCCTTTTCATAATATCTCGAAACATCATGACCAATTCCTATAGCTAAAACTTCGATATCAGATTTATTTTCTATAAATTTTACAATTTTTTTTAAATGTTTTTCTAAAAAGTCTCCCGAATTTACAGAAAGTGTTGAATCATCAACAGGTGCTCCATCAGAAATTACCATTAGGATTTTTCTTTCCTCTTTTCTTTTTTTAATTCTATTGTAAGCCCATGATATTGCTTCTCCGTCAATATTTTCTTTAAGCAAACCTTCTTTAAGCATCAGTCCCAAATTATTTTTTGCTTGTCTCCAATGAGTATCTGCACCTTTGTATACAATATGTCTTAGATCATTCAATCTACCAGGTGTTTTGGGTTTTGAATTTTTTGTCCAAAGTTCTCTACTTTGTCCACCTTTCCAGTTTTTAGTTGTGAAACCTAAAATTTCAACTTTAACAGAGCATCTTTCCAAGGTTCTAGACAAAATATCCGCACATATAGCCGCAATAGTAATTGGTCTTCCTCTCATTGATCCAGAATTATCAATTAATAATGTTACTACTGTGTCTTTAAAATCTAAATCCTTTTCTTTTTTAAATGATAAAGAATTATAAGGGTCCATTATAATTCTTGGAAGTTTAGAGCTATCCAATAACCCTTCTTCTAAATCAAATTCCCAAGCTCTATTTTGTTTTGCAAGCAATTGTCTTTGAAGTTTATTTGCTAATTTTGTTATAACATCTTGGAAACCAATTAGTTGTTGATCTAAACTTTTTCTTAGTTTAGTTGCTTCGTCAGCATTTTCTAAATTCTCTGCTTTTACTATTTCATCATACTGTGTAGTAAATATTTTGTAATCAAGATTAATATTATCTATATTTTTTTTTACTATTTGTTCTGAATTTTGTTCATCGGATTCAACTTCGTTAAGTTGTTCATCTAAGTTAAATTCATCAATGCTATAGTCAGCATCTAGAGAAGCTTGAGTTTCTTGCTCATTGTTTTCATCTTTATTATCTTCTTTATCACTATTTTGATCATCATTTGAAGGATTGTCTTGCCCTTGATCCTGATTTTCTTCCTCTTTTTCGTTATCCTCATCACTTTGAAAAATGTCCATTTCTTCTAATATTTGAGAAAACTTTGAAGAGTAAGTGTTTTGATCTTCAAGATTATTCATCAAAAATTCCCTATGTTTTTCAATAGAATTTTCAAAATCTTTCTCCCAAAAATTCAACATTCTAGATGTTAGAGCATTTAATTTTATTTTATGGAAGTTTTTGAGCATATATAATTCAAATGCCTCTGCCACAGGTACATCCTCTTTTGTTTTTAATTGATCTTTTCTTTTACGATTAATTATTTGTGTATAGTTTTCATGAAAGTTTTTTTCTATACCTTTAAGCATTTGACCACCTAAGGCCTCATATCTAATTTTTTCAGCGATATTATAAAGTGATCTGGAGGAAGTATTGCTAGGTAAGTTTTTTTTGTAAATTAACTCACTAGAAAATTTTTTTTTAAGGGCACTTGAGTCTGCCTCAGCACGCAGTCTTATAAAGTCGCTTGGATCAGCAAGATTGTCAATTTCTAATGAAATAATATCTTTAGCTTTTTTTTCTTTTAAGTTTTTTTTATTTAAATCAAAATCATCTGAAATTACTTTTGCTGTCGAATTTAAAGCAATTCTGAATTTTTCTTTTAAGTTTGATTCTTTAGAGCTCATTTAAATTTGAATATTAACTAAAGACTCTGGCAATTCTTCACCAAAACATCTCTGATAATATTCTGCGATAGTATTTTTCTCAATATCATCACATTTATTTAGAAAAGTTACTCTAAATGCATAACCAGTGTCTTTAAAAATCTCAGAATTTTCAGCCCAATGTAACACAGTTCTAGGGCTCATTACTGTTGAGATATCTCCTGCTATAAATCCTTTACGTGTTAAGGATGCAACTTTTATCATGTTAGCAACCTTCTCTTTTCCTTTTGAGTTATTTAAGTTTTTATTTTTAGACAAAACAATATCCATTTCTCTATCTAGGCTTAGATAGTTTAATGTTGTAACAATATTCCATCTATCCATCTGACCTTGGTTAATTTGCTGTGTACCATGATAAAGACCTGTCGTATCACCCAGTCCCACAGTATTTGAAGTAGCAAATAATCTAAAAAATTTATTTTGTTTAATTACTTTGTTTTTATCTAGTAATGTAAAATTACCCTCAGCCTCTAAAACTCTTTGAATTACAAACATTACATCAGGTCTACCTGCATCATATTCATCAAAAACAAGTGCAACTGGATTTTGTATAGACCATGGTAAAATACCCTCGTTAAATTGAGTTACTTGTTTGCCATCTTTAAGAACGATCGCATCTTTTCCAATCAAATCAATTCTACTTACATGACTATCTAAATTTACACGGATACAAGGCCAATTTAATCTTGCAGCTATTTGCTCAATGTGAGTAGATTTTCCAGTACCATGATATCCTTGAACTAAAACTCTCTTATTAAACGCAAATCCTGAAATAATGGCTAAAGTAGTATCTCTATCGAACTTGTAGTTTTTATCAATTTCAGGAACGTATTCATTTTTTTTTGAAAATGCGTCAACTTCCATTTCTGAGTCAATTCCAAAAGTTTGTTTTAATGAAACTTTAATATCTGGTTCTGTGTTAAGATTTGGTGTCAATTTTTTCTCTATAAGTATTTTTTAATTGGGTGTAAGCCAGCGTTATAAGTTTAAGTTTTTCCTCGTGTTTTTTATTTCCAGAATTCATATCAGGGTGAAATTTTTTCACAAGTAATTTGAATTTATCTTGTATTTTCTTCCAATTTAAACCCACAGAAACCCCCAATATTCCAAAAGCTTTTATATCTTTATGATCAAATTTAAATTGACGCATATGATTATATTCTCCATTTATTTTTTCTTTATCTAACTCATCTCTCAAAGTTGTATTCCATAACACTTTGAAAAAATTATCTGAAGAGCTAAAGCTTTGTGTGGGTTTGTGCCAAGTCATGTCAGATTTTAAAAAATCTATTACTTGGTCATCATTCATTCCTGAAAAATAGTTCCAATTTTTATTAAATTCTTTTACATGCTCAAGGCAAAGCATTCTAAATTTTCTGCTATTATCTTTTTCAACTGGCGCCTTATATTCACCTATTTCATTACAATTATTCC
>CACNVV010000027.1 GCA_902624015.1 uncultured Pelagibacteraceae bacterium
GTAAATAAGGAAATTGGTTTCATTGCTCATATCAAAGATCATATTTTTATTTTAGGCCTCCAGGGAGAATTAAGAATACAAAATTTAAAATCAAAAAAAATTTTAAAATCAATAAAAATAGAACCAAATTTGAAACTAAATAGAATTAATGATGGAAAAACTGATCCTGCTGGAAATCTTTGGTTTGGCACCATGGACAACTTGGAAAGAAAAATTGAAAAAGGTTCATTATATAAATTAGATAAAAATTTTAAATTAACAAAAGTTGATAAAAATTATAGAATTACTAATGGGCCAGCATTTATCGATCAGTATAATTTTTATCACACCGATAGCGCAAAAAAAAATATTTATAAAATCAAAATAAACAAAAATAATAAAATTATTAGTAAAAAAATATTTAAAAAATTCTCAATAAAAGATGGTGTACCTGATGGCATGACTTTAGATAAAAATAAAAATTTATGGGTAGCACATTTCCATGGTGCTTGTATTTCTGTTTTTAGTCAAAAAGCAAAATTAATTCACAGAATTCAGTTTCCTGCAAAAAATATAACCAATTGTGCATTTGGAGACAAAAATACCAAAGAACTTTACGTTTCAACAGCAACTAAAGGTACGAGCAAAGCAGATTTGCGAAAATTTAGATATTCAGGATTCTTTTTTAGTGTAAAAACAAATGTAAGAGGAGTTTTACAAAAAAAATTTATATTAAGTAATGAAGAAAAGAGATCTTTACTATGAGCGAATACCTACAAAGCTTTTAAGAGAAGATATTAAATTATTAGGTACATTCTTAGGAAGAGTAATTAAAGATCAAGAAGGTCCAGTTTTTTTTAAAATTGTTGAGAAATATAGGCTATTATCAAAAAATACCTTATTTAATAAAAATAAAAGTAGAATTTTTTCAAAAATTTCAAAAGAAGTAAAAAAACTTTCTCCTAAAAATACCTTCAAATTAACAAGAGCATTTTCACATATTTTAAATTTAATGAATTTAGCTGAGTCAATAGATGCATCTAGAAAGTTAAATGAATTTGAAAATCCATATTTTAAAAGTAAAAATCAAAATCTTTTCATTGAAGATATAATAGAAAGTTTATTTAAAAATAAAAAAATTCCAGATAAAAAAATTTACAAACAAGCTACAAAACTTGAAATAGGCATTGTACTTACCGCTCACCCTACAGAAGTAAAAAGGAGAACTTTAATTCAAAAATACGCCAATTTAATTGAAATTATGGAGCAAAGACATCTCTATAAAAAATATCCATCAAAGATAATTGAATTAGATAGAAAGCTTTACTCGGAAATTGCAATAATTTGGAAAACAGATGAACTAAAAAGAACTAAACCATCTCCATTAGATGAAGCAAGGTGGGGTTTAGCAGTTATCGAAGATAGTTTATGGGACACTATTCCTAAAGTTTACAAAAGACTTAACGACATATTCAGAAAAAATTTAAAGAAAGATTTACCACGTGATTTTAATCCAATCCAATTTGGATCATGGATGGGGGGAGATAGAGATGGAAATCCTACTGTAACAGCTGAAGTTACAAAGAAAGTAATATTATTTTCTAGATGGCAAGCTGCAAAATTATATGAAAAAGAACTCACTAAATTGATACAAGATTTATCAATGGAAGAATGCTCTACAAAAATCAAAAAAGCAACAGGAAATAGCTTTGAACCTTATAGAGTTTATTTAAGGCCCATAAGGGACAAGGTAAGACAAACCCATCAATTAATTGAAAATCATTTAAATAACAATACAAATTTAGATGAAAAAAAATTAATTCAAAATAAAAATGAAATTACTCTTCCATTAAGAGAAGTAAGAAAATCTTTAAAACTAAATAAAGGAGATCATATTGCAAATGCAGATTTATTAGATTTAATGAGAAGAGTTAGATGCTTTGGAATTAATCTTGCAAAATTAGATATTAGACAGGAGTCTGATAGACATGAAAAACTTTTAAACGAAATTTTTAAAAAGAAAAAAAATATAAAATATTCCTCTTTAACCGAAATAGAAAAAGTAAAATTATTAAATAAATCAATAAAAGAAAAAAAACTTTTTGTAGATAAAATAAAAATAAAAGATAAAGAAAATAAAGAAGTTTGGAATACTTTCAAACAGATTGCGAAAACACCAGTTGAGTGTCTAGGTGCATATGTAATATCTATGACCTCAACAGCATCTGATATTTTGTCTGTTTATCTTTTACAAATGCAGGCAAAAATGCGAAATTTAATAAGAGTTGTGCCACTTTTTGAAACTTTAGATGATTTAAAAAATGCAAATGGTGTAATGACTAATTTATTCAAACTTTCATGGTATAGAAAAATGATTAATTCAAAGCAGGAAGTAATGATTGGATACTCAGACTCCAGTAAAGATGCTGGAAAATTATCTGCGAGTTGGCATCAATATAAACTTCAAGAGGAGCTTAGAAGTTTAGCTAAAAAATATAAAATAGATCTTGTTTTCTTTCACGGCAGAGGTGGATCTCCAGGAAGAGGAGGTGGTCCAATACAGGCTACTTTAAAATCACAACCTTCCGGTACAGTTAACGGAAAAATTAGAATTACTGATCAAGGAGAAGTAATTCAACAAAAGTATGGCTATAAACCTTTAGCTGAGTACAATTTATGCAGTTATATAGGAGCTGTAATGGATGCTTCTTTAAATCCTCCACCAAGATCAAAAACTAATTGGCGTGAATTAATTCAAAAAATGTCAGAAATTTCGACATCTTCATATAGAAAATATCTAAATCAAAGTGAGGATTTTATTCGTTACTTCAAAACTGTTACACCACATAAATCACTAGGAAAACTTGCAATTGGATCAAGACCAACTAAAAGAAAGAATGTTGATAATATTCAAAGTTTAAGAGCTATTCCTTGGGTATTTGCTTGGACACAAATTAGATTAATGTTACCTGCTTGGCTAGGTACAACTGAAGCATTGAGATACGGTTCAATTAAAAAGTTTAAAAGAACAATGACTGACATGGAAAAAAATTGGCCATATTTTGTATCAACAATGGATATTTTAGATATGGTAATTTCCAAGGTAGATCCGGACATATCAGTTATTTATGAAAATAATTTAGCTGATGCCTCATTAAAAAGAATTGGTAAAAAATTAAGATTTCAATTTGAGGCATTGGTCAAATTGCACAATAAAATTACCCCCAAAGAAGTGTTAAAAGAAAGAAAAGAATTTAGAAAATCTTTATTTATAAGAAATAACTATACAGAGATGTTAAATATTCTTCAGGCAAATGTAATGAACAAATTAACAAATAAAAAATATAAAAATTTAGATAAAAAATTTCTTGAAGATGCTTTAATGACATCGATTGCAGGTATTTCTGCGGCAATGAAAAATACTGGATAAATGTTTGAATACTTAATTGCTTTTGGAGCAGGACTTTTAAGTTTTTTGTCTCCTTGTGTTCTACCTTTAATACCTGGATATATTTCTTATATCTCCGGTCAATCGTTACAAGAAATTTTAAATCAAAAAAAAATCAGTTTTTTTCCATTAATTTTATTTTGTTTAGGCTTCTCAACTGTATTTGTTCTATTAGGTGCATCAGCATCATTTTTAGGACAGGCATTACTACAAAATTCAGAAGTATTAAGAATATCTGCTGGAATAGTTATCATAATTTTTTCTCTTCAATTAATTGGAATTATCAATATTCCATATTTAAATTTTGAAAAAAGATTTGATGCAAAAGAATCAAGAAATATTCTTTTTCCATATGTGATTGGTGTTGCTTTTGGTTTTGGTTGGACACCATGCATTGGTCCAATTTTAGGTTCAATTTTAGCTTTAGCATCTATTGAAGAAACTTTATCAAGAGCTGTTATCTTGTTAATTTCTTATTCATCAGGTCTTGCTATTCCTTTTGTTTTATCTGGATACTTAATTCAAAGATTCTTATTATTTTCTAAAAATTTTAAGAAAAATATTAATTTAATTTCAAAAATTGGTGGAATAACTCTCTTAGTTACAGGTATTTTAATTTTAACTAATCAATTACAAGCAATAGGATTTTATATAATTGAAATCTTTCCATTTATGCAAAAATTCGGATAAAAAGTATTAATGAAGATTTATCAAATAGATTCCAGTGCCAGAAAAAAAGGCTCTACCTCAAGAGCTTTAGCAAAAAAACTTTTAGATAAAATCAAAAAACCAGAAGATGAAATAATTTATAGAGATTTAGATGAAGAGATGCTTTTTGTAAGTGGGCTTACAGAATCTGGAATGAATATTGATGAAAAAGATCAAACTGAAGAACATAAAAAAATGTTTGAGCTTTCTGACAAGCTTGTAAAAGAATTAAAAGAGAGTGATATCATAATAATTTCAGCACCAATTTATAACTATGGACCTCCAGCAACTCTTAAGGCTTGGTCGGATTTAGCTGCTCGTATAGGTGAAACTTTTAGATTTAAACCAAATGGTAGAAGAGAGGGATTGTTAAAAAACAAACATGCGTATCTAGTTATTACCTCTGGAGGAACAAAACTAAATAGTTCAGAAGATTTCTTAACTCCTTGGTTAAAATTTATTCTTAATTTTTTTGGTATAGAAAAAGTAGATATAATTAGTGCAGACCAAATGGCACTAGATTATGAAAAATCAATCAAAGAGGCTGAAGCGCAAATAGAAAATTTGTTTAAAGATTAAAATTTCTTTTTAAGTGTCTAAGTTTTCCCTCTGTACTATCGTAATCAATATAACAACCCTGTAAAAATCTCTCACCTTCTTTTGTTTCATAAGCTGTTCTACCATGAAGTAGTCTATGATTATCCATCATCATTAAGTCTTTTGGCTCGAGTTTAAATTCAATTCTATATTTATCTGAATTATACATTTCAGATATTTTTTTTCTTGCTTGGTAGTAAAGATCTAATTTTTCTTTTTCTAAAACTGGAACATAGTCTAATCTAGGACTAAATCTTACCTGCTTGAAACTTTTATCCTCATTTAGTTCAATCAAAGGAGAGATAGTTTCTAAAATTACTTCTTTGTCTATGAATCTAAATCTAACTTTTACTTCAGTTAAGATTTTATAAAATTCTGGGTATTTATTTTTTAAATCTTCAGTAACTGTATAACCGTCTACCAATGTTGATAATCCTCCTGAAACTTTACTTTCTATACAATGTAAAATTTGAATACATGGTACAGGATTTCTATAAGGATTGTCAGTATGAGGTGCTAATGCCAATGAAGTGTAAGCTAGATCGTTTGGATCAGGTTTAGATTTTACATTAAAATATTCACCAAAATTTGTTCTTCGAACACTGCCTATAGAATTTGCAAATTCCACAATATAATTTTTAGATGTGGGAATATTTTTAATTATTACAAAACCATATTTGTAAAACGAAACAAGTAGATCGTGCATCTCTTTACTTTCGTAAAAATTTTCTTGGTATTCAAAATTTTTTATATTTTTTAAAGAGGAATCCCATTTGGTTTTTTCAATAGATTTTATTACAATGTCTTCTTTTGAAAACTCAGAAGTAATTTTATCAATTTCTAATTTTGAATTAACACCATCATTAAAATCAACCTCTAAGTATTTATCATAAAGTTTTGCTTTATTTATTGAAACATCATTACTTAAAAAGGTAGGATCAAAAAGTCTTTGCTGAGTTCCTTTATCTA
>CACNVV010000028.1 GCA_902624015.1 uncultured Pelagibacteraceae bacterium
GTGTTCGTGAATAATCATGTGGGTTTTTTGTTTTAGAGGGGTTTAAATATGCTAATTCTGTAGTAACTGTTTTACCCATCACAATAGCCCCTGAAGATGTTAATAAATCAATTATTTCCGCATTTTGTGAATAAGATTTTCCTTTTCTTATTGGCGTTCCACATTCTGTTGGCATATCTAAAGTACCAACAATATCCTTAACAGCTACAGGAATACCATGTAACGGTCCAGTTGGTTTTCCAGATTTTTTGTAAGCATCTGACTCTTTGGCTTTTTCCAATAACAATTCTTTGTCAAAAAAAGCCCAAGCATTTATATCTTTTTCAAACTTATTAACTCTCTCAATATAAGCTTCACATATTTCGACAGAAGTAATTTGAGAATTTGAAATTTTATTTATTAATTCTTCAACAGAATAATTTACAATTTCATTCATTAAATTAGTTTGCAAATAATTGATCAGGTAACCACAGAGCTATACCTGGAAATAAATACATCAAAACCATTCCAAAAATAACTATCGCCAAGAATGGCATGATGCCTTTGAATACCTCAATTAATTCAACATTTTTAGATTGTACACCTTTTAAATAATAAGCCGACATGGCCATGGGGGGCGTTAAAAATGATGTTTGTAAATTTAACGCAATTAACATAGCAAAAAAATAAGGGTTTACTCCAAAAAATTCTACTAAAGGTAAAAATATTGGAACAAATATAATTAATATTTCAGTCCACTCTAATGGCCAGCCTAATAAGAAAATTATAATTTGTGTAATTACTAAAAATTGCCAAGGCTGTATATCCATTGATTTAAAAAAATGCTCAAATACTTCATGTCCTCCTAAATATGAAAATACTGACGCAAACGTCCAAGATCCAATAAACAACCACATAATCATTGCAGTAGTTTTTGCGGTTAGAAAGACAGACTCTTTAAAATTTTTCCATTTTAGAGATTTATAAAAAAAAGATAAAACTAATGCTCCAAAAGCTCCAACACCGGCTGCTTCCGCAGGAGTAGCCAAACCAGCAAGAATACTTCCTAATACTAAAATAATTAATGAAAATAATGGTAAGAATGAAACCAAAACTTCTTTTAAGATCACTGATCTTGGAGGGATTTCTTCTTTAGGAGGCTTAGGTGCAACTGATGGATTAAAATAAGCCAAAATAATTGCATATAAAATATATAAACCCGCTAACATCAAACCAGGAAATATTGCTGCAGCAAATAATCTTAATGGGGATAACTGAGCAATTACTGCATAAACAATAAGCATAATACTAGGGGGAATTAAAATTCCTAAACAGCCTCCAGCACATATTACTCCTGATGCAAATTTTTTATCATAACCAGCCTTCACCATTGCAGGCCAAGCAAGCAAACCCATTAAAGTCACTACTGCTCCTATTATACCCGTTGCTGTAGAAAATAAAGTACAAGTAACAAGGGCAGCGACAGCCATCGAAGCTGGTAGCGAATGAGATGCAAGTCTTATGGCATAAAACAATCTTGCAACTATACCTGCTCTTTCAACTAAATAGCCCATAAATAAAAATAAAGGCACGGCGGTGAGGACATGGTTATCCATGACAGAATAGGTATTTGAAACAAATAAATTAAATATCCTATTATCTAATAGATGATCCATTCTTGACGGATCAAAATATGCGTAATACCCAAATCCTAGACCCATTGCCATTAAAGTAAAAGCAATAGGAAATCCTAGTAATACAGCAAATAGAAATATCACCATCATTAAAATTGCAATTTCTGGATTTGTTAGACTAAACAACATCTATTTTTTCTTCCTCTTTAGATTTTCTCATTAAAATTTTCTCTGTTTCTTCTGCACCAGCATCTCTCTCTGGCCAATGTCCTGTTCTAATGCAAATAATTGCTCTAAAAACTTCACTAATTCCTTGGAGAGTAAGAAGTATCCCTGATAAAGGTATTAATGATTTTGCCATATAAATTTGAATTTGTGCTGGACTATTCCAACTTGTTTCTTTCACCATCCATGCCTTAGCTGCATATTCATATCCATAAAATGCAAGTGCAATCACCCCTGGAAAAAAGAAGATGAAATATAATATTAAATCAATCCATCCTTGAGCTTTAGTTGGGAACAATCTGTAAATAACATCCCCTCTAACGTGAGCCTCTGTTGCTAAAGTGTAAGCTCCAGCCATCATAAATATCGCTCCGTACATTTGTAAACTAAAATCAAAATTCCATAAAGTAGGAGCATTAAATGCGTAAGCCATGACGACCTCATAGCATGTTCCACCCATTAAAATTACTATGCACCATGAAAAGGCTTTACCCATTGATGAGCTAAGAGTGTCTGCAAATTTTATATAAGAGTACATATTTAACTAGCTTATCTTAATTTTCTTAATAAATTCAATTAAAAAAAAGGGGGCTAAAAAGCCCCCTTAATTTTTTATATATTTAAACCTTAGATTTTAACTTTCGCTAACGGACCAAACTCGTTTTCGTAAGCAAGTCTGTAGTTAGGTTGATTCATTAGTAAGTATTTCATTACTCTTTTCGCGTAAGCTTTTTGAGAATCAACAATCTTCTTAAAGAATGGATCTTTAGAAGAGAAATCACCTACAACTTTATCCCAACCTTTTAACTGCTCTGCTAAAATTGCATCCGAAGTTTGGTAAACATTTACTTTATGCTCATTCATCAATTTAGATAAATCAGCTGAGTATCTTACCAAAGCTTTAAAGTAGTTAGCGGTATTTGCTGCATACGAAGCATTTTTCAATATTGCTTGGTTTGCAGGAGATAAGCTATTAAATGTTTTTTTGTTAATAGGTATTTCAAACATCTCTTGTGATTGGTGGAAAGATCCTAAGTGATAATGCTTAGAAACATCTTGCATACCAAATTGAGAGTCTGAAGTTGGGTTGTTAAACTCAGCAGCTTCAATCAAACCAGTTTTCATAGCTGGCTGAATTTCACCACCTGGTAATTGTCTAACTACCATACCCATTGCAGTAAGAACGTTAGTTGCAAGACCAACTGTTCTATACTTCATACCTTTAACGTCACTTACTTTAGTTACGTTCTTTTTAAACCAACCAAAAGGTTGAGCTGGCATAGGCATAGCAAAAACACCAACATAGTCGTATCCAACTTTTGCTAATGTTTCTTCATACAATGCTCTTCCACCACCTTCTTCCATCCAAGCCATTACTTCTTGAGATGATAGACCATAAGATGGGCCAGTTCCGAAAAGAGACGCGGCAGGATTTTTTCCATACCAATAAGCTGTAACCCAGTGTCCCATATCAAGAACACCATCACTTACTGCTTGTCCAATTTCTCCAGTTTTTACAACTGCTCCAACAGGCTGAAGATCAATTTTTAAACTTCCACCTGACATGTCTCCAACCATTTTGGCATAGTCTCCAGCCATTTCAAAAAAGATGTTAGCACCTGATGGCCATGCTGCTTGCATCTTTAATGTTTGCGGAGCACCAAAAGCAACGTTTGGCATTGCTACAGCTGTTGCTGCTGCTGCACCTGTTGCTGCTGCGGCTTTGAAGAACTTTCTTCTTGAAGGAGTTTTAGAACCCTTCAATGATTTTTTACTTTTAATCATTTTATTCTCCTCTAGTTAATTAACTGGCGAAAATAAAACACAGATTTAGTTTAGAGTCTTTCTAAAAGATGAGCCAAAATGACCCATATTGATCATTTTTAAAAAAAAAATTCAATTTAAAGTAGAATCATTTAGTCTATTGGGTAATTCCAAGCACTTCCACCTATAACTTTAGAAATCGCTGAAAAATCTTTAGTGTCATTACCTTCTTTACAAAATTGATCATAAATTTCTAGAGCCATTTTTCCTAATGGTGTTTCAGCATTTACACTTTTTGCGCAATCATTTGCAAGTTTAAGATCTTTATTCATCATACCTGCAGAAAAACCTGGACGATAATTATTATTTGAAGGCGTACCATCAATTAAACCAGGTAAAGGTGGATAAACAGAAATTGGCCAACTGTTACCTGATGCATTTTTCATGATTTCATGAACTTTTTTAATATCGATGTTTAATCTTTTTCAAAACATACACGACTCTGAAGCGGCAATCATTGCAATCCCTAGAGCCATATTGTTACAAATTTTGGCACCATTCCCACTACCTAAATCACCTGCATGAAATATATTTTTCCCCATGATTTTTAATAAAGGAAGCGCTTTTTCAAATGCTTCTTTTGATCCACCAACCATTATATTTAAAGTTGCTTTTTGGGCTCCCATTACTCCACCACTAACTGGAGCATCAATCATTTGTATTCCTTTTTCTGAAGCTTTTTTTCCAATTTCAATAGAAGTTTGAATATCAATTGTTGAACAATCAATTAACAAACAGTTTTTTGAAACTTTATTTATTATTCCACTTTCTCCTAAATAAACATCCTTAGAATGTTTACCTTCTGGAAGCATGGTAATCACTGTTTCAACATCAGCTGTAATTAAATCATCTAAATTTGCAATTATTTCAAGATTTTTATCTCTCGCAATCTCAAGCATTTTTTTTGAGACATCAAAAACTTTTACAGATTTACCTGCCTTCATTAAATTTTCAGCCATTGGACAACCCATGTTGCCGACGCCAATAAAAGCTATCGATTTAGACATTTTAATTTACTTTATTGATGCAATTTCCAGTTCTAAAAAACTCGTCTAGATTATCAATTGCTAAATTTCCCATTGCAATTCTTGTATCTTTTGTTGCACTCCCGAGATGAGGTAAAACAAAAGCACTTGGGATTTTTAAATAACCAGGATTTAAATTTGGTTCATTTTTATAAACATCTAATCCAGCTGCATAAATTTTTCTTCTATTCAATGCATCAATTAAAGCTTCATCATCAACTATATCGCCTCTAGCAACATTGGTTATCACAGCACCTTTGGGGAAATACTCAACAGTCTCTGCATTTATTAAGTTCTCTGTTTCTTTAGTTGCTGGACAACAAATTGATAAAACATCTGAAACTGAAAAAAGACTCTTTATGTTATCATGATAAGTTGCACCTTGCTCTTTATCCTCACTTAATTTTGAACGATTATGATAATGAATAACCATACCCAAAGTTTTTGCAATTTTTGCAATCTTTTGGCCAATACGACCCATACCTAAAATTCCCAATCTTGTTCCTGTTAATTGTTTTCCAATTAAATAATCAGCAGACC
>CACNVV010000029.1 GCA_902624015.1 uncultured Pelagibacteraceae bacterium
TTTAAACTATCAAATATATATTCCGATATATCTTTTGTAAGCTCTGATATTACTTTTGCTTTTTTACTTAATTCTTTGTCTTCACGAAAAATAAATCCATAATCTTTCATTGTTGTCCCACAACCTGATGTGTTTGATAAAATCGCATCTAAATTTCCTTTTTGATGCTCCTCATACCAAGTATTTATATTGTTTTTAAAATCTTGATGTGCATCCTCCTCTTTTCCAAGATGATGATTAAGAGATCCACAACAACGAATTTTTTTTGGAACAACTACTTCTACGCCATGTCTATTTAATAGCCTTATTGTTGCTTCATTAATTTGAGGAGATATTTCTTTTTGTACACATCCTGTTAAAAGAGCAACTCTAGCAATTCTTTTTTTAGTAGAGGATTTGTAAACTTCTTTAATTGGTAAACTTTTTTTAGGAAATTTTGTAGGCATTAACTCAATCATGTCCTTAATTTTTGAAGGCATTAAGAATTTGAATGGCTTCGATAATTTTACTAGTAAACTAGATAATCTAAAAACTTTTGTATTTGGAAGAGTGATAGATAAAAAATACCTTATTAACTTATCAAAGAATGATCTTTGATAGTTTTTTTCGATATATTTTTTTCCGTGGTCAATTATGTGCATATAATTTACACCAGCTGGGCAAGTAGTCATACAACTATAACATGAGAGACATCGATCAATATGCTTTACAACTTTTTCGGTTGGCTTCCTATTATTTTCCAACATATCTTTAATAAGATAAATACGTCCTCTAGGTCCATCTAACTCATCACCTAAAAGCTGATGTGTTGGACATGTAGCATTACACATTCCACAATGCACACACTTTTTAAAAACTTTTTCGTTTGCAAAATTGTCAGGATCTCTAAGCTGTTCTTCAGTAAATTTCGTTTGCATTAAACTCCTCTATACATTTTCCCTGGGTTTAAAATTCTTTTAGGATCAAAACTTTGTTTTACTTTTTCAGAAATCATTAAACGTACTTTATCAACAGTAAATATAGCTTCTCCGTAATCATATTCTGATGAAGTTTTAATTACTGACAAATAACCTCCAAAATCTTCTGCCATTTTTTTTAAATCTTTAATCTTTTCTTCTTTTTTAGTATTAACTTCAATCCAAAATAACGACCCACACCAATCAACAAAATAGTTATGGTTGTTTTCTAAATATTTGCATAGTTTTGAACCATTTGCAGGTGGTATCACCATTCGTATTAAATTATGTTCGGTCTTTTCAAAAACCTCCAAATTATTTACTTTTTTCCAAAATGGTTCTGATTGATAAACATCAAGGGTAGAGATATCTGAATTATTTAATTCAAGTTCTTTTTTTAAATTGTTAATTTTTTCTTCAATTGAAATTTTGTCCCCTTCGACTCTAAATGCTATAAATGAAACATTCGATTTAAGATCATTAAACTTAAAAACAGAATTTTTTTTACCAATAAAATCTCTGTCTTTTGATTGTTCAGGAATAAAAACAGCACCAGAAATTTCGCTACTTGAGCTAGATAGTTTATTAAAAAAATCATAAATTTGTTCGAAATTACTAGGATAAATTATTACAGTTTTAGAGGAATCTTTCTTAGGTAGCACCTTTAAAGTAATTTCGGTTAAAACAACAAGAGTACCAAATGAACCTGCAATTAGTTTTGATAAATCATAACCCGTAACATTTTTTACAACAGTACCTCCTGATTTAATTATATCTCCTTTTCCATTAACTCCCTTAAAACCTAGGACATGATCTCTCACGCTACCAACTTTAAATCTTCGTGAACCTGCATAGTTGCAAGATAAGTATCCTGCTATTGTCCCTTTATTTGACTTACCTTCTTTAATATACCCAAAGTCTATTGGTTCAAAAGCTAGCTCTTGATTATTTTCGCTTAAGACCTGCTCGATTTCATTGACTGGTGTACAGGCTTTAACTTTAATATATAATTCCTCAGGTCTATAATCGATAATACCTGAGATTTTAGATAAAGACGTAGTATTAGCTGACTGCGTTTTATTTCCAATGAAATTTTTTGAATTGTTACCGATAATTTCTGTTGGAGAATCTTGTTTATATAGTTCCCTAATTAAATCTGAAACTTCTGTCTCATCTTTGGGATAATAGATGTTATTAGAATCTTGGAAGATCTGGGAATTTATCTTTATTTTTGTGGACATGAACCCTTCCTTCCTCTGCACATTTTCTAAGTATAGGATAAACTTTTCCAGGATTTAATAAATTTTTTTCATCTAACGACTTTTTGATACTCAATTGTTGTTGAATATCGTTATCATTAAACATTTCACACATAAGTTCTCGCTTTTCTATACCAACGCCATGCTCTCCTGTAATTACTCCACCAAGTCTCACACATGTTTTTAATATTTCTGAACCAAACTCTTCAGTTTTTCTAAGTTGTTCTTTATCATTTCCATCAAACATAATAAGTGGATGTAAATTTCCATCACCAGCGTGAAAACAATTTGCCACTGGTAGTTCATATTTTTCAGATAATTTTTTTATTTCTAATAAAGCTTCAGCAAGCTTGCCTCTGGGAATAGAACCATCCATACAATAGTAATCAGGTGCCATAGCTCCACACGCTGGAAAAGCTGCTTTTCTTCCAGCCCAGAATGAAAGTCTCTCTTTCTCACTATTGCTAAGTTTAAGACTAGAGCAATTATTTTTTTTACAGATTGCCTCTACTTTTTTAATTAACTCATTAACCTCTGATTCTGTACCGTCAAGTTCCACTATTAATAATAATTCTGCGTCTCGTGGATATCCCGCTTTACTAAAATTATCTGTTGCCTCAATTAAAGCCTTATCCATTATTTCCATTCCTGCTGGAACTATTCCACTTGAAATAATTTCTGAGGCCGCATCTCCACCTTCTTTAATAGATGGAAAACCTATCAAAGCCGCTCTTACCACTTCAGGTGTTCTTAAAATTTTAACTGTAACTTCGGTGACAACACCCAATAAACCTTCTGAACCACAAATTAAACCCATAAGATCATATCCCTCTTGATCAAACGATTTGCCTCCAAATCTACAAATAGTTCCATCCATCATTACCATTTGTACACCTAAAATATTGTTTGTAGTCGTTCCATACTTTAATGAGTGAACTCCACCGGAATTTTCAGCAACATTTCCACCTATAGAACATGCTAACTGGCTCGAAGGGTCTGGCGCATAATAAAATCCTTTGTGTTGAACTGCATGAGTAATGCCTAGATTTGTAACTCCTGGCTGAGTAACAACACATTTATTTTCGTAATCAATTTCTAATATTTTATTAAATTTTCCTAAACCAAGAAGAATAGCATCTTGAAGAGGTAATGCTCCGCCAGACAATCCTGTGCCAGCGCCTCTTGGTACAACTTTAATATTTTCACTATGACAAAATTTTAATATCTCACTTACTTCTTCTGTGTTTTCTGGAAGTACTACGGCTAATGGTGTTTGTGTATAAACTGATAAAGCATCAGTTTCATATGGTCTTAATTCATCAGCCTCACTCAATACATTTTCTATATTAGTTAACTTTGAAAGTTTTTTTACTATTTCACTTTTTCTATTTAAAATAGAACTATCAATTTTTGGTAAAGCTATTTCAGACATAGCTTAGCCTAACATTTTTTTGATATTTTCCAATGCGTTAGAAATGTTATCTCGAGAAGCTGCAAAGCTAAATCTGACGTAATCTTTGCACGTTTTTCCAAAAGCTGTACCAGGAACAATAGCAACACCCGCCTCATGCATAGCTCTTTTACAAAATTCACTGCCGTCCATTCCAGTTCCAATAACTTTAGGGAACGCATAAAACGCTCCACCAGGTAAACTGCATTCTACACCCGGTAAACTATTTAAACCTTCGTGAATTAATTTTCTTCTTAAAGTAAATTTCTCCATCATCTCATCAATTGAATCATCAGGTCCATCTAAAGCCGCGATACCTGCAAATTGAGCAGCAGCATTTACACATGAGACACTATTAATTAATAGTTTATTTACATGCTCAACTAAATTTTCTGGCCAAAAACTCCATCCAAGTCTCCAACCAGTCATAGAATAAGCTTTGCTCCACCCCTCTAAGACAATTAATCTTTCTCTTAATTCAGGATAATTAAAGAATGTTGGCATTTCCTTATCATCGAAAATTTGTCTACTATAAATTTCATCACTTAAAATAGTCACATGAGGATGTTTTTTTAAACCCTCGGCCAATTTGTCTATTTCTGATTTTTCTACAAAACTTCCTGTAGGATTATTTGGATTTATTAAAATCAACAATCTGGTTTTATCAGTGATTAAAGATAAAATTTTATCTGCACTAAACTTTAAATCTTTATCTTCAGTTAAATCATAAGGCACTGCGGTAGAGCCGGTATAATTAATCATAGACTCATAAATAGGAAACGCTGGAGTAGGATGAATTATTTCTGCTCCTGGTTCACCAAAACACTGTATTGCATAATGCATTGTTGGTTTTCCACCTGGCATAATTATAATTCTTTCAGGATCTACTTCCGCATTGTAACGCTTTTTAATCCATCTAGTTACTGCTTGTCTGCATTCTA
>CACNVV010000030.1 GCA_902624015.1 uncultured Pelagibacteraceae bacterium
AATTATTGGATCAGCTCACAACCTCAAGGAGATAAGAGAAAAAGAAAGTCAAAAAGTTGATAGAATTGTTTTATCCTCATTGTTTAAAAAAAACAAAAATTTTTTAGGAATTAATAAATTTAAAACTCTTGCTAAACTTACATCCAAAAATATTGTAGCATTAGGAGGTATTTCAAGAAAAAATAAAAATAAACTTTCTCTCTTAAATAAATCAGATTTTGCGGGTATCTCTTTTTTTGAATAAAAAAAAGGCCCCTATAGAGGGGCCCTTTTCATAATTATGTTCTAATTAAATTAGAATGCAAATACAGCACCTAAGAACCAATAGTCATAGTCACCATCAGTGTCTGTGTTGTTTTCAACATTTTGTGCTTCTTCTAATTTAGCAGTAAGTGTCATACCACCTGATGTGTAAGCAGCAACGATAGCTGAATACTCTGCATCAGTTGTTGTACCACCAACGCTTAATTCCTCAACACCGTAACTGATAGAAAGTTCATCAGATACAGTATAAGCAATACTGTAAGATGAAAGTTCTTGGTCTGAACTTGTAGTACCAGTGTCGTGGTCAGTGTTTGATGCACCAACAGTTATTGAACCATAAGCATATGATACTTTCCAAGATGTTTGGTCACCTGACGTAGCAGTTGTACCAGTGTTTACATCTGTAGTAGCATAGCTAGCTGTTAAGCCTTCGATACCAGTGTAAGTTAAACCATAACCCATTTCAGATTCTGGTAAAGAACCTTGCGGGCTGTATGATGCAAATATGCTAACACCTTCCATAACTTCTGGAGCAGTGTAGAAAATTGAATCATTTGAAGCAGCAGCAGTTTTTAATGCAACACCAGTTACACCAGTTGCTATAGCCGCACCATCGTATCCATCCCAAATGTCACCTGCAACAGTTCCATCGATTGATGTAGCTGCTGAAGATCCACCGTGACCAGAAAACTTAACTGTTCCGAAGTCTTCTGATGCGATTGTTAATGAATGATCATCGAATGGTACACCGTTATCTATTTGCATAGAAATAGAAACAGTAAGACCGTTATCTAATTCACCACTTCCTGCAACAGTAAACTGGTTACCCATTGAGAATGTAGCACCTCTATTATGAGTTAGAGAGCTGTACCCTCCAACACCTAATGAAGCAGCACCTGAAACTGATAATTCACCAGCATTTGCTGATACAGAAACAAGTGACGCTGCTAAGGCTGTTAAACCTATTTTTTTAGCGTTCATATTAATTACTCCTTTATTTAATTGTTATTATTAATAATAAACATTAGCTTTATACTGATTTAGAATTTAAAATTTCTAAATTTTCTTTGTTTTTCCTAATAAATTTAAATACTGTTGTAATTTTGCAACATTAAAAAATCCCTATTTTTCTATATTTTCAAAAGATTTTCACTATATAGTTGCGATATTGCTGATTTAAATTATCATTAAATGATTATTTTCTTAAATTTCACTAAATTATGAAAACTAAACATGGATAAATCAAAATTTTTTAAAATTGTAACATTTTTAATAATTATGCCGTTTTTTTTAAGTGCATGTAGCAACCCAGATGGAAAATTTAAACTTCCAGGCGGCGATGCAAGAAAAAATCCTGCTGATCCAAAAAAGAGAATTGAACAAAATATGAAAGAGGGAAAAGGATTTAGAATAAATAATTTTGGCAAACAACAAGGTGGGGTTTTTGATTTTGCAAGCTCAAATGAATTATGGCGTGCTTCATTAGATGTATTAGATTTTATGCCTTTATCGTCTGTTAATTACAGTGGGGGAATTATAATTACAGATTGGTACGCTAACAATGAAAATACTGACGAGAGTATTAAGATTTCAATCAGATTTCTAACTAACGAAATAAGATCAGACGCTCTCGATATAAAAGTTTTTACAAGAAAATGTTCTGATGGTTTAAATTGTAAAATTTTTGAAAGTAATGAAAAAATTATACCAGAATTAAGAAAGCAGATTTTAAAAGCTGCAACGTTATACGAAAAGAATAATAAAGAAAAAATTAAAAATAAAAACAAAAATTACGAATTTCCTGTTATAGAAAGTGATTTAAACTAACAATTTTGCTGTGGAAAGATATAATTTTAAGTCTATCGAAGAAAAATGGCAAAAGATATGGCACGAAAATAAAACTTTTTCGGTCCAAGTAGATAAGAGTAAAAAAAAATTTTATTGCCTTGAAATGTTTCCATATCCGTCCGGAAAAATTCATATGGGGCATGTTAGAAATTATACAATAGGTGATGTGCTAGCCAGATATAAGTCTCTTCTAGGATTTAATGTTTTACATCCTATGGGTTGGGATTCTTTTGGTATGCCAGCAGAAAATGCTGCAAAACAAAACAAATTAGACCCAAAAGATTGGACTGAATCAAATATTGAAAAAATGAAATCTCAATTAAAAAAACTTGGATTGTCTATTGATTGGGACAGAGAAATTTCAACATGCTCTGAGGACTATTATAAACATCAACAAAAGTTTTTTTTAGAATTACTCAAAAAAAAATTAGTTTATAGAAAAGAAAATTACGTAAATTGGGATCCAATTGATGAAACTGTTTTAGCTAACGAACAAGTAATAGATGGACGAGGTTGGAGATCGGGTGCTGTAGTTGAGAGAAAAAAACTAAGCCAATGGTTTTTTAATATATCGAAATTTTCTCAAGAATTATTAGATGGTTTAGAAAAATTAAATAACTGGCCACATAAAGTTAAGATAATGCAAAAAAACTGGATTGGAAAATCATTTGGTTGTGAAATAAATTTTGAAGTAGAAGGAAGTTCAGAAATTAATGAAATTAAATGTTTTACAACAAGGCCTGATACACTGTTTGGGTTTTCATTTTTAGCTTTATCCGTTGATCATCCTGTTTCTAAATTTTACAAAAATGATAATGATTTTCTGAAATTTAAAGAGGATTGCTCAAAAACTGGCACAACAGAAGAGGCAATTGCTGTTGGTGAAAAAATTGGTTTTAAAACAAACTTAAGCGCAATTAATCCCTTAAATCCAGAACAAAAGGTGCCTATCTATTTCGCAAATTTTGTTTTGATGGATTATGGATTTGGAGCTGTATTTGGTTGCCCTGCTCACGATCAAAGAGATTTTGATTTTGCAAAAAAATATGGTTTAGAGATAAAGACTGTGGTCAAACCAACAGGTGAAGATAAAAATTATCAAGTAAAAAATGAGGCTTATTCTGGTGATGGGGTTTTAATCAATTCACAATTTTTAGATGGTCTTAAAGTTCCAGACGATTCGATTATAGAAACAATCAAAATTTTAGAAGAAAAAAAAACTAGGACAAAAGAAAATAAATTTTAGATTAAAGGATTGGGGAGTATCAAGGCAAAGATACTGGGGGTGCCCAATCCCTGTAGCATATGATGAGGAAGGTAAAATTCATGTTATACCGGATGATAAGTTGCCAGTTAAACTGCCTCAAAAAATAGACTTAAATGTGAAAGGGAATCCTTTAGATAGCGTAAAAGAATGGAAAGAAATAGAGTTAAATGGAAAAAAACTAATTAGGGAAACAGACACTTTAGACACATTTGTTTGCTCATCTTGGTACTTTTTAAGATTTTGTTCACCAAAAGAGATAAATTATGGCTTTAACGATGTAGATGTAAATTATTGGATGCCTGTTGATCAATATATTGGTGGAGTCGAACACGCGATATTGCATTTACTGTACTCAAGATTTTTTATGAGAGCAATATCTTATGATAATGACAAACTTAATATATCAGAGCCATTTGCAGGTCTATTTACGCAAGGAATGGTTTGTCACGAGACATACAAAGATCCTGATAACAAATGGGTTAGCCCAGATGAAATAGAAACAATAGAGGGAAAAAAATATTTAAAAGGCGATAAGTCTAAAATAATTACTGTAGGACCGACAGAATCAATGTCAAAATCCAAAAAAAATACTATTGACCCAGAAAATATTATCTTAAATTATGGGGCTGATGCAGCAAGACTATTTATTC
Organism: uncultured Pelagibacteraceae bacterium; assembly: GCA_902624015.1. GTDB lineage: Bacteria > Pseudomonadota > Alphaproteobacteria > Pelagibacterales > Pelagibacteraceae > Pelagibacter. The sequence continues at coordinate 4,030 of CACNVV010000030.1, forward strand.
TCTCAGACAGCCCTCCAGAAAAAGATGTCCAATGGTCAGAAGAGGGTATTAAATCATCATTCAAATTTATTCAAAAATTATGGAACTTAAACTCAAGAATTACTGAAGAGATAAATAAAAATCACAAAGAAGATTCAGATCAGGAAATTATTAAGTATACAAATAAGTTTATAAAGCAAGTAACCAGTAATCTCGAAAATTTCAGTTATAACAAAATAATTGCAAATTTACATGAAATGTATTCTTTTTTATTCAAACAAATTAACAATAAATATAAAAAAAATACCTTAATTGAGAATTACGAAAAAATTTTAATCGCTATGCAGCCA
>CACNVV010000031.1 GCA_902624015.1 uncultured Pelagibacteraceae bacterium
TGATCTTAAAGACAAAAGTTCTATGGCTGATTACATGATCATAGCAAGTGGAACATCATCTAGACATATTCAATCTTTATCAGAACAAGTTTTAGAAAAACTTAAAAATAACGGTGTAAAAGATTCAAAAATTGAGGGTAAAGAAAGTGGAGAATGGAAACTTGTTGATGGGATTGATTTGATTGTTCATATTTTTCATCCAGAAAAAAGAAAATTTTATGAATTAGAAAAAATTTGGTCAGAGCTAATTCCAAAAGAAAAAGTGATGATATGAAAAAAATTAAATTTTTATTATTAATTTTTTTTTCCGTTTTTTATTTAAGTAAAACAGTTATTTCAGCTGAAATTGATATCTATAAAAAAATTGATCTCTTCGGTGAGGTTCTAGAAAAAATTAATAAAGAATATGTTGATGAGTTCAATCAATCTGAGAGTATGGACTCTGCTATCAATGGACTTTTACAATCCTTAGATCCTTATTCATCCTACATGTCTCCTAAAATTTTTGATGAAATGCAAACAGAAACCAGTGGTGTATTTGGTGGACTAGGAATTGAAGTTAGCATGGAGGCTGGTGTGGTAAAAGTAATTTCACCAATAGATGATACACCTGCATCTAGGGCTGGATTAAAAGCTGGTGATTACATAGTAAAAATAAATGATGTTCAGGTTCAAGGAAAATCATTAAGTGAAGCTGTTGATTTAATGAGAGGACCTGTAGGTTCTGGAATAGAGTTAACAGTAAGACGAAGAGGTGAAAAAAAAGCGCTAACATTTAATATAATAAGAGAAGTTATTCAGGTTCAATCTGTTAAATCTGAAATAATAGATGAAAGTATAGGATACATCAGACTTACTTCATTTAACGATAACAGTAGTGATCAAATAGAAAAACAAATTAAAAAACTTAAAAAAGATAAAAACTTAAATTCATTTATTTTAGACTTAAGAAATAATCCTGGAGGTCTTTTATCTCAAGCAATAAAGATATCAGATTTTTTTCTGGAAAATGGAGAGATTGTTTCAACAAAAAGCAGAAAAAAATCTGAAAATAGAAAATGGTTTGCAAAAAAAGGAGATATTACCGGTGGAAAAACACTATTGGTTTTAATCAACTATGGTTCTGCATCTGCCTCTGAAATTGTTGCTGGAGCTTTAAAGGATCACAAAAGAGCAATCATCGTTGGTGAAAATAGCTTTGGTAAAGGTTCTGTCCAATCAATTATTCCTTTAAAAAATCGTGGTGCTATCAGATTAACTGTCGCAAAATATTATCTTCCTTCTGGAAAATCTATTTCTGAAGTAGGTGTTAGACCAGATATTGAAGTAAATGAAGAAGGTGATGATTTTAGAATAAAAACTGATACTGATAATCAATTAAACTACGCTATCAAGTTACTTAACGGATAATATGAATAAAAATTTTAAAGATTTACCACTGAGAAGTGGGGTCGGAATTGTGTTATTGAACAAAGAAAATAAAGTATTCGTAGCAAAAAGAATTGATAATCCTAAAAATTTTTGGCAAATGCCTCAGGGTGGTGTTGATGAAGGAGAGGATAATTTAAAAGCTGCATTTAGAGAACTAGAAGAAGAAACAAGTATCAAAAGCGTAGAACTTATAAAAGAATTAGATGGTACATTAACCTATGATTTACCTGATAGATTACTAGGTATTATTTGGAAAGGTAAGTACAAAGGTCAGAAGCAAAAATGGTTTTTAATGCGATTTATTGGAAATGATAATGAAATAAATATTAATACATCTAATCCAGAATTTTTAGATTGGAAGTGGATTGACTTAGATTTAATTACTGATGTTGTTGTTGATTTTAAACATCATGTTTACGAAGAACTTAAAGAAAAAGTGAAAAAATTAATTTAGAGTTTTTAAAACTTCAACTTTTTGATCTGCTAAATATTTAGATTGATCGTTAATATCGGTTTTATTAGCCTCTTCTTCTGCCTGTTTAAGTAAATCTTGTTGCTTTGATTTATCCATATCAGCAAGATTAAAAATTGTACTTGTTAAAATAGATAGATTGTTATTTTTAAACTCAACAATCCCATCTTCAACATAGTAATTTTCATCACCTGATTTTGATAAAATCTTAATTATCCCAGGTTTCAAAAAGGAAATAATAGAAATATGATCCTTCAATATTCCCATCTCTCCTTCAAAAGCAGGGACCACAACTTCTGAAACATCATCTTTTACTAAAAAAGATTTTTCAGGATTTACTATTTCAACTTTAAACTCTTCGCTCATTAAGCAGCAGCTTCTTGTTCCATTTTCTTAGCTTTTTCTATAGCTTCTTCAATTGTTCCAACCATATAAAAAGCAGCTTCAGGTAAGTGATCATACTCGCCTTTGCAGATTGCATCAAAACCTTTGATCGTTGAGTCTAGATCTACAAGTTTTCCTGGAGAACCAGTAAATACTTCTGCAACAAAGAATGGTTGAGATAAAAATCTCTGGATTTTTCTAGCTCTTGCTACAACTAGTTTATCTTCTTCAGATAACTCGTCCATACCAAGAATAGCTATAATATCTTGTAATGATTTATATGATTGTAGTATTCTTTGAACATCTCTTGCTACTCTATAATGCTCATCTCCAACAATTCTTGGATCCAAAATTCTTGATGTAGAATCAAGTGGATCTACTGCAGGATAAATACCAATTTCTGCAATTTGTCTTGAAAGTACAGTCGTTGCATCCAAGTGAGCAAACGATGTGGCTGGAGCAGGGTCTGTTAAATCATCAGCAGGTACATAAATTGCTTGTACAGATGTAATTGACCCTTTGTTTGTCGTCGTAATTCTTTCTTGTAGGTTTCCCATGTCAGTAGCTAATGTCGGTTGATATCCAACAGCAGATGGAATTCTTCCTAACAAAGCTGAAACCTCTGATCCTGCCTGAGTAAACCTAAAAATATTATCTACGAAGAAAAGTACGTCCTGACCTTCTTGATCTCTAAAGTATTCAGCAACAGTTAATCCTGTAAGTGCAACTCTTGCTCTCGCTCCAGGAGGTTCATTCATCTGTCCATAAACTAGAGCAGCTTTTGAGCCAGTTCCTTCTTTTTTAATTACCCCAGACTCTATCATTTCATGATAAAGATCATTTCCTTCTCTAGTTCTCTCTCCAACTCCTGCAAAAACTGAAAAACCACCATGAGCTTTTGCAACGTTATTAATTAATTCCATAATTAAAACTGTTTTTCCTACTCCCGCTCCACCAAATAATCCAATTTTTCCACCTTTTGCGTAAGGTGCAAGCAAATCAATTACTTTAATACCTGTTACAAGTATTTCAGTTTCCGTTGATTGGTCATTAAATTCAGGTGCAGCTCTATGAATTGGCCAACTCTCTTTAGTCTTAACCTCGCCTCTCTCATCAATAGGTTCACCAATTACATTTATAATCCTTCCAAGTGTTTCAGGTCCAACTGGAACTTGAATAGGAGCATTGGTATTAATTACTTCATCACCTCTTTTTAGTCCTTCAGTAGCATCCATAGCAATTGTTCTAACAGTAGTTTCACCTAAGTGTTGTGCTACCTCTAAAACTAGTCTGTTATCACCGTTTTTACATTCCAATGCTGTTAAAATTTCTGGTAGTTCACCATCAAATTTCACGTCTACTACCGCTCCAATAACTTGTGTGATTATTCCTTTGCTCATAATTATAAACTTTCTGCTCCTGATATGATTTCTATTAGTTCTTTTGTAATTGCTGCCTGACGACTTCTATTATATTCAATAGTAAGTTTGTCAACCATTTCACCTGCGTTTCGGGTTGCATTATCCATTGCACTCATTCTAGACCCTTGCTCGCTAGCTGAATTCTCTAACATTGCTTTAAATATTTGCGTAGAAATATTCTTTGGTAATAAATTACTTAAAATTTCATCTTCATCTGGTTCAAATTCGTAACTTTCTTCTGAACTAGTTTCTTCTCCTTCATTATTTAAAGGAATAATTTGCTGTGCTTGAGGAATTTGAGTGATTACATTTTTAAATTGGTTATAAAAAATTGTACAAACGTCAAATTCGCCTGCTTCGAATTTTTCAATTACCATTTTTCCAACTTTATCAGCATCGAAATAATTTGCATTTTTAGATTCTTTGAAAGAAATATTTTCAATTATTTTGTCACCATAAACTCTTTTTAATTGATCATTTCCCTTTGAGCCTACTGTAATAATTTTAAGTTCTTTACCTTCATCTAAAATTTTTGCAAAATAACTTTTAGCTTTTTTA
>CACNVV010000032.1 GCA_902624015.1 uncultured Pelagibacteraceae bacterium
ATCAAAGATTTCTGATGCAGAGAAAAAAGCAATTGAAGATGCATCAACTGCTGTAAAAGAAGCTTTAAAAGGTGAAGATATTGAGGATATTAAGAAAAAAACTGAAGCTTTAGTTCAAGCTTCTATGAAACTTGGAGAGGCGATCTATAAATCACAACAAACTGCAAAACCTGAATCTGGAAAAGATGATGGTGGAGATGATACAGGAAAAAAAGACGAGAATGTTGTTGATGCTGATTTCGAAGAAGTAAAAGACGAGAATAAAGAAAAAAGCGCTTAAACTGACATTTAATTGTCTGGGGTAATTTGATGGCTAAAAGAGACTATTACGATGTCCTAGGCGTTAACAAAAGCGCAAGCCCTGATGAATTAAAATCTGCATACAGAAAATTAGCTGTTAAATATCATCCTGATAAAAATCCTGGAGACACGAAGGCTGAAGAAAAATTTAAAGAAGCCAGTGAGGCTTACGGAATACTTTCAGATAAAGAAAAAAAACAAAACTACGATAACTTTGGTCATGCAGCTTTTGAAAATGGTGGTGGCAGACCAGGTGGAGGTTTTGGTGGATTTAGTGGAGCAGATTTTTCAGATATTTTTGAAGATTTCTTTGGAGATTTTGGAGGAGGTGGACGCTCAAGAAATAGAAAATCAAATAATAGAGGTTCTGACTTAAGATATGATTTATCTATTTCTCTAGAAGAAGCTTATCATGGAAAAAAACAAGATATTAAATTTTCAACATCAGAACAATGTGGGACTTGTAAAGGTAATGGATCTAAGCCTGGTTATTCGCCTGATAGATGTTCATATTGTGGTGGGAATGGTAGAATAAGATCTAATCAAGGTTTCTTTACTGTTCAACAAACCTGTCCTCAATGTAATGGAAATGGTGAGGAAATTACTAATCCATGTAATGATTGTAATGGTCAGGGTAAAAAACAAGCATCTAAAAGAATATCTGTAACAATTCCAAAAGGTGTAGATGATGGAACAAGAATAAGACTTGCAGGAAAAGGTGAAGCCGGAACTAGAGGTGGAGCAACAGGAGATCTTTATTTGTTTATTAATGTTAATTCACATAACTTATTTAAAAGATCAGACGAAAATTTATTTTTCGAATTTCCACTTTCATTTGCAGATGCTGCTTTGGGAACAACCATTGAAATACCTACGATTGACGGGGGGAAAGCAAAAATAAAAATTCCTGATGGTACTCAAAATGGAAAACAATTCAGATTAAAGGGTAAAGGAATGCCGTTTATGAGAAGAGGCGATTTTGGAGACTTATATGTTCAAGTTAAAACAGAAGTACCTGTCTATTTAAATAAAAAACAAAAAGAATTATTAGAGCATTAAAAAATTTTTTCAAAAAGCAAAAGATTTCTGGAAAAACTAAAAGACTAATCTTCTAAAAAGGGTTAATATCAGCTAAATGAAAAAAATTAATTTAGCTATTTCCGGGTGTATGGGCAGGATGGGCCAGCAATTAATTAAGTCTTCAAAGAAAAATAAACACTTTAAACTAGTTACACTAACAGAAAATAGATTAATAAATAAAAAGTTTAATGGAATTAAACCTGAGTTAAATTCTGAAAAAGCTTTTAGAAAAGCTGACGTAATTATTGATTTTACTATTCCTAACTGTACTCTTGAAATATTAAAAATAGCGTCAAAACTTAAAAAAAAGGTAATAATCGGTACTACTGGATTTACTAGAGGTCAGGAAAATCAAATTAAAAAATTTTCAAGAAAAATACCTATTTTAAAAGCAGGTAACATGAGCTTAGGTGTAAATTTATTAATGTATTTAACTGAGATTGCCTCAAAATCACTAAATGATGAATACTTGAGTAAAATATTTGAAGTACATCACAAACATAAAAAAGACTACCCATCTGGTACTGCATTAATGCTTGGTAAAGGTATCGCTGATGGAAAAAATAAAAATTTGTATAATTTAATTGGTAAAAAATTCTTAAACAAAAAATCTTTTCCTTATGGAAAAAAAATTAATTTTAACTCAATTAGAAAAGATGAAATTATTGGTGAGCACGAAGTAAAATTCTCAAGTGGAAAAGAGATAATTACATTAAACCATGAGGCTTTTGATAGAGCACTTTACTCTGATGGGGCTTTAACAGCTTCTAAGTGGCTAATGAAAAAAAAACCAGGTTTATATTCTATGAGAGATTTGCTTAACTTTTCGTAATGAATGAAAAAGAAAAAGTCAAGATTATTATTAAAACTCTAAATAAAATTTATCCCAAAGCCCCTGTTCCTTTAAAAAGTAAAAATACTTTTACACTATTAATCTCTGTTCTACTTTCGGCACAATGTACTGATGTGAATGTAAACAATGTAACAAAAGATATATATCCAAAATACTACAAACCAGAACACTTCGCAAAATTAGGAAGAAAAAAAATTGAAAAATTAATTAAAAAAATTGGTATTTTTAGAGTTAAAGCCAAAAGCATTTACTTAATGTCAAAACAGCTTTTAGATAAGCACAATGGTAAAGTACCTAAAACTTTTGAAGAACTAGAAAAACTACCTGGTGTAGGCCATAAAACAGCAAGTGTAGTAATGTCTCAAGGTTTTGGATATCCTGCTTTTGCTGTTGATACTCATATTCATAGACTTGCACAAAGATGGGGTCTAACAAATGGAAAAAATGTAATTCAAACTGAAAAAGATTTAAAACGAATATTTCCTAAAAAAACGTGGTCTAAACTTCATTTACAAATAATTTTTTATGGAAGGGAATATTGTAAAGCAAGAGATTGTTATGGTTTAACCTGTAAAATATGCACTACTTGCTACCCAAAAAGAAAAAAACCTGTTATTACCAAAAAAGCTTAATATGAAAATTTTAGGAATAGGGAACGCAATTGTTGATGTTATTTGCAAAGTTGAAGATAATTTTATTGCACAAAATAATCTTACAAAGAGTACAATGAAATTGTTTTTTGATGAAAATGAGTTCAAAAATTTATTAATAAATCTTAAAATTGAAAAAACTGTTTCTGGAGGCTCTGTAGCAAACTCTATAGTGGGGTTATCTCAACTTGGTAATAAAGTTGGTTTTATAGGTAAAGTTTCTGATGATGAATTTGGCAGTAATTATGAAGAAGGATTGAAAAAGGAAAATGTAGAATATTTTTACTCAAAAAAAAAAGAGGAATTACCAACTGGAACATGTCTAATATTAGTAACGCCAGATTCAGAAAGAACGATGTGTACTTTCCTGGGGACAGCAGGAAAAATTAATGAAAACGATGTTAGTTCTGATGCAATTAAAAAAAGCAAAATAATATTTTTAGAAGGTTACTTATGGGATGAGGGAGAACCCAAGAAAGCGTTCGATAAAGCTATAAATAATGCAAACAAAGTTGCAATGTCGCTCTCAGATCTATTTTGTGTAGATAGACACAAGCCTCATTTTTTAAACCTAGTTAAAAACAAGCTTGATATTACCTTCAGTAATGAACAAGAAATTACTTCATTAATTGAGGCAAAAAATTTTAATGAAATTATAAGCTTTTCAAAAAAACTTAATAAATTAGTGATTGTAACTAGAGGTGAAAAAGGTGCTGTTGCAATAAATGGCAATGAAGTTTTTGAAACAGATATACAAAAAAATTTGAAAATTGTTGATCTAACAGGTGCAGGTGATCTCTTTGCGGCTGGATTTTTACATGGTTACATTAATAAATTGCCTATACAAGCCTGTCTCGAAAAGGGTACTGAAATGTCATCAAAAGTAATACAGCAAATTGGAGCAAGACTTTAAAATTAAATTTTCTTTCTTTTAAAACTTCCTTTACCTTTTTTTGGTTTAACTATTTTTAGTTTATACTTTTTAGTAAATAAATCCTTAGCAATAGGATTTTTTTTATTTGATTTGATAGCCATTTTTTTTACTGATTATAAATTCATTGTCGTTGAATGTTTTTAAAATTTTTTTTCTTAATCGATAAATATGAGTTTCAACCGTATGAGTTTCTATATCAGATTGATAACTCCAAACTTTTTCCTGCAATT
>CACNVV010000033.1 GCA_902624015.1 uncultured Pelagibacteraceae bacterium
CTTTATGTGGTGTTATAGTAGATTGTAATATAAAAACAGGTTTAGCAATAGGCATCAAAAGCTATGTATACGGAGATCAACTAAAAAATATTTAAAGATCATGGCAGGACATTCACATTGGGCAGGAATAAAACATAAAAAAGGTAAGGCTGATAAGCAAAGATCAAAGATATTTTCAAAATTATCTAAAGAGATTACTGTTGCAGCAAAACTTGGTGACAAAGATCCAGCAATGAACCCTAGACTAAGATCTGCAGTACAGGCTGCTAGATCTGCAAATATGCCTAAAGATAATATTGAAAGAGCAATAGATAAATCTTCTGCAGCTACAGGATCAAATTTTGAAAATTTAAGATACGAGGGGTTTGGACCAGAAAAGATTGCTGTTATAGTTGAAACTTTAACAGACAACAAAAATAGGACTGCATCAAATATTAGAACTATTTTTCAAAAAAGTGGTGGGAGTTTAGGAACTCAAGGTTCAGCATCTCACAATTTTCAACAATTGGGTATAATCAAAATTGATAAAAAAGAGATATCTGATGAAAAAATTTTAGATTTAGCGATTGAGTCAGGAGCTGATGAATGTTTTTCTTATGAGGATTATCATGAGGTCCAGTGTCAAATGAGCGAGATATATAATGTAAAAAAAAATCTTGAGAAAATTATTGCGAATTTCATTTCTACAGAAATTGAATGGGTCCCATTAAATAGTGTTGAAGTAAATAAAGAAAATAAAGATAATGTTGTAGATTTTTTAGAAACTCTTGAGGAAGATGACGATGTTCAGAACGTTTATTCAAACGTTAATTTAGGTGGTATTTAATGATGATTATTGGAATTGATCCAGGCATCTCAGGTTCAATCTGTTTTTTTCAAGATGGTATAATAAAAGACGTAATTGAAATGCCAACCATGACAGATGGTAAGAAGAATAAAAGACAAGTAAATGGTGCTCAAATATTTAATGAAATTAGTGAAAGGATAAACAAATTTGATAAAAAAAACATAAAAGTTGTAATTGAACAAGTTTCTGCAATGCCTGGACAAGGCGTTACTAGTATGTTTAATTTTGGTCAATCTTTTGGTATTTTAAAAGGAATATGCAGCGCAATGCATTTACCTGTTTATTATGTTAGGCCTGCTAAGTGGAAAAAATATTTTAACCTTATTAATTCAGAAAAAGATGCGAGCAGAACAAGAGCTATTGAAATTTTTCCATATTTTTCATCACAATTGTCAAAAAAAAAAGATAACAACAAGGCAGATGCTATTCTAATAGCTAGTTTTTTCTATGAAACTTATCAAAAAGAGGAATAATCAATATAAATTAAAAGACAAAATCATGACACATTTACGTGTGATGAGTAAGTATGGAAGCGGATATAGCAGCAAAAGCAGTTGAATTAGGAACAAATACTGATTTCTCATTATTCAGTTTATTTTTTAGAGCAGACATAATTGTTAAGTCTGTAATGATTATATTGATATTGTGCTCAATATATTCTTGGGCTGTAATTATTGAAAAGTTTCGTTTATTTAAAAAAATAACTAAATCTTCAGAAGAATTTGAAGAAAAATTTTGGAATTCTAAATCTGCCGAAACTTTTTATAATAGTTTACCTAGTAAACTTGAGGATCCAATGTCACTTGTGTTTCAAGATGCAATGGAAGGATTACTTAAAAAAAAAACAAGAACTAACATTAGTGAAAGAATGAGCGCTTCTCTAGAAGCTGGAATTGAAAAACAAATGACAAAAATAGAAAAAGGTTTTACTTTTTTGGCAACAGTAGGTTCAACAGCACCATTTATTGGTTTGTTTGGAACTGTTTGGGGAATTATGAATTCTTTTCAATCTATAGCTATTTCAAGAAACACAAGTCTTGCGATAGTTGCGCCGGGGATAGCTGAAGCTTTATTTGCAACTGCACTTGGTCTTTTGGCTGCAATACCAGCAGTAGTTGCTTACAACAAATTTAATAATGACTCTAAAAAATATTCTGAAAAATTAGAAAACTTCTCTAAAAGATTTTTAACTATAATCTAAAAAATGGCTTTTAAATTTAATCGCTCATCAAAAGAACCTATGAGTGAAATAAATGTTACTCCATTCGTTGATGTTATGTTGGTATTATTAATTATATTTATGGTAACAGCACCATTGTTAACGGTAGGTGTTCAAGTTGATTTACCAGAAAGTTCGGCAGACTCTTTACCTGAAGAAACAGAACCTTTAACATTGTCAATTAACGCAAAAGGTGAAATTTTTATTCAAGAAGCAAAAGTTGAATACGATAACATTATTGCAAAAGTTTTAGCAGTTTCAAAAAATAGAACTGATACCAGAATTTATGTTAGAGGTGATAAAACTATCAATTATGGGAGAGTTTTAGAAATAATGGGATTACTATCAGGATCTGGTTTTACTAAAGTAGCATTGATTTCAGAACCGTACAAACAAAGGTAATTAAAGTGAATAGAAGTTTGATTATTTCTTCTGTTTTACATGCATTGTTAATTTTCATTACAGCTATGAGTTTACCTTTTTTGGCAAAGAAACCACTTGATATTCCACCAATCGTATCGGTTGAGTTAATTCAAATAGCAGAAAAAACTAATATTCCATTTGCACCTAAGGCTAAAAAAATTATTGAGAAAGTAAAAGAGAAAGAAAAAAAACTTGTTTCAGAACAAGCTCCACCAAAAAAAGTAGAAAAAACGAAAACAAAAACTGTTCTGGCTCCTGATCAAAATAATAAAAAAATAGAGAATGAAACACCTGAGGCAATTCCACTTCCAGATAAAACTTTAAAAAAGGTTGAAACAAAAGAGGAAAAAAAACAAAATCCTGAAAAAGTAGATGATGAAGTTAAACAAGTATCAGAATTTGAAAAAAAAGATTTGTTTGATCCAAATAATATTGCTGCTTTAATTGATAAATCAAAAGAAGAGAGTGCAGAAGTTTTAAAAACAAATGATGACATTACTCAAGATCAAGAAAGAAATGTAGAAAACTCAGGTCTTACACTAAGCGAAGAGGATGCTCTTAAGGCACAAATATTTGGGTGCTGGAGTATTCCATTAGGATTACCATACAATGAAAATTTATTGGTAAGAATAAAGTTAAAATTAAAACCTGATGGAACAGTATCAAAAACAGAAATTTTGGACCATGCAAGAATGAATAAACCAGGCCAAGGATTTTATAAGGTTTTAGCAGAAAGTGCTTTGAGAGCTGTCAAGTTATGCCAACCATTAAGAGTTCCAACAACTGGATATGAAAGATGGAAAGAATTACAATTAAATTTTGATGCAAGAGAGATGTTAGAAGGGTAGTATAATTAAATGACAAAAAAAATTTTAATATTATTATTTGTATTAATACCTATCAAAGTAAATGCTTTAATTGAAGTTGATATAACTAGGGGAAATTTAAATCCACTTCCATTAGCAGTTTCTCCCCTATCAATTGATGAAGAATCTAGAAAAGGTTTTGAAAAAATACTTAAAAAAGAAAATATTGGCTCCGAGATATCAAATATTGTTGAGAATAATTTGAGAACATCGGGATTATTTAATCCTCTAGACAAAAAAGCTTTTTTACAAGCTCCTGATATTGCAAATTTAAAACCAAGATTTGAAGATTGGAATTTAATTAAAGCTCAAGCACTTATTACTGGTAAAGTAAATTATGTTGACGATAAATTAAGAGTTGAGTTTCGATTATGGGACGTTTTAGCTGCTAAAGAAATGATGGCTTTAGCTTTTACCACAGTTCCTAACAATTGGAGAAGAGTAGGGCATATTATTTCTGATAAGGTTTATGAAAGACTGACCGGAGAAAAAGGTTATTTTGATACAAGAATAATTTATGTCTC
>CACNVV010000034.1 GCA_902624015.1 uncultured Pelagibacteraceae bacterium
AGCTTCATTCATAATGTTTCTTAATCTTCTTTTAATTTTATTTCTCTTTACCGCATTACCAATTTTTTTTTTAGTCACAAAACTGATATTTAGTCTTTTTTTATCTTTATTTAATAATTTTCCAAAAAAAATACTTACGTATTTATTGGTAATCTTTTTTTGTTTAAGTAAATTTTTAAATTCTTCGTTTTTTGAAAGAGCAAGTATTTTGCTTTTCATTATTCTATACAGAAACAGTTAGTGATTTTCTTCCTCTTGCTCTTCTTCTAGCCAAAAGCTTTTTACCACCTTTAGTTTTCATTTTTGAACGAAAGCCGTGTTTTCGTGCTCTTTTTTTATTTGAGGGTTGATATGTTCTTTTCATAATTAGATTTGATATAGTTTTTTATAATTTTTGCCCCTTTATATTAGTAATAATTAAAATAGCAAATAGAAGATTAAGCATTAAAATAAGAGGAATCATGGAAAATACAAAAAAAATTAAATTATTTATTGGGTTATCTTATCTATTAATTATTTGTGTATTTTTGTTTTTCTTTTTTTCAAAATTTAGTCTCTCAGAAATTACATCCTATGATTTTCTAAGAGATAACCAATCTTATTTTTTTGATCTTAAAAAATCTAACTTATTTTTAATTTCTATTATTTTTTTAGCATTAACTATTCTTTGGGTTTTCCCCTTTTTAGGATTTGGATCTCCAGTTGCTTTAATGGGAGGTTTTATATTTGGAAAATGGATAGGTACATTTGTTGTTGTTTTAGGCTTGAGTATTGGTGCTACTTTTTTATATATTTTTGGAAATTATTTTTTAAAACAGCTTATTAGAGAAAAGTTTTTAAATAAGTTTCAAAACTTGGAAATAAGATTTAAACAATCTGAATTTATTTATTTATTAATTTACCGTTTTATAGGTGGTATACCCTGGCAGCTGAGCTGTCTCTTACCAACCTTATTTAATGTTAGGGTTATAAATTTTTTCTTTGCTACATTGATTGGAATAATTCCTCAAATTTTTTTAGCAGTTTCTATTGGTAGTGGATTAGAAAAAATTATAGACCAAAATGCTGAAGTACCAGGAATAACTGATATAATATTTTCACCTGATATATATATTCCTATTTCAGCTTTCTTTATTTTAATTCTGATTACAATATTTTTGAGAAAGTTTTTTTATAGAAATTAGTGGTGCTCCCACCCTGTACTGACCAGGGAACTAGTCATTACCAATGACTTGTTATACCATTTAACTACAGGAGCTTAGATACAAATTGTATTTTATTGATAATAAAGCATTTTTTTCAAATTATTGCCTTAATTTTTTGATGAATATGATTTATATCTATTTTAGGAAAATGTTATGGGAATTCATTACGACTACAAATCAACTAAAGGTAATAAGCTTATGGAAAAGCAAGCTAAAAGGGAGAGAAAGCTTGCTGAAAAAAAAGCTAAACGTTTAGCTAAAGAAGGCCCAAAAAAAGAAGAGGAAAAAGCACCTGCACTCGATCCTAATAAACCAATTTCTTTAGATTTCCTGACTAACCCAAACAAAGAATGAGTTCAAAGGAAAAAAATGAGCGTTTAAGCTTGGCGCTTAGAAAAAATTTGAAGAAAAGAAAAATTTTCCAAAAAAAAAATAAAAAGAAAAATAAATAATGTCAATTCAACCTGATTCTTGGATAAAAAAAATGTGCAAAGAGCACAATATGATAGAGCCATTTTTGGATCATCAAGTTTCTGAAGGTAAAATTTCTTATGGATTAAGTAGCATGGGATATGATGTAAGAATCTCTGATGAATATAGAATATTTACTAATGTAAATAGTTCTTTGGTTGATCCAAAGAATTTTTCTGATGATAACTTTATAGAACGAAAAGGACCACACTGTATTATACCACCAAATTCATTCGTATTAGCTAAAACAGTAGAATATTTTAGAATACCAAAAGACGTTTTATGTATTTGTGTTGGAAAAAGCACTTATGCAAGGACAGGAATTATTTGCAATGTTACTCCAATTGAAAATGAATTTGAGGGCAATATTGTAATTGAGCTAAGTAATACAACACCTAATCCCGCAAAAATTTATTCAAATGAGGGAATAGCACAATTTTTATTTTTCAAATCAGATACTCAGCCAGAAACAACTTATAAATCAAAGAATGGTAAATATCAGGGTCAAACTACAATTCAAGTTGCTAAGATTAAAAAGTAATTTATGGATAAATTTCTGATTAATGGCCCTTGTAAAATCAAGGGCAATGTTTCAATTTCAGGTTCGAAGAATGCATCCCTACCGATATTAGCTGCAACATTATTATTTGATAAACCTGTGGTTATTAAAAATTTACCAAGAGTTAGAGACATAAATACAATGTTAAATTTATTAAAGTCTCTTGGTTCTAAAATAATTTTATCAAGAGATAAAAAAACAGCAAAAATTATAAATAAAAAAAATATGAAAACTTTTGCTAGTTATTCTTTAGTCAAAACAATGCGTGGTTCTATTTTAGTTTTAGGTCCACTTATTTCAAAATACAATAAATCTAAAATCTCTTTACCTGGTGGATGTTTAATTGGTGCTAGACCAATTAATTATCATCTAGCTGCATTAAAAAAACTTGGTATGAAATATGAATTAAAAGATGGATATATTCTTGCAAAATCAAAAGGAAAACTTAGTGGAACAACTATAAATTCTCAAAAGATAAGTGTTGGGGCAACTGAAAATTCTATAATAGCAGCATGTTTAGCAAAAGGAAAAACAGTTTTAAAAAATTGTGCAATAGAACCTGAGATTAAAGATCTTACAAATTTTTTAAATAAAGCTGGAGCAAAAATAAAATGGAAAGGAAGAGTTTGTAAAATTATAGGTGTAAATTCTTTACATGAAACTGAATATTCTGTAATGGCCGATAGAATAGAAGCAGGCACTTTTTGTGTAGCTGCAACACTTGCAAAAGGTAATTTACAAATAAATAATTTAAATCCTAAAATTATTAGTACAGAAATAAAATTACTAAAAAAAGTTGGTGCTAAAATTAAAACTAGTGAAAATAAAATATTAATTAAGGGACCTGAAAAAATTAAATCAATAAAAAATATTAAAACTAAAGAGTATCCAGGCATTCCTACAGACCTTCAAGCACAATTGATGGTTTTAATGTGCAAAGCAGTCGGCAAAAGTTCAATAACTGAAAGTATTTTTGAAAATAGATTTATGCATGTTGCAGAATTGCAAAGATTAGGAGCAAAAATAAATATTAAAAATAATACCGCTACAATAGAAGGAAATACTAAATTCATTGGTGCCGAATTAATGTCTAGTGATTTAAGAGCTTCTGTTGCTTTGGTTCTTGCAGCTATAGTTTCTACTGGTAGATCATATATTAACAGAATTTATCACTTAGATAGAGGCTATGAAAAAATAGAAAATAAATTAAAAAAAATAGGTGTCAAAATTAAAAGATTAAAATAGTGAATAAATATTTAGCAAAAATAATAGCAAGCGACCAAGAAGGGTTACAGATGATTTCAGCTTGTAGCTCAGGGGCTAAGGTTAAAATTGCAGATATAAAATATCTTGAATCCAATAAAGTTTTTTTATTATCAATTGAAAGAACCAAGGTTGAAAGTGATCAAGAAGATAAAAAAATCAATAGCATTTGTAGGTTTGATTTTGTTGATAAAGTAAGATCAAAGAACATTGATCAATCAAATCAAGAAACAGTTTTAGAACTAATAGGTATAGATTATTTGAAAAATAATGATGTTTATGAAATAAATCTTATTTTT
>CACNVV010000035.1 GCA_902624015.1 uncultured Pelagibacteraceae bacterium
TTTTATCTTTTCAAATTGTTCTAAGTTAGACTCCCCTTCAGTGGTGTAAAGTAAAGATACTAAAAAGCCTCTGACCCAGGTATTTCCACTTTTAGGGTAAGATGCTAACCAAATGATCATAAATTTATATTATAATTTTATATCAAAGAGTTTGAGTGTTTCATAAATAACCCAATTCTCTCATTTCTGTACTAAAATTACTTTCAATATATTTTACATCCTCTTGATTCAAATATTTTTTCCAATTATTATTTTTTCCCTGATTAAAAAAATTTACTTTTTTAGTATTAAATTTATCAGGTACTGCTTCAAAAAACCCATTCTCAACCTCATTCTTTTGCATTCTTTCAAAAGAAGTTGAGCTTAATATATTTTTTATTTTTTGATCATCATATCTAAAATCCATAAAGTTATTAAGGTATTTAATTATTCTATTTAATTCCTTTTGAGGATCTGAAAGCAAATCTTCATACTTAATTATTAACAAATTTTGATTAGCTTTTGTCCATGAGTTATAATGGTCCTTCCATGAACCTATTATTGTAAACACATTATTTTGCTTATTTTCTCTATAAATTTCTCCTGTAACAAATTCTCTAGAAGTTATTGTTTTTTTTGCGACATGTTTATCGATACTGTAGTGATTTGAAAATGAATTAACTAAATTTCTTGGGTCTCTAACTATGTAAATTGTACCTAAAGTATTTTTTCTATTTGTAAAAGGATACTCACCGATCTTGCAATTTATATGATGTGTTTTAAAAAATTTTGTATCATTACCTAGATTAATTCTTTCTTGTGCAGGTATCCAAAATTTTTTTAATTCGTGAGGATTTTGGTATTTGTCTGTAAAATTTTCAAAATGTTTTTTATTTGGAAACTGTTGAACCCTTTTTAGTAGTTCAAAATTAAAAATTCCATCATCCGAGTAAATTAACGATGAAATTATTGCTCTTATCCAGGTATTCCCACTTTTAGGAAATGAGGCAATCCAAATTATCATAATTAAGTTTTACACAATTAGGGTTTTTGAAGATATAATATTTTTATGACAATTTATGCATTATCTACTGGCCCTGGTATATCTGGAATAGCTGTAATAAGAATTTCAGGATCAGAGGCATCTAATGTAATTAAATTATTAACCAAGAATAAACTACCTAAGCCCAGAACAGCAACACTTAGAAAAATCAATAAAATCAACACTTCTGAGCTGATTGATGAGGGGATAATTCTTTGGTTTCCTGGCCCAGAGAGCTACACAGGTGAAGATATGGCCGAAATACATGTTCATGGTAGCAAAGCGGTTGTGGATGCCCTGCACTCCTCTCTTTCAGATATAGAAAATTGTAGATTAGCTGAGCCAGGTGAATTTACAAAACTAGCATTTCAAAATGGAAAAATAAATTTACTTAAAGCTGAAAGCATCGCTGATTTAATTTCGTCAGAAACAGAAATTCAAAGACAACAAGCAATTAAAATTATGAATGGAAAATCAGCAGACCAATTTAATTTTTTAAGAGAAAAACTTTTGAAAATTTTATCGCATGTTGAAGCTAAAATAGATTTTCCAGATGAGGATTTACCAAATAATATTTTAGATGAAATCAAAAACAGTTCAGATGAAGTAATAAATAAAATTAAAAAAATATTAAATGATCAAAAAGTTGGAGAAAGAATTAGAGAAGGTTTTAAGATTGCAATAGTTGGCCCCACTAATGCTGGAAAATCTAGTTTGATGAATTATTTATCTAATCGTGATGTTGCAATTGTTTCTGAAATAGCTGGAACTACTAGAGATGTAATTGAAACTCATCTTAATATAAATGGTTATCCGGTCATCATCTCCGATACGGCTGGAATAAGGGATTCAAAAGATGAGATCGAAAAAAAAGGTATTAAATTAGCGCTTCAAAAAGCGGAGGAGTCAGACCTAAAAATAGTAGTTTTACATCCAGAAAATCTTGATTTTAAGCCATTTTTAGAGGACTCTAACTCTGAAAATACAATAGTAGTACTGAATAAATCAGATATTAAATTAGGCAAACCTCCCGGTATAGGAAATTATTTTAGGTTTAATCATTTAGGAAAAAATCTTAAAGATATAAATATTATTCATACGTCTATTAAAGAAGAAGAAAATTTAGTTGATCTAATAAATGCAATCAAAGAAAAATTAAAAAACAAGTTTATATCAAGCGATGATATTTTAATTACTAGAGAAAGACACAGGCAACATCTGCAACAGTGTTTGGATCATCTAAATAACTTTAATCAAAAAAAAGAAATCGAAGATTACGATAAAGCTGCAGAAGATTTAAGATTAGCTACAAGACATTTAGGTATGATAGTTGGAAAAGTTGATGTAGAGGAGATATTAGGTAGTATTTTCAACGATTTTTGTATCGGCAAGTAATACCCTATTTTGCTGGTTTTTTGCACTTTTTTTATTAAAAAACGTTGATAAATATGGCTTATTCACAAAAAATTAAGCCTATCTTGTAAATTATATAATCACATATAGATTTGGATTATGAAAAATGATTTGTCATTTGATGTTGTTGTAATTGGAGGTGGTCATGCTGGATGTGAAGCTGCAGCAGCATCTGCTCGTCTTGGAGTGAACACTGCCTTATTTACTCATAAAATAGAAACTATCGGTGAGATGTCCTGCAACCCGGCAATAGGAGGTTTGGGTAAAGGTCATTTGGTTAGAGAAATAGATGCCCTTGATGGAGTTATGGGAGATGTAGCAGACAAATCAGGTATACAATTTAGATTGTTAAATAGAAGTAGAGGACCAGCAGTCAGAGGACCAAGAACTCAGTCAGATAGATCACTTTATCGTAAATATATGCAAGAAATACTGCTAAACTATTGTAATTTAAACGTTTTTTCTGATCCAGTAGTTAAGTTTATTTTCGATAAAAATTCAATAAGTGGATTTGAAACTAAAGAAGGTAAGAAAGTTCTATCTAACAAGATAATACTCACAACAGGGACTTTTTTAAATGGTTTGATACATATAGGTGATGAAAGAACTCCTGCTGGAAGATATGATGAAAAACCTTCTACAGGTTTGAGTGAACAATTAGCAAAATATAATTTTAAAATTGGAAGACTAAAAACTGGAACACCACCAAGGTTAGATTCAAGGACAATTAATTTTGAAAACTTAGAAGAACAATTCGCAGATGACGATCCTTATTTTTTTTCATTCTTAACAAAAAAAAATTTGAACAAACAAGTGTCTTGTCGGATGACATATACAAATGAGAAGGTTCATAAAATT
>CACNVV010000036.1 GCA_902624015.1 uncultured Pelagibacteraceae bacterium
ATGGATGGAGCAAACCTAAACGCACTTGTTGGAGTTGCAAAACCAGGAAATTTTGGTCCTGATGTTTGTCATATAAATTTGCATAAAACATTTTGTATTCCGCATGGTGGAGGAGGACCTGGAATGGGACCTATCGCATGTAAAAGACATTTACAAGTTTATCTGCCTAATCATCCAGTGGTAAAAGATTGTGGACCTGCAAGTGGAATAGGTGCCGTTTCAGCAGCTCCTTGGGGAAGCTCAAGTATTTTATCAATTTCTTGGATGTACATTAAAATGATGGGATCTGAAGGTGTAAAACTTGCAACACAAATTGCAATCCTAAATGCAAATTACATAGCAAATAGATTAAAAGACCATTACCCAATTCTTTATAAAGGTTCAAACGGTAATGTAGCTCATGAATGTATTATTGATATTAGATCAATTAAAAGCGAAACAGGCATTTCAGAAGAAGATATAGCTAAAAGATTAATTGATTATGGTTTTCATGCACCAACAATGTCATGGCCAGTTGCTGGAACAATGATGATAGAACCAACAGAGAGTGAGAGTTTATCTGAACTGGATAGATTTTGTGACACTTTGATTAGCATTAAAGAGGAAATAGATATGGTCAAATCAGGCAAGTTTGACAAAGTAGATAACCCTATTAAAAATGCACCTCACACTGATATTGAATTAGCTTCAGATGAATGGAGTCATAAATATTCAAGAGAGCAAGCTGCGTATCCTGCAAAATTCTTAAAAGCAAATAAATTTTGGCCTCCAGTTGCAAGAGTTGATAACGTATACGGAGATAAAAATATTTTTTGCACTTGTCCAAGTATGGATGAGTTTAAAGAAGATGCAGCATAATAATTAATGAAAATTGCTGTTGTTGGCTCAGGTATTTCCGGATTAAGTGCTGCTTATTATTTATCTAAAAAACATCACGTGGATCTTTTCGAGCGAGAAGATCATTTTGGTGGGCACTCACATACAATAGATATTTTTTTTGATGAAAAAAAAGTTTCTGTAGATATTGGTTTCATTGTTTTTAATTTTCAAACTTATCCAAATTTAATTAATTTTTTTAAGGAAAATGATATTCAAATTGAAAAAAGCAATATGTCTTTTTCGGTTTCAGTAGATAATACAAACTTTGAATATTGTGGAAAAGGGTTGAGTGGAATTTTCTCTAATAAATCAAATTTGTTTAACATAGAGTTCTTAAAAATGTTTTTTGATATAATTAAATTTTATAAAAAAAGTGATCAAGTAAACATATCCAATGATAAAATTACTTTAGGTGAATATTTAAAAATTAATAAATTATCGAGAACATTTGTTGATTATCATATAATACCAATGGTATCTGCAATTTGGTCTATGCCTCCTTATGAAGCAAGTAAAATGCCAATTAGTTTCTTTCTTAGATTTTTCCAAAATCATGGTTTGTTTAAATTGAAAAATAGACCGCAGTGGTACACAGTAACCAATAGAAGCAGAACTTATGTTAGTAAAATACTTTCCCAAATAAGTGGTGAACACTACAAAAATTACAAAGTTATAAGAGTTAAAAGAAAATCATCAGGATTAGACCTATACTATGGTGGAGAAAGCGAATTTTTTGATTATGATAAAGTAGTTTTGGCAACACATGCTGATGAAGCCTTAAAGTTAATTGAAAATCCAACTGAGGATGAGATAAATATTCTTTCGAATTTTAGTTACAAAGAAAATATAGCTTACATACATACAGATCAGCAGGCCATGCCAAAAAATAAAAAAGCCTGGTCTTCTTGGAATTCATCAATAGATGATAAGAATTTAGAGAAAAATTCAATAACCTACTGGTTAAATTTATTACAAAATTTAAAGTGTGATGAAAATATTTTCTTAACACTAAATCCTTACTTCAATATTGATGAGAAAAAAATATTGAGAAAAGTAAAATTTACACATCCATATTATGATCAAAAAGCATTAGATGCTCAATCAGAGCTTATTAAAATACAAAATCAAAAAGATTTACTTTTTTGTGGCAGTTATTTTGGTTACGGATTTCATGAAGATGGAATAAAATCATCTATTGAAATGCTGAAAAACCTTAATGATTAGTTCTTGTATATATAATGGAAATGTAATCCATAAGAGATTTAAACCAAAAGAACATTTTTTTAAGTATAAAGTATTTTCATTATTTATAGATCTATCAGAGCTAAATGAGCTTAATGATAAATTAAAATTTTTTTCATTAAATAAATTTAATCTTATTAGTTTTTATGAGAAAGATCATGGTGATCGTGATGGGTCATCTCTTTTTGAATGGGTAAAAAAAAATCTAATTAATAACGAAATCAGTACAGACAACATAAAAGTTAAACTTTTATGCTATCCAAGAATATTTGGTTATGTTTTTAATCCACTAAGTATTTTTTTTGTATATGATAAGAATGATAATTTAATTTCTATTTTATATGAAGTTAAGAATACATTTGGTGAGCAACACACATATGTTTTTAAAGTAGAGGGACAAAATAAATTAATTCAAAATAATTGCTCAAAGAAATTTCATGTTTCACCATTTATTGAAATGGATTGTAATTATTTTTTTAGAATATTAAATCCAGAACAGAAGTTGTCAGTTGTAATTGATCAATATGATCAAGAGGGAAAAATTCTTTTTGCATCTCAAGATGGTGAAAGATCTGATTTGACAAGTAAAAACTTAATGAATTCTTATCTTAAACACCCTTTAATGACGTTTAAAATTATCTCTGCGATACATTTTGAAGCGTTTAAATTGTGGATTAAAGGAATTAAATTTATAAAGAAAAAATTTAAAATTAAAAATAATATAACAGTAGAAAATTAATGTTTTTAAATAACACTGCAGATAAATTAGTTTTTAAATTTCTTAACAAAA
>CACNVV010000037.1 GCA_902624015.1 uncultured Pelagibacteraceae bacterium
TGGAGGTGATGGAAAAGATATTAGTATGTTGTCTTTAAACTGGAAAAGACATATGCCTAATACAGTCTTTGTTTGTCCCAACGGTCACGAGCCATGCGCCATAAATCCCTCTGGTTATCAGTGGTTTGATTTAACAAAAGAGGACTCTGATTATATATTAGAGCAATCAATCAAAGCTGAAAAAGTTTTAAAAAAATTTATTAATGAAATAAAACAAGAGTTCAAATTATTAAATAATCAAATCTGTTTATCAGGATTCAGCCAGGGATGTATGATGTCTTTAAATGTTGGTCTTACATTTGAAGAAAAATTTTCATGTATAGTTGGTTTTTCTGGAAAGATAATAAATCCAAATGATTTAAAAAATAGAATCAAAAATAATACTGAAACCTTACTTATACATGGTGAATCTGATCAAATTGTCCCATCAACACATTTACTAGAAGCAAAAGATTTTTTAATCAGAAACAACGTTAAAGTTGATACATTATTAATAAAAAATTGTGATCATCATATTCCTATTGAAGCATCAAGTACAGCTTTAAATTTTATTTTAAAAAAAATTTAACATCTCTTATTATTGATAAAATTGTTTAACTAAGTTAAAATTATTTAATGAAGAATTTTATTGAACAAGATGTTTCATTAGAAAAGTGTCCTGCGTTAGTACTCAATGCGGACTATAGACCTTTGAGTTACTACCCTTTGTCTTTATGGTCATGGCAGGATACTGTTAAATCAGTTTTTCTTGATCGAGTTATTATTGTTAGTAATTATGATAGAACTATAAGAAGTCCATCATTTAATATGAAATTACCAAGTGTGATCGCATTAAAGGATTATATTGTTCCTCAAAGCAAGCCAAGTTTTACTAGATTTAATGTGTTTTTAAGAGATAAATTTTCCTGCCAATATTGTGGAAGCAATGAAGAGTTAACTTTTGATCATTTATTACCTAGATCAAAAGGAGGCGAAACTAATTGGGATAATGTTGTAACAGCTTGTTCTGCATGCAATGTAAAAAAGGGTGGAAAACTATTAAAACATTCAGGTATGAAGTTATATCAGCACCCTTATCGACCATCAACAGAGGATCTACATAAAAATGGTAAAAATTTTCCACCGAATTTTTTACATAAAAGCTGGATGGATTACTTATATTGGGATGTAGAACTAGAGTCTTAAATTTTCTCAGATATATTTATTGCAATTTTTGATCCAGTTTTAATAATTTTATCTAATACAGAGTATGGACCTTCTTTTGTTGCACCCTTTTCATAAGCAATATCTTTATGACTTAATTCATCTTCTCTAAATTTAATTATTTTTTTTTTAAGTTTTGATTCACTATTATCAAGTTGTTTTATTTGGTTTAAATAATGTTCATCTATCACTTCTTCAACAGAAGCAGTGCAAAGCATAGCCGCTTTCTTACCAAGTATAGTTGAACCAAAACCTAATCCTATACCTAATAAATCCCATAAAGGTAAAAATTTTGTCGGTTTTATATTTCTTTTTTTAATTTCTTTTTCAAAAAAATCAGAATGCTCTTTTTCATGAACTTTCATTTCTTCAATTATTTTTTTTAAAGCTTCATCTTTAACTAATGTATTTAGAGCGAGCAACTGTCCTTCATAAATTTTAACAGCACCACGCTCCCCAGCATGATCAACTCTAATAAATTCTTCTATTTTCTTTTTATTTATTGTTGCCATAACTTAAATAAACTCTTGTCGTAAAATATACAATTAATATTGATATTATAATATTGTAACTTGTAAGTGATAATCCTAAAATTTTAAATGTTACATCTTTGCAGCTAACATTTTTTTCTTGTAACTGTCTTAAGATGTCTTCTTTTGATAGTAAATTGGAGCCATTTTTTAAATCGCAAACCAATGATTCCTCAATAAAACCTTGCTCAATACCTAAATGATATAAAGACAAAATAGTAGCTGCTAAAAAAATTAAAATAAGACAAAGAATGAAATATTTTTCAAGATTAATAAATTTATAATTTAACATAATAATTATTAATGATAATAAGTATGGAATTCTTTCCAGTACACATAAGTTACAAGGTTGATGACCTAAAACATGTTCAATGAAAAATGCTGAAGACAAAGCAATAATGCTAATTAAAAAAATTAACTTTAATGTAATTGTTTTGTTAATCTCAACCATTAAATTTTAAAAATAAATAATAATAAATATTATAACTATAATAATTCCAATTATGGTAAACCATTTTGATCCATGTTTTTCCATGTACTCTGTAAATAATTCTCCAAATTTATAAGACAAATAGGTAACAATAAAAAATCTCAGGCCTCTTGAAATTAAACTCACAATTATAAAAACAGGAAGATTAAAAGCAATTAAACCACTTGAAATCGTAAAGGCTTTATAAGGTAAAGGAGTAAAGCCCGCTAAAAAAAGAATACTCAGCCATGCCAGGAATCCACTTCCTTGAGACATGCTTAATTTTAAATTTTCGACTTTATCTTGATAACCATAAAATTCGATTACATATATTGCTAAATCAAAAAATAAATAACCTACCAAATATCCAAAAATTCCTCCAAGGACTGAAAATATTGATGCTATTAAAAAAATTTTCAAATATTGCTTTTTTTTAGCAATAACCATTGGAATTATCATTACATCTGGAGGTATAGGAAAAAAAGAACTT
>CACNVV010000038.1 GCA_902624015.1 uncultured Pelagibacteraceae bacterium
ATGCCATGCTCTATTTTTTTCAATTATTGGTTGGCTTATTTGGTTAAAAATAAAGTATTTATAAATTCTTTGTTTTGCTGAAAATCTAGCATGAAATTTATTATTTCTTTTTTTAATATTTTTAATTGCAATGTTCTTTAAATTTAAAAAATGATTAATGGATTTTAAAAATTTAATTTTATCAGTTATTTTATTTTTGCAATCAAAGTGTGCAGATTGCTCAAATGCATGGACCCCTGCATCAGTTCTTCCTTGACCATGTAAAATAATCTTTTCTTTTAATAATTTTGATAATTTTTCTTGAATCAATCCTTGAATTGTTGGACCTTTTTTTTGAATTTGCCATCCTCTAAAATTTGTTCCTACATATTCAATAAGGATTTGGTATCTATTCATTATAAAAATGAGCCCTTTTTAATTTGTGTTCCTAAAACAAATTCCCCAATACTTTGAGATTTTTTTCCTTGTCTTTGTATTTCTTTAATTTTTATTGATTTTTTATCTCCACATGAAATTTCTAAATGGTCAGATAAAACCTCACCTGGTTTTCCTTGTGATTGTCCAATTTCTGCTTTTAATATTTTATATCTCTCACCGTTAAACATGAAATAAGCTCCTGGAACTGGATAAAGTCCATTTATTTTACCAATTATAATTTTAGCATCTTCTTTCCAATTAATCTGCCCCTCTGATTTTTGAATTTTTGGTGCGTATGTCGCTGATGAGTGATCTTGTTCTATAAAGTTTGCTTTATCCTCATATATATCATCAATATTATCTAAAATTTTCTCTGCAGCCAAACTTGATAGCTTTTCATTAATATCTTCAGCGTTTAAATTGCTTTCTATATTAATTTTATAAATATTACATACAGGCCCTGTATCTAGTTCCTCTCCTATTTTCATAATACTAATTCCTGTCTCTTTATCTAAATTCATAATTGATCTTTGAATAGGAGCAGCACCTCTCCATTTTGGAAGAATAGATGCATGTATATTAATAAATCCTTTTTTAGTTAAATTTAAATACGACTTTGGTATAATTTGACCATAAGCAACAACTATTACTAAATCTGCCTCTAAAGATTTAAAATACTCTAACTCCTCTAAATTTCCTTTTAATGAATTTGGTGTTCTAAATTCTATGTTTAAAGTTTCTGAAATTAATTGAATTGGTGACTTGTTAATTTTTTGACCTCTTTTAGATTTTTGAGGTGGTTGTGTATAAACGCAAGAAATAGGATATCCATTTTGATAAAGTGATTTTAAAATTGGAACAGCGAACATGGGTGTACCCATAAAAACTATTTTCTTTAGCATGTTTAAAGAACTGCTGCTGTAGATTTTTTCTTAGATAATTTTTTAATTATTATTGACCTTTTTAATTTTGAAAGATAATCA
Source organism: uncultured Pelagibacteraceae bacterium (assembly GCA_902624015.1). Lineage (GTDB taxonomy): Bacteria > Pseudomonadota > Alphaproteobacteria > Pelagibacterales > Pelagibacteraceae > Pelagibacter. Next base: position 1,401 of record CACNVV010000038.1, read on the forward strand.
ATAAATAGTATGCCCTCTAAATGGTCCATTTCATGCTGAATACATGTTGCAAGAAGACCATCTGCCTTTAACAATTTCTTTTCTCCATCATAATCAAGATACTCTACTTCACACTTACTAGGTCTATCAATTTCTGCAAACTGATTTGGAACAGAAAGACATCCTTCCTCATAAGTTGCTTTTTCTGGATCTTTATTTTTTATAACTGGATTTACGAAATATCTTGGCTCTTTTTTATTCTCATCTTTACTTATATCCATTACAATAATTCTTTTTGGTACACCAACTTGTATCGCTGCGAGACCAATTCCGTTTGCGTCATACATTGTCTCAAGCATATCATCCATTAATTTTCGCTCTTCTTTACCAACACCATTGACTGGTTGAGAAATTTGTCTAAGTAATTTATTGGGTTCTGTTATTATAGTTCTGATAGCCATAACTTGATTTTATTATAATTTTTATACTTTTAAAGGGAGAACTTTTAGCAATAATTTATTTCTAATTAAATCAACATTTAATTGATTTAAAGTATTGATAATAAAATATACTGTATCTTCATCAATATTTTCAATTTTGTCAGGTCCAATTACCTCAATTATTCTCAACAATGCGGCACCAATCTCGTTATTATCTATCATTGTTTGAATATCGGCAGGCATTTCTGATTGCTTCACCTCATAAAGACCGTCATATTTTTTTGAAATTTCAACTCCATCTGATTTAAGCGCCTCTAAAAAAATTATATCTTTTTTCGATAAAAAATATTTTTTATCTTTTTTAATTTTCTTTAAAAATTTATCTAGATCCTCTTCAATTTTAGATTTTGCATAATTCCCATTGAAATAATTTATAAGTTTTGATTGATGTAAAATTTTACTATTATATTTAATCTTTTTATCTGCTGTCTCTTTCTTATTTAGATTACTATTATAAAATGTTGTAAAATTTGATGGAACATCCTCAACATTAATTTCGCTTAAAAATTTTTTTAATTCTAAATCAAAGGCATCGCCTATTTCATCAGATATGAATAGATCCTTTAAAATCTTTATAAATTCTAATTTGATTTTTGGTTCTTCTGTTAAAAGAGTTCTTTGATATAAAAGAGCACGTCCCTCGATCGAAGATAAAGATTTATAAGCCTCTTTTGCGTTTAAAAATTGATTAATATTAAATTGGAA
>CACNVV010000039.1 GCA_902624015.1 uncultured Pelagibacteraceae bacterium
CAATTATTATTGTAGGAAATAAGTTTTTGAATAATGTTAATAATCTATCTGAAACTTTAACCAACAATGAAAATACAACTTCAAATTATTCTCAATGGGATAATAAATTGATCCTAAGACTTTTATCTAAAGATAGTTATCATCTTAAATTTGCAATTGATAAAATTTTGTCTTATTTTTTTGAAGATTCAAAGATACCAAAAGTATGGAATATATAAATGAAACTTACTCCTAGAGAAAAAGATAAACTTTTAATAAGCCTTGCAGCGATTGTCGCTAAAAATAGATTATCAAAAGGTATAAAATTGAATTATCCAGAGGCTATCGCTTTAATAACAGATTTTGTAGTAGAGGGAGCTAGAGAGGGAAAAAGTGTTGCAGAATTAATGGAAGCAGGAGCTCACGTTATTAAAAAAAAGATTGTATGGACGGTATTCCAGATATGGTCAAGGAAGTTCAAGTAGAAGCTACTTTTCCAGATGGAACTAAATTAGTAACTGTGCACAAACCTATAAGGTAATAATTATTATGAAGCCAGGTGAAGTAATTACAAAAAAAGAGGAAATTAACCTAAATAAAGACTCCAAAATTACCAAAATTAAAATTTCTAATTCCGGAGATAGACCTGTGCAAGTTGGAAGCCATTATCATTTTTTTGAAACTAACGAGCATTTAGTTTTTGATCGAAAATTAGCATATGGAAAGAGATTAAATATACCTTCTGGAACTGCTGTAAGATTTGAGCCAGGTCAATCTAAAGATGTTGAGCTAATAGAAATAAATGGATTAAAAAAAATATATGGTTTCAATCAGAAAGTTATGGGCAATTTATAATGGCTAAAATTTCTAGAGCAGCTTATGCAGATATGTATGGGCCTACAACAGGAGATAAAGTAAGGCTCGCAGATACTGAACTATTTATTGAGGTTGAAAATGATCTAACCATTTATGGTGAAGAAGTAAAGTTTGGTGGTGGAAAAGTAATAAGAGATGGTATGGGCCAATCTCAAATCAGTAGAGAAAAAGGAGCAGCTGATACAGTTATTACCAATGCTTTAATAGTTGATGTAAATGGAATTTATAAAGCTGATGTGGGTTTAAAGGATGGAAAAATATTTGAAATTGGTAAAGCTGGTAATCCAGATACTCAATCTAAAGTAAATATAATTATTGGTCCAGGAACAGAAATAATTGCTTGTGAAGGAAAAATTTTAACAGCAGGGGGTTTTGATAGTCACATTCATTATATATGTCCCCAACAAATTGATGATGCATTGCACTCAGGCATTACAACTATGCTTGGAGGAGGAACTGGACCGGCTCATGGAACACTTGCAACAACGTGTACACCCGGACCATGGCACATACAGAGAATGATTCAATCTGCTGATGGTTTTTCTATGAATTTAGCTTTTGCAGGAAAAGGAAACTCTTCATTACCAGAGGGACTTGAGGAACAAATTCTAGCAGGAGCTTCAGCTTTAAAATTACATGAGGATTGGGGAACCACTCCTGGAGCAATTGATAATTGTTTGAATATTGCTGACAAAAATGATGTTCAAGTAATGATTCACACAGACACTTTAAATGAAAGTGGGTTTGTAGAAAATACTATCAAAGCAATTAACAAAAGAACTATACATGCTTTTCATACAGAGGGTGCTGGTGGCGGACACGCGCCAGATATAATTAAAGTTTGTGGAGAAGAGTATGTTATTCCTTCTTCAACAAACCCTACAAGACCATACACAGTTAATACAATAGAAGAACATTTGGATATGCTGATGGTTTGTCACCATCTCGATAAATCTATTCCAGAGGATGTAGCATTTGCTGAAAGTAGAATCAGACGAGAAACAATTGCAGCAGAAGATATTCTTCATGACATGGGTGCATTTTCAATTATCGCATCAGATAGTCAGGCGATGGGAAGAGTTGGAGAAGTTATAATTAGAACTTGGCAAACTGCACATAAAATGAAAGTTCAAAGAGGAAGTTTACCAGAAGAAAAAGGGGATAATGATAATTTTAGAGTTAAAAGATATTTAGCGAAATACACAATTAATCCTGCAATTGCTCATGGAATTTCAAAACATATTGGTAGTATTGAAAAAAATAAACGTGCAGATTTAGTTTTATGGGACCCAGCATTTTTTGGAGCTAAACCAGAGATGATATTAATAGGTGGGAGTATAGCTTGTGCTCAAATGGGAGATCCAAATGCATCAATTCCAACTCCACAACCTATATACACTAGACCAATGTTTTCATCATTTGGAACTTCTTTAGAAAAATCTTCAGTAATTTTCACAAGCAAACTAGCTCTTGAAAAGAATTCTTTAAAAGATGCAAGTATTAGAAAAGACTTATTACCTGTAGAAAACACAAGAGCCATTTCTAAAAAAGATATGATTTTAAATAACAAGTGTCCAAAAATTGAGGTTAATCCTGAGACATACGAGGTAAAAGCTGATGGTGAGATAATTACCTGTGAACCAGCTAAAGAACTCCCTTTGGCACAAAGATATTTTATGTTTTAGCTTATGGATAATTG
>CACNVV010000040.1 GCA_902624015.1 uncultured Pelagibacteraceae bacterium
TTTAATTTCGGCTGCATTCACTTGTGGAACGATTAGTGGAACATCAGGATCCATCCTAAAAAAACTTGAATTATCTATTACAATTGTATGCTTGGCAGCCTTTTCTGCAAATTTTTCAGCAATTTTTCCTCCTGCTGCAAAAAAAGTTATATCTGCTTTTGAAAAATCATATGTCTCTAAATTTTCAATAACATACTCTTTATCTCTAAAATAGATTTTTTTTCCTGCACTTTTTTCTGAGGCAACTAAATATAGATTATTAAACTTGAAGTTTTTTTTATCAAATACCTCAAGAGTTTTCCTTCCAACATTTCCTGTTGCACCTACTATAGCTATGTTCATTTTAAAGTTGTTATACTAAATAAAAGGTAAATCGCAAACTTTACCACTGCAAATATCACCATTTATGCTTGCTTTTACGTTCTGGTCTATATTCCAATGCGATTTTTTCATCATAGCAATACCAATTACTTTTTTAAAATGAGGCGAATAACAGGCTGACCTTAATTCCCCAATGATTTTGTTATTTTCATCAGTCAGATCTAAAGATCCTGTTAAACTTATTTTGTCCAAATCTAACTTCACACCCATTAATTTTCTTTTTATACCTTCAGATTTTATTTTCTTTAATTTTTCTTTTCCTAAAAAAATAATATCACTATCTATGTTTACATATTTATCAAAACCACATTCATAAGGATTATCTCCGTTATCCATATCATTGCCATGAGATAACAGTCCACTTTCTATTCGTTCTATTAAATTAGGGCATCCTGGTTTAATATTAAATTCTTTTCCAATTTCAAATAAATGATCATATAGTTTTAAGCCTGCTTCAGTATTTTGAACATATACTTCATAACCTCCTTGTTTAGACCATCCAGATTGTGCGATAAGGTGTTTTGCACCTCCAAATTCAAAATAATCAAAACCAAAAAATTTTAATTTTGTGATCTGTTCTCCAAATACTTTTTCCATCAATTGAAATGATTTTGGACCTTGTACAGCCATGATATCAACTTTTGGCTCTATGATTTTAACATCAAATTTATTTCCAATTGCTAATCCTTTTGCAAATAATATTACGTCTGTATCTGCAATAGAAATCCACCATTTATTTTCATTAATTCTTAAAACAACTGGATCATTAATTAATCCGGCATTATCATCTATAATCGGACAATAATAACATCTTCCATCTTTAGATTTTGATAAATCTCTACAAGTCATTAGCTGAACTAATTTTGCAGAATCTTTTCCTGAGATTTCTACCTGTCTTTCAGCTGCTACATCCCAAATTTGAACATGCTCTTTTAAATGATGATAAGAATCCTCAATTGAACCAAAGGCAGCTGGAAGCAACATATGGTTATAAATTGTATAAGCTGTAACACCTTGTTCCTCAATTCGAGAAGTATATGGTGTACCTCTAAGTCTTCTTGATTTTGCAATTAAAAAGTTCTTCATTTTTTCAAAAATTCTAAAACTTTGTCTCTCATTTCAAATGCTTTTTCAATCATAATCATATGGCCGCAACCCTCGATTATGTGTGTAGATGAGTTGTTAATTAGACTAGAAAATTTTTTACCAGCTTCTAGATTTACCATTTTATCTAGAGAACCAAAAATAAACATTGATGGAAATTCTATTAATTTAGCAGCACCAGAACCATTTTTGTAATTGTTACATGCAACAAGGTCCACCGCCAGTATGTCTCTTATGTCTCGAGGAGATTGTATTATTTTTTCTACTGGGTTACCACCAATAAATCTTTTTGAACCTTCATAACCCCACTTCATCATTAATTTAACAGCATCGGAGTCCCCATTTTTTGCTAGATCAATTAAATCTGGATGAACCGGCATCTTATTTGACCCTCCGATAAAAACTAACTTTTTTAATCTATTTTTATATTTGTGAGCATATTCAAGTATCTCCAAGCAACCTTGGGAATGACCAATTAAAATTAAATTATTTAAATTAAGTTTATTAAAAACCTGCTCCAACCAATCAGCTATTTTTTCAATACTATCTAAGCAAGGGCCATCGGAATTACCGTGCCCAGGTAAATCAATAGATAATACGTTAAAATTATTATTTGAAAAAAACTGTTCAGTTAGAGACCAAACAATATGCGAAAGACCACTTCCATGAAGAAATACTATTGTTTCTTTATTTTTATCAATACCCTGTCCTGCATCAGAAGCATAAACATTTTTATTTTCCAATTGAAAATTCAAAAATTACCTAAACTTGTTTTCTTAATTCAAACTTTTGTATTTTTCCTGTCGAAGTTTTTGGCAAATCACAGAACACAACCTTTTTAGGAACTTTAAATCCCGCTAAAGTTTCTTTACAAAAATCAATTAATTCTTTTTCTGATACCGGCTTATCTTTAACCATTTCAATAAATGCACAAGGAAC
>CACNVV010000041.1 GCA_902624015.1 uncultured Pelagibacteraceae bacterium
CATTGTTATGTGTGCTAGAGGCTACCCAAAGTTTTTTGTTTTTAAATTTTGTTTGTAATTTTTTACTTAATCTTTCATTATTTTTATCGTTATTTGTTGCATATTTAAGATTGCCAATAAAATTAATTTTAGTTGAATTCATTTTTTTTAAAAAAGAATTTGTTTCTACATTTTGTGGATAAGCTATTGTTATATTTTCAAATACTGAAACGGCGAAATTTTTTATAAACATCCATCTACCAATTGTTTTTCTAGTTATTCTTGCATTTAGCAAGACTATGGGGATATTTTTATTTTTTAAATTTCGAAACATAGAAGGCCATATTTCAGAGTCTATAAAAATTGCTATTGTTGGTTTCCAATAATTTAGGAAAGTTTTTGTGAAGAAAAAATAGTCAATTGGATAAAATTGATGAACTGTTTTTTTAAAATTAAAATTTTTAATAATTTTTGATGAACTTAATGTACTTGAAGTGATTAGTATTTGATGGATAGATTTTTTTTTTTCATAATATTTTATTAGTGGGATTACACTTAATATTTCTCCTACGCTGGCTCCATGAAACCAAATTAAATTCCCTTTTATTTTATTTCTAGTACTAAATGAAAATTTTTCTTGAAATCTTATTTTGTCTTCTTTGTCCTTTAATATTCTATAAATTATAATGATTGGAGACAGTATTAAAAGAAGCGAGATTAGAATTTGGTAAAAAAAGAACATTTTTATTTTTTGATTTGTTTTTCATAGAAACTTTTATAAAGCTGAGATTTATTTAAAAGTTCGTTATGTGTTCCACTCTCTAAAACTTTTCCTGAGTCAATAACATAAATATTATTTGAATTTAGTATAGTTGACAATCTATGAGCAATAACAATTGTAGTTTTATCTTTTGTTAAAGATTTTAGTGCTTTTTGAATTTTATCCTCTGTTTCCGCATCTAAAGATGAAGTTGCTTCATCTAATAATATAATAGAACTATTTTTTAACATTGCTCTTGCTATAGATAATCTTTGTTTTTCACCACCAGATAACCGAACCCCATTCTCTCCGATTAAGGTGTCAAATTTTTGAGGCAATTTATTTATAAATTCCTCACAAAAAGATAGCTTTGCAGCTTGGTAAATTTGCTCATCTGTAGCATTTTCATTTGCATATTTTATATTATTAAGAACTGTATCATCAAATAAAGTAGTCTCCTGACTAACCATCGATATTTCATTCCTAAGTGAGCTAATAGTGCTTTTATAAATTGATTGATCATCAATTAAAATATCTCCTGATTGAGGGTCATAAAATCTTGGAATTAAATTAAGTATAGTAGATTTACCAGATCCACTATGTCCTACTAAAGATGTCATTTTTCCACCGTCGAATTTAATATTAATAGATTGTAAGGTGATATTTTCTTCTATGTTGTATGAAAAATTTATATTTTTAAATTCAATATTTGATTTTTTTATTTGAATTGGTTTTGAATTTTCAATTTCTTGAATATAATTTTTTTGATCTATGATAGGTATTATTCGAGAGGCTGCAGATAATCCTTGATTTAAAGTCATATTTAAAGTGGATAAAGCCCTTACTGGTTGATAGGCCAACATCATTGCTGCCAGAAATGAGAAAAAATTATTTATATCAAGCTCATTATTTGTAATGAGTGTTCCTGAATAAAAAATTAAGATTGCAATCATAAAACCAGTTAAAGTCTCCATAATTGGAGAAATTCTTATGAAGACAGTTTGTATTTTTTGATTTTTATTTTTTAACTCTGAGAGATGTTTATCTGCTCTTTCTTTTTCATAACTTTCTTTTTGGAATATTTTTATTAATTTATGATTTTTAAATAGTTCTACCAGATAAGTAGTTAAAAAGCCTGATTTTTGTTGTGCTTCCGTGGTTACTTTATGTATTCTTTTTCCTAGTGTCTTTGCTGAAATACTAGCAAGAGGTATCATGATTATTGATATCAAGGCAAGTTTCCAATTTTGAACAAACATTACAGTGAGCAAACCAAACAAAGTAAGTGTATCTTTAAATAATGTTAAAATTGCATTACTTAATAAGTTAGTAATATGAGTCACGTCATAAGTCAAATTAGAAACAAATTTACCCGAATGTTTTTTTTCAATTATCCCTGTATCAGTTCCAATTAAAGTATTTACCATATCATATTGAAGTTTTTTTTTGATAGACTCTCCAACACTAATCATAGTTGCTTTTGCAAAGTATAGTGAGAAACCTTTAGTCGTAAACGCAATAATAATTAAAATTGGAATTACTATTAAAAGAGATTTATCTTTTTCAATAAATATTTTT
>CACNVV010000042.1 GCA_902624015.1 uncultured Pelagibacteraceae bacterium
AATGGGAATAAAGGGTTCAGCAACATGTGTGTTAAATTTTGATGAAGCAACTGGTTATATGATTGGTAACAAAGATAAAGGTCTTAGTGCCATGTTTACCATGATGAACCTTGAGAGAATAGTGGTAGGCATTCAGGGTTTAGGAATTTCTGAAATTGCGTATCAAAACTCACTTGCTTATGCAAAAGAGAGAAAGCAAGGAAAAACAAATAATTCAAAATCTACAAATGGTGCAGACTTTATAATTGATCATGCGGATATTAGAAGATCTTTACTTAATATGAAGTCAATTATTGAAGGAGAAAGAGCTTTATGTTTTTGGTTATCACAACAAACTGAGGTGAGTCTTTATCATCCTAATGAAAAGATTAAACAAGAAGCTTTGGATTATGTTTCATTGATGACACCAGTTGTTAAGTCATTATTTACAGATTTAGCTATGGAAATTACGAACGACGCGATGCAAATACATGGTGGATATGGGTACACTAAAGACCAAGGTATAGAGCAATTATATAGAGATAATCGTATTACCCCAATCTATGAAGGAACAAATTCTGTTCAGGCAGCAGATTTAGTATTTAGAAAATTATCAAATAAAAATGGCGATGTTATAAATAAGTTTTTAGATATGATTAAATCTGAATGTGATAGTAAAAACGAAAAAGTAAAAACATTTTCAAAAGAATTAAATCATTATTTAGATATTTTATTTAAGTTTACCGACTGGATTAAGGATAAACATAAAATCGAAAAAGACGATGTTAGTGCTGCAGCAAATGATTATTTGAGAAGTCTGGGATATGTTTCAATTGCTTATGCTTGGATTAAAATTTTAGATGTAAGTTTTAGTGATTTTGAAAAAAATAAAGAATTTTATAGTGATAAAGTATTGCCTAGAGCTGAGTATCATTACAAATCTGCTATCTCTGGAAGTTCTAATATAATGAATTTTAAGTTTAATTAATAATGAATCATTACGAGACAAATTTAGATAAAAATAAAGCTAACTACGTACCACTTACCCCATTAACGTTTCTTAAAAGAGCAAGGGAAATTTATCCAAATTATGAAGCTATAATTTATGAAGATAGGAAATATACCTGGAATGATGTTTACAAAAGAGCTGTAAAATTTGCTAGTGCACTGTCAAAAATTGGAATTAAAAAAGGAGACACTGTTTCATTCTTAGCCTTTAATACACCAGAGATTTTCGAAGGACATTACTCAGTACCTATGGCAGGTGCAGTATTAAATACAATTAATATAAGATTAGATGCAAATACAATTTCATATATTTTAGATCACAGTGATGCAAAGGTACTAGTAGTTGATAGACAATTACATGGAGAAGTTAAGAAAGCATTAAAAACTTTAAATAAAAAAATTATAATAATTGATATAGATGATAAAAATGCTGATCAATCGAAATTAGAAAAAATTGGCGATTTAGAATATGAAAGTTTTTTAAATACTGGTGATGAAAATTTCGATTGGCAAATGCCAAAGGATGAATGGCAAGCAATATCATTAAGCTATACATCAGGTACTACAGGAAATCCCAAAGGAGTAGTTTATCATCATAGAGGTGCATATTTAATGTCTACAGGAAGTTCGGTAGCTTGGAACATGCCAAATAGATTAAATTTTTTAACAGTAGTTCCAATGTTTCATTGTAATGGTTGGTGTTATCCATGGACAGTTCCAATGTTAAACGGAAGGACAATTTGTTTAAGAAATATTGACATAAAAAAAATTTTTGAATTAATCGATAAATATGAAGTAACTCATTTTGGCGGTGCCCCAATAGTATTAAATATGATTACAGGAGCTCCTGAAAGTGACAAAAAAAAATTAAAACAAAAAGTTTATGTTTTGACTGCTGGAGCGCCACCACCAAGTATAATTTTCAAAAAAATGAGAGCATTAGGTTTTGAGGTTATGCATGTATACGGTTTAACGGAAACTTATGGACATGTTACTCAGTGTGCGTGGAATGATGAATGGAACAATTTCGATGAGGAAAAACAAAATGAAATTAAGGCTAGGCAAGGTGTGAGATATCCAAATACTGAAGGTGTCGTTGTTTTGGATCCAGAAACAATGAAAGAAGTTCCTAAAGATGGAAAAACAATTGGTGAAATTATGATTAGAGGGAAT
>CACNVV010000043.1 GCA_902624015.1 uncultured Pelagibacteraceae bacterium
ACCTGGATCAATTAGCTTCTTTTTACCACTAATTTTAGGATTTATTGGACTTCATTTAATTAGAATTGATTATTCAGGCTTAAAGTTTTTAGACTCAATTAATAAAAATATTAATACTAACAATTTTAATGCATTTTTATCATTATTAATTGTATTTGTGGTTATAAAATCACTCCCACCATTATTAAGTTGGTTTATTTTAGATGCGAATATTGCCGGAGACTCAAAAGACGTATGTATAGGAAGTGGTGCTTGTTGGACCTATATTAAAATTTGGTTTAACAGATTTATGTATGGAATGTATCCAAATGCTGAACAGTGGCGTATTAACTTGTCATTTATAGCTTTAGCGTTTCTTGGCACTATTGGTTTCTTTGCTACTGAAAAATTTAAAAAATATTTAACACTTTATTATGTAGTTGTTTATCCTGTGATTGCTTTTTTCTTTATTTTCTTTTTTATATCAGGAGGCCCAATATTTTTTGATTTCTCATATGGAATTATTGCAGCTGTAATTTCAATTATAATAGGATTTTTTATTCCATCTAAATTTAAAATGTACTATTTTATAATAGTCCCGATCACACTATACATATTGTTAAAATATGTATTTTTTTATGAAGAGCTTATTGAACTTGGTAAATTAGAAGCATTAGAGTGGGTGGAGACAGGCGCTTGGGGAGGTTTATCTTTAACTTTTATAGTATCATTCTTTTGTTTGATTTTTTGTTTTCCTATAGGTTTGTTTTTGTCTTTGGGCAGAAGGTCTGATTTTCCAATAATTAAATATTTTTCAATAGGAATGATTGAATTTTGGAGAGGTGTTCCATTGATTACTGTATTATTTATGTCCTCAGTAATGTTTCCAATGTTTTTACCTGAAGATATGTTTATAGATAAACTAGTAAGAGTAATCATTGCAATCTCATTATTTGAAGCAGCTTATGTAGCAGAAGTTATTAGAGGAGGTTTGCAAGCATTACCAAGAGGCCAATATGATGCTGCTAAATCTTTAGGAATGGGCTATTGGAAAATGCATATTTTAGTTATTTTACCACAGGCACTTAAACTTGTAATACCTGGAATTGCAAATACTTTTTTGGCACTTGTAAAAGATACTCCTTTAATATTTGTTGTTGGACTTTTAGAAATTGTTGGAATGCTAAACCTTGCTAAAACAAACCCAGAGTGGCTAGGTTTTGCGATGGAAGGTTATGTGTTTGCATCAGTACTATTTTTTATTATTTGCTATGCAATGAGTAAATATAGTTATAATTTAGAACAAAAATATAAAACGGAAAGATAATGTCAGATAAAATAATACAAATTACAGAAATGAATAAGTGGTTTGGTGATTTCCAAGTATTAAAAAATATAAATTTAGAAGTAGAAAAAAATAAAAAAATTGTTGTCTGTGGACCTTCAGGATCAGGTAAATCAACACTAATTAGATGCATAAATAGACTTGAAGAACATCAACAAGGTTCAATTATAGTAGATGGAAATGAATTAACAGAGGACACTAAAGACATAGAAAAAATTAGAGCTGAAGTTGGAATGGTGTTTCAACAATTTAACTTATTTCCTCATCTTTCTATTTTAGATAATTGTACGCTAGCTCCAATATGGGTAAAAAAAATGCCTAAAAAAGAAGCAGAAGATTTAGCTATTCAACATTTAGAAAAAGTACAAATTGCAGATCAAGCAAATAAATACCCAGGGCAACTTTCAGGTGGTCAACAACAAAGATGTGCTATTGCTAGAGCATTATGTATGGAGCCAAAAATAATGTTATTTGATGAACCAACATCAGCTCTTGACCCAGAAATGATTAAAGAAGTTTTAGATGCAATGGTTAATTTAGCAAAAGCAGGAATGACAATGATTGTAGTGACACATGAGATGGGTTTTGCTAAAGAAGTGGCTGATGAGGTTATTTTTATGGATGAGGGCATGATTGTAGAAAGAGCTGAAACTAAAGATTTTTTTGCCAATCCAAAGAGTGACAGGACCAAGCTGTTTTTAAGTCAAATACTATAAAAAATATATAAATTTAAAGCAATAAATTTAAATTAACACAAACTAAATATGTTTATTTTGTATTCA